>JALWEG010000028.1 GCA_027014155.1 Aquificaceae bacterium
GCAAAAACTTTTTGCGAGCTCCACCTGATTTACAAGGTCTTGCTTCTGTTTTGAGGTGGACACTCTTGCGTAGATGACGGTTTTTCTTTGTGGTGGTTTACCCGTAGTTTCAAGGAGGTATCTATAGACACTTTCTTCGTCATAGTCGTATCTTCCGTTTGGGAGCTTTATCGCCTTTATCTTTCCCTTTTTTCTGAGCCTTCTGAGTGTGCTTCTGGAAATTCTTAAGACTTCCATTACCTCTTTAGGCTTCACGGCAAATTAATGTGGTCAATGGCTATATATTGTCAAGAGTTTTTAGAAATTTCGGGCTATACTCACAAACAAAATCCCGCAAGCTTTTCGCGAAAGCCTCAGGCTCACAGATATAATATACATTCCGATGAAAGGCTACGACCCGAAGAAGATAGAGAGAAAGTGGCAGACCGAATGGGAAAAGAGGGGCGTGTTCAAAGCCAAAGAGAAGGCCAAAAGTTCCAAAAGGTACGTCTTGGAGATGTTCCCTTACCCTTCGGGTAAGATTCACATGGGACACGTTAGGAACTATACCATAGGGGACGCCATAGCGAGATTTCTCAGAATGAAAGGCTACGAGGTTCTTCACCCGATGGGTTGGGACGCCTTCGGACTGCCGGCGGAGAACGCGGCCATAAAGCAGGGTATACATCCCGCCAGGTGGACCTATCGGAACATAGAGCAGATGAGGGAGCAACTTAGAGCTTTGGGCTTTTCCTACGACTGGGATAGGGAGCTTGCCACCTGCGACGAAGAGTACTACAGATGGAATCAATGGATATTCCTGCAGATGCTAAGGAGGGGAGTGGCCTATAGAAGGTCGGCTCTGGTCAACTGGTGCCCCCACGACGAGACGGTGCTTGCCAACGAACAGGTTATAGAGGGCAAATGCTGGAGGTGTGGAACCCAGGTGGTTCAAAGGGAGATACCTTCCTGGTTTCTCAGGATAACCGATTACGCGCAGAGGCTCCTTGACGACCTTGAAAAGCTGAAGGGTAAATGGCCTGAGAGGGTTGTAGCTCAGCAGAGGAACTGGATAGGCAGGTCTCAGGGAGCACTGCTCAAGTTCTTAGTGGGAGAAACCCCCGTAGAGGTGTTCACCACGAGGCCCGACACCGTTTTCGGTGCTACCTTCGTGGTTTTAGCGCCGGAGCACCCCCTGACCCTCAGGCTGGCGGAGGAGGGTGGAAAAGAGGAAGAAGTTAAAGAGTTCTTAGAGAAGGTTAAGCGGCTGTCCACGAGGGAGAGGAGCACGCTCAGAGATAAGGAAGGGGTCTTTTTGGGAGTTTATGCGGTAAACCCGGCCACCGGAAGGGAGATACCCGTCTGGACCGCCAATTACGTGCTGTACGAGTACGGAACCGGTGCGATAATGTGCGTGCCGGCTCACGATCAGAGGGACTGGGAGTTTGCCAAGAAGTACGACCTGCCCGTGATACCCGTCGTAAAACCTTATCAGGGAGCTTGGGACTTTGAGAGAGGAGCTTACGAAGGCAGGGGAAGGCTCGTAAATTCCGGGGACTTCAACGGTATGGACAGCGAAGAGGCCAAAGAGAAGATAACCCTCTGGCTCAAAGATAAGGGACTCGGAGAGCCCAAAACCACTTACAGGTTGAAAGATTGGAACGTATCAAGGCAGAGATACTGGGGAACTCCCATACCCGTGGTTTACTGCGATAGGTGTGGGGTAGTGCCTGTACCTGAGGAATCTCTACCCGTTAAGTTGCCCTTAGGCGTGGAGTTCTCCGGCAGGGGTAATCCCCTTGGCAGCTCTGAGGAGTTTGTGAATACCACCTGTCCCAAGTGCGGTGCCCCTGCAAAGAGGGAAACGGACACCATGGACACCTTCTTTGACTCCTCCTGGTACTTCCTGAGGTACTGCGACCCCAAGAACGAGCAGGAGGCCTTCTCAAAAGAGAGCGCCCATTACTGGATGCCGGTGGACATATACGTCGGAGGCATAGAGCACGCCGTTCTCCATCTGCTATACTCAAGGTTCTTTCAGAAGTTTTTCAAAGATATAGGGTTGGTTGAGGAAGATGAACCCTTTGAGAAGCTCATAACTCAAGGTATGGTTCTAAAGAAGTGGGTCAGCGTAGGTAGGCTTCTGGAAGCCTTGGGGCTTACCGAGGAGAGCGGTGTGGAGGAGCTAAAGAGCAAACTCTCCGAGCTTGCTTGAGTTTGGATTATATTAATAAAGATGTTCAACTTCACCGAGGAACAGATTAAGAGGTACGCTCGGCACATAATACTCCCCGAAGTGGGGGGAAAGGGTCAGGAAAAGCTTCTAAAATCCAAGGTTCTCGTGATAGGTGCGGGTGGCCTGGGTTCTCCTGCACTCTTTTACTTGGTGGCCGCCGGCGTGGGAAAGGTGGGCTTTGTGGACTACGATACGGTGGACTTTTCCAACCTCCAGAGGCAGATACTCCACACCACCGACAGGGTAGGGGAGCCCAAGGTGGAGTCCGCCAAGAAAACGCTAAAAGCTCTCAACCCGGACGTGGAGCTGGTGGCCTACAACACGCTGGTCAACAAAGAGAACATAATGGACCTGATAAAGGACTACGACATAGTCCTTGACGGAACGGACAACTTTCCCACCAGGTTTTTAATAAACGATGCCTGCTTCTTCGCGGGAAAGCCCCTCGTATCTGCGGCCATGCTCAGATTTGAGGGCCAATGTACCGTATTTGACTTCAGAGACAAGGAAAACTCCCCCTGCTACAGATGTCTGTTTCCTGAGCCGCCGCCCCCCGGGCTCGTTCCCTCTTGCCAGGAGGCCGGGATATTGGGTGCCATAGGCGGGATAATGGGCTGCATACAGGCCACCGAAGCTATCAAGGTCCTGCTGGGTATAGGGGAACCCTTGGTGGGTAAGCTCCTCGTTATGGACGCCCTGTCCATGGACTTTCGTAAGGTCAAACTCAGGAAGGACCCCGGCTGTCCACTTTGCGGAGAGAAGCCCCAGATAAAAGAACTTATAGAGTACGAACACAGCTGTGAAGCGAGATTTTAAGGACTCCCAAGAGTCCACCCCGATGCTCGCCCAGTATCAGTACTTTAAAAGCCAGTATTCCGACTGCCTTCTCCTGTTCAGGCTCGGAGACTTCTACGAGCTTTTCTTTGAAGACGCCCAGATAGGTTCCAAGGAGCTGAACCTCGTCCTAACCTCAAGGCCCGCGGGAAAGGGTAGAGAGAGGATTCCCATGTGCGGCGTGCCTTACCACTCTGCTAACTCTTACATAGCGAGACTCGTTAACAAGGGCTACAAGGTGGCCATCTGCGAGCAGGTTGAGGAGGCTTCCAAAGCCAAGGGGATAGTAAAGAGAGAGGTAATAAGGGTAATAACGCCGGGTACCTTTTTTGAGAAGGAAAGCCACGGCGTAGCGTCCGTATATCCGAAAGGAAGCAATTACCTGGTGGGCTACATCAACCTGAGCGTAGGGGAGTTCTTAGGAGCCAAGGTAAAGGCCAAAGAGCTGACCGACTTCCTTTCCAAGCTCCCTGTAAGAGAGCTTCTGCTTCCCCGGGGGACGGAGCTAAAGGACCTGGAAAAAATCTTGGGGTTTTTTACCACCTACCTTCCGGAGGAGTTCTACTACAGGAGTGAGGAACTCTACGAGCACTTAGGTGTGTTTAATCTTAGAGCTTTGGGTTTTGAAAGCGACGAGTGTTTGCCGGCCCTGTGGGCGGTCTTCAAGTATGTTAAGCAAACCCAGAAGAGCTTTATGCCCTTCTTGAACAAACCCAAGCCTTACATAAACGAGGGCTACGTGCGCATAGACCTCAAAGCCAGGAGAGGGCTTGAGCTGACCGAGAGCATAGAGGGTAGCAAAGCTCACTCTTTGCTCGGTGTTATGGACAGAACCCTCACGGGCATGGGCAGGAGGAGGCTCAGATTCAGAATCCTGAATCCCCTCAGAGAGGTGAGCAAGATTAAACCGGTGCAGGATAGCGTTCAAGAGCTGTTAGACAAACCCTCCCTGCGCAAAGAGGTAAGGGAAATACTCTCCTCCATGTCCGATTTAGAAAGGCTGGTTTCCAAAATCAGCTCCAACATGGCCAACCCAAGGGAAATTCTGCACCTAAAAAACTCCCTCTTCTTAGTAGAAAGGCTAAGAGACGTTCTGGGCTCCGCAGACTCGGCTTACCTGGCACAGCTGGCAAAAAGTCTTGAGGATACGAGTCCGGTAGCCCGCGAAATAGACAGGGTTCTGACCGATGACCCACCACTGCACTTGAAAGAGGGAGGACTCATAAAGGAGGGCGTGAACGCCTATCTGGACGAGCTCAGAGCTGTAAGGGACAACTCAAAGAGGATAATAAAGGAATACGAGAGCAAGCTCAGGAAAGAGACGGGTATAACGAGCCTCAAGGTGGGCTACAACAAGGTGATGGGCTTTTACATAGAGATTACCAAGCCCAACCTCCGCTACGTGCCGGATTACTTCCGCAGGAGGCAGACCCTCTCCAACTCCGAAAGGTTCACCACCGACCGGCTACAGAGCCTTGAAGAGAAGGTACTCTCGGCCCAGAGCCGTATAAACGATATAGAGTATGAGCTCTTTGTGGAGCTCAGGGAGTTTATCCTCAAGAGTATAGAGAAGATAGGCAGGAACGCTCAGAGGATTGGGGAGATAGACTACCTGCAGTCCTTGGCTCAGATAGCCTACGAGAAGGGTTGGAACAGACCCGAGGTTCACGAAGGGTTTGAGATAGAGATTGAAGAGGGCAGACACCCGGTCATAGAGGAATTTACCGAGGACTTCGTTCCCAACGATACACACCTAAGCGAGGAGAGCTTCTTCCACGTGATAACGGGACCCAACATGGCGGGCAAGTCCAGCTACATAAGGCAGGTGGCGGTGCTTACCCTGATGGCGCACATGGGCAGCTTCATCCCCTGCTCCCGGGCGAGGATAGGGAACGTGGACGCCGTATTTGCGAGAATAGGTTCCGGAGACCTGCTCGCTCTGGGAGTGTCCACCTTCATGAACGAGATGTTAGACGTGGCCAACATACTCAATAACGCCACTTCCAAAAGCCTCATTATCCTTGACGAAATTGGGAGAGGAACCTCCACCTACGATGGGATAGCCATAACCCGTGCCCTGTCCGAACACATAATCAGAAATATCAGAGCGAAGACTCTGTTGGCTACCCACTTCCTTGAGATAACCCAGATGGAGCAAGAGATTAAAGGTGTAAAGAACTATCACATGAGCGTCGGCGAGGGTGGTGGGAAAATCAGCTTCCTTTACAGGCTGAAGGAAGGGACGGCCAGAGGAAGCTTCGGTGTGGAGGTGGCGGCCATGGCGGGCCTCCCCCGGGAGGTGATAGTCCGTGCCAGGGAGCTTTTAGCTATCATGGAGGACGACAGCCTTCCCGTTCTTGAGGAAACCTACAAAAGGTCCGAGGAAGTGGAGGAGAGCCACCTGAGGGACATACTCAAAGAGATTTTATCCATAGACATAGCCTCCACGACGCCCCTTCAGGCTTTGCTCAAGCTAAGCGAGCTAAAGGAGAGGCTAAGATACGAAATCGGAGAGCTTAAAGATTGAGTAAAGCTCAAGTCCTTCGGCCTTTATGTTCTCTTCTCCGCCTTCTTGTCTATCAACCACGGCGAACACCCCTATAACCTCAAATCCCACTTCCTTGCAGGCCCTTACCGCCTTAAGGGCGGAGCCGCCCGTGGTAATTACGTCCTCAAGAACGGCCACCTTTTCGCCCTCGGACACGAGACCCTCTATCTGCCTCCTCATGCCGTGTCCCTTGGGTTCCTTCCTTACCACGAAGGGTTTTATGGGGTTGCCGTCCCTGTAAGATGCGAAGCACACCGCGTAGGCTATGGGGTCTGCCCCTAAGGTAAGCCCACCTGCAGCATCGGGACTAAAATCCTTAAGAAGCTCGTACATGCGTTCACCCAACAGGTACACGCCTTCAGGGTCAAAGGTTATCTGCTTCAAGTCCAGGTAGAAACGGCTCAGCTTTCCGGAAGCCAACTTGAAGATAGGTTCCTGCGCAACCCTTAGGGAGCGCTCCCGTATCATCTCCTTGAGCTTGTCCATGGCCAGACTATTCTACCCCAAGGTACGCCTCCCCGTATATACTCTTGAGAACTACCTCCATCTTTTCCTTAACCTCTTCAACGCTCTTTCCGCACACGTTCACGTGTCCCAGCTTTCTCTTGGGTCTCTTTTCCTTACCGTACCAGTAGAGCTTTACGCCCGGCAGGGATAGAAGCTCCTTCACGTCAAAGTCCTCCAGGGACACACCCAAGAGGTTTACCATACCTGTGGGTAGCTTGAGGTCGGTGCTTCCCAAAGGCAGACCCGTGATGGCCCTCAGAAGGTTCTCAAACTGGGAGGTGTACGCTCCGTCCAAGGTGTAGTGCCCCGTGTTGTGGGGTCTGGGAGCAAACTCGTTTACCAGAGGCTCGCCCTCCTTGGTGATAAAGAACTCCACCGCCAGCAGACCCACCACCTTCAGGTCCTCCATCAGGCGGGAGACTATATCCTTTAGCCTGCTTTCCAAGGGTGTATCGTAAGGAGCGTAGTTGTAGAGGAGAATACCCTCGCGGTGGTAATTGAAGGACACGGGGTACATCTCAACCCTGCCCTCGTAATCCCTAACTCCTATTAGGGACACCTCTGCGGAAAAGTCAACGAACTCCTCCACGAGGAACTCCTCATCGGGACCGTGGTTCTCCAGCAAGGGCTTTAAGTCTTCTGGGGACTCAATTACATACTGTCCCTTGCCGTCGTATCCGAGGCTCTGAGCCTTAGCAACAAGGGTCTTTCTAAGCTCAAGCTGGGTTAACTCCCTCGTTCTTAGCACCTCAAAGGGCGCTACCGGATAGCCGTGATAGAGGAGAAAGCGCTTCTCTAAGATTCTGCTCTTTTTCAGTCTAAGAACCTCCAACGGGGGTGTGGTATCTTTACCGAGGGAGCTGAGCACGTTCTCGTCTATATGCTCAAACTCGTAGGTAATAACATTACACCTATCCGAGAACTCTCTCGCTCTGTTAGGGGGATACCAACCGTCGGCCACTCTGGCCGCCGGGGAGTTGGGACTCTTGTCCAGAACGTAAAACTCGTGGCCCAGCTTCCTGCCTTCCAGAACGGTCATCCAACCCAGCTGACCACCACCCAGTATGCCGACCTTCATGTAGGTAAATTTTACAACGCTCCGACCGAGCGCTTTTGCCAACGTAAAGAGGCTCTCAAAATCCTGGATTTACAAAATTATCGCTGAATCTACAAAATTGTAGCTATCGAAAAGAAGCGAACCGATAAAAGCTAAGTAAATCCATACTTACAAAATGGCACGGAGTTTGCAAGGTTAAGAGTGGAGGTGGGAAAAGATGGAGTGCAAAACCTGTAATTTAACTCATGAAAGCAACAGGCAGGTTCACGGCTTCCTGCTCCAGCTGGGCTACAGGAACACTTACGTTGAGCGTATGGCTCGCCAGAAGAATTACTGCAGGTTCGGAGAACAGGGAATCTGTTGTACCCTGTGTCCTGACGGACCATGCAGGATAAGGAGGAGAGCGCCGCTGGGTAGGTGCGGGATAGACGCGGACGGCATAGCCGCAAGGAACCTTCTCAGGCTCGTCATAAACGGAGGTGCCGCCTACACCCACGACTTCAAGTACACATTAAAGACCGTAAAGGCTATGGCAGAGGGAAAAAGTCCCTTCAAGGTAAGAGATGAGGAAAAGTTAAAGTGGTTCATGGAGAGCCTGGGACTTCCCTACGAGGAGGGAGAGACTCGGAAGAACTTAAGGGAATTGTATACGTTCTTGGAGAACGAATACCTGAAAGACATTGATGAGCCTTTGGCGCTCGTAGAAAGACTCGCTCCAAAAAGCAGGGTGGAGTTATGGAAAACCTTAGGTATCCTCCCCGGTGGTTTTCTCAAAGAGTCCCACGAGGCAAGTGCCAAAATAATGCCGAACGTGGATACCGACTTCTTAGACCTCGCCCTCACGGCTCTGAGATTGGGAATATCCGCGGGATTTCTCGCAAATGTAGCCTCTTCGATTTTTAGAGATGTGGTCTTCGGCTCTCCCGAGATAAACGAGGGATACGCCGACCTGGGAGTTCTGGATAAAGATTACGTCAATATCGTGGTTCACGGCCACGTCCCTTGGACCGGAAGTGTAGTTGCGGAGCTGGCAAAGACAGAGGAGTTTCAGGAAATCGCAAGACAGGCGGGAGCAAAAGGTATCAAGGTCTATGGCAGTCTTTGCACGGGCCAAGAGCTTATTCAGAGACCGGAAACCTCTAAATTTATAGACGGCCAAGTTGGAAACTGGCTCTCCCAAGAGTTTTTGGCCGGAACGGGGGTGGTTGACGTCTTCGTCCTTGATAAAAACTGTGCGGCTCCCGGATTGAACAATCTCGTTCACAAGCTCAAACTTCATACCAAGCTGATTTCCGTCTCATCGGTTGTTAAACTCAGAGAGGTTGATAGGGACCAGAAGCTCGTTTACGACCCCGTCAACGTTAGAGAACAGGCTAAATACATAATACTCAAGGCTATAGAGGCTTTCAAAGAGAGGAAGAAGACCCCTTATCCGAGATTTGTCCCGGAAAATAAGACCAAGTACATAGCGGGCTTTGGAGTTGAGAGCTTGCTCAAGAAGCTCGGCAGCCCAGACAACCTCATGGAAGCTATAAATAAGGGATACATGAAGGGTGTGGTCGGATTGGTCAGTTGCGTAACCATGAGGAACGGCCATGGAGCATTCACTTACGAGTTCGTTAAAGAGCTTCTTAAGAGAGATATCCTCGTTCTCATAGCCGGGTGCGCCTCCAGCATGGCACAGGTAGAGGGATTTACAAACTTGGAGGCGATAGACAGGTTTGCGGGGGACGGATTAAGGCAGGTGTGCAGCTCCCTTGAGATACCTCCCGTGCTCAACTTCGGCTCCTGTTTGGATACGGGAAGAATGGCTCTGCTCATCATTGCGCTGTCTAACTACTTCGGTGTGGACCCCTCAAGGCTTCCAGTTATAGCTGCAGCACCGGAATACTATAACAACGATGCCTACATTGATGGACTGCTCGCGGTATCCCTCGGAGTTAACGTTTTCCTAAACCCCCCTCCTCCAATTACCGGAGCTCCTTCCTTTACGAGACTCCTAACGAGAGATTTGGAAGATTACCTGGGGGCAAGGTTCATAGTGAATCCCGACCCCGTAGAGGCTGCAAAAAAGGTAGAGGAGGAACTCCTTTTGAAGCTCTCTGCTTCATCTAAAAAGCTTACCCATTAAGGGAGTTCAATGCTCGGAAGGGTCGCTGGAGGACAAAGGTCTCTTACTCTTCTATCTTCATATTCATAACCTTGTCTTCCAGCTTCCTTTTATAATCTTTTAGCTTTTCAGAAAGCTCGGGGTACTTGATAGAGAGTATCCTCACCGCAAGCAATCCCGCGTTGGTGGAGTTGCCTATGGCTACGGTGGCCACCGGTATGCCCGCGGGCATCTGGACTATTGAGTAAAGGGAATCTATACCTGAGAGATGTCTGGAAGGGACGGGAACGCCTATAACCGGTAGGGTCGTAAGTGAGGCAACCATTCCCGGCAGGTGAGCAGAACCGCCCGCACCGGCTATTATCACCTCAATGCCCCTTTCCTCTGCAGACCTGGCGTACTCATACATGAGTTCCGGCGTGCGGTGGGCGGAGACCACCTTTGCCTCGTAGGGGACGCCGAACTCTTTGAGTATGTCCACGGCGCCTTTCATGTGCTCCCAATCGGATATGCTGCCCATTATCACGCCTACGATAGCTCTCTCCATAGATAATTATTGTGCCATTTCTTTCAGACCTTTTGGTTAAAGTGTAAACTTTATAGTTATGAAGTTTGGTGTTTTGGGCGGTGGGCGGTGGGGTGTTGCGGTCTCGCTCCACTTGGGAAGGCTGTCCCACGAGGTTCTTATCTTTGATATCAACCGCGAAGCGGTGGGTTTAATAAATAAAGGGAAGCATCCTTACATGGATTTGGAGCTGCCACAAAGTGTGAAGGCTACCACGAACGCTCAAGAGGTGCTTGAGTTTTCCGATACATTACTGCTCGCACTGCCCACTCAGGTGATAAGGGGTGCTATATCGGAGTTGAACCTTTCGGGTAAAGAGGTGATATCCCTATCCAAAGGTCTGGAGGTGGGAAGCTATAAGAGGGTCTCGCAGGTTGTAAAAGAGGTTGAGCCTTCCGCAAGGGTGTTCGTTCTATCGGGTCCCTCCTTTGCCAAGGAGGTATCTCTGGGAATGCCTACAGCTTTGGTGTTGGGATACGAGGATTTGGACAGAGCCAAGGAGCTTCAGAGAGCCGTAAGCGCCGAGAACTTTAGGGTTTATTTGAACTCTGATATAACCGGCGTGGAGCTGGGAGGTGCTCTGAAGAATGTGATAGCTCTTGCCTGCGGTATATCGGACGGACTCGGCTACGGACATAACGCAAGGGCGGCACTTATCACGAGGGGATTGGCGGAAATGGTCAGGATAGGCAAGGGACTGGGAGCTAAAAAGGATACCTTCTTCGGACTCGCCGGCGTGGGCGACTTGATACTCACCGCCACCTCCGAGCTTTCCCGCAACAGAACCTTCGGCTACAGGATTGGTAAGGGGGAGAAGGTTAAGGATATTCTCAAAGACCTGGGACAGGTCGTAGAGGGAGTAGAGACGGTCAAGGCCGTAAAAAGGCTATCGGAGGAGACGGGTGTTTACACTCCTATATGCGACGCCGTCTATAGAATCGTAGTGGAGGGAGAAGATATCAGCTCTGTGATTCGTTCTCTTCTTCTGAGTCCTCCGGCTCAAGAAATTGATTGGTAGGGTCTTCTATCACCTCTCCGTAGTAGTAATACTCTTTGCATCTGTCGCAATACCATATACCTCCACCGCAACACTCAACTACGTAAAGGGGAACGTTGCACTTGGGACAGAGCTCTTCCAAGGTATTACTCCATGAATATCTGACCTTCTATGGGTTGGACGTTCACTCCCTTCTCCTCTATAAACTTTATGGCTCTCTCTATCTCGTCCGCCTCCCCGTCTATTTCCACGCTCAGTATCCCGGTGTCCGCGCTGACCTTTGCGGTTCTTATGTTGAGTATGACGTCAAAGTTTTTGCAAACCATGCAAAGAACGGGTTCCTTTACAAGCTCTTCCGGATATATGAGCTGGAGTCTTACCATGTTCATGGCTTACGCAAGCCTATTATCCTATAGGGTATATACCTGTGTCAAGCTCCAAACTTGGAGAGCCTTAAGGAGTTGGCCAGGAGCAGGTTCATTATCTTTTTGGCAGGGATTATGCCTATCTCTCCCTTCAGGCATTCCCTCTCGGTAAACCTGTCCGAGGTATTTCCTAAAACGTAAGGAGAGTGAATGAGCAGAGGAACCGGATGCCAGGAGTGCCCCTTTAGAACCGAAGGCGTAGAGTGGTCTCCCGTTATGGCCACCACATCGGGCTTTAGCTCTAAAAGCTCGGGCAGGAACCTATCAAACTCTTCTATGACCGAGACCTTACCTTCGTAGTTTCCATCTTCTCCGTAAGAGTCGGTTTTCTTTACGTGCATGAAGAAAAAGTCGTAGCTGTTCCAAACTTTCTTGAGGGCCTCTATCTCATCTTTTAAGGAACTGCCTTCAAACTCTATCAACTCCATACCCACAAGGCTGGCCAATCCTTTATACATGGGATATACGGCCACGCAACAGGCTTTGAGTCCGAAGGCTTCCTCCATTGTAGGTATGTCAGGTTTGCGTGAAAATCCTCTCAGGAGCAGGTAGTTGGCCTTGGGTTCGTCTTTTAGAACCTCGGCTACCCTTTCTACAAATTTATTTACCACCTGAGCTACCTTCTGAGCTTCCGGATTTTCTCCTTTAGCTTGGAGCGGCTGAGAGCCTACCTTCTGTGGATCGGTATCGTTTATCTCATCGCTACCGGGTGCAAGTGGCTCTGGAAATCTCAGCAGTATGGCCGTTCTGTGCTCCATACCCGCTTTTATAATTACCTTAACTCCGTCTATCTCCTTTACAGCCTCTTGGATTTTTGCGGTGATTCTCTCATTTTCTTGCGTGGGAATTCTACCCGCACGTCTGTCAACCACTACGGCTTTGCCGTCTTCGTATCTTACGGTAGCGTAATTGCCCCTGATGGCTATGTCGGTATCCTTTACCTCCAAACCCAACCCTAAGGCCTCAAGTATTCCCCTCCCTATGGAATACTCAAGGGGGTCGTATCCGAATATGCCCAAGTGTCCCGGACCGCTACCGGGCGTTATGCCGTAATCAACTGGGATATGGAGTCCGGTTGCCGAGACTTTTGTCAAACGGTCAAGATTGGGAGTATTGGCTTTCTCAAGCTCCGTTTGTCCGTTGACGGGCAGACCTCCCACTCCGTCAAGGACCACCAGCAGTATCTTGGTGTCGTTTTTCTGAACAAGAGAGCCAAGCATAATAGTAAAACCCCCTGGCGGCGACCTAGGTTTCCGTGCCGCAGCCGGCACAGTATCATCGGCGCAGGAGGGCTTAACTGCCGGGTTCGGAATGGGAAGACCGGGTGTAGCC
>JALWEG010000029.1:0-28581 GCA_027014155.1 Aquificaceae bacterium
GAAGTAAAGGTAGCCTGCGTTCCGGGTTCCGCCTTCGCCGCTCAAGGCTACCTGCGCTTATCTTACGCCACCTCCATGGAAGTTTTAGAAGAGGGTATAAATAGAATCGCAAAGGCGTTGGAGAAGCTGAGCTAAAGCTCGGTTATCTCGTAATCTACCAGCTCCCCCTTGTAGTTTCTGAAGGTAAACCTATCGCCTTGCCTTGATATCACGTAGTTGGGTAGCAAAGGTACCTTTCCTTTACCGCCCGGCAGGTCCACGGCGTAGGTGGGAATCCCCATACCCGATATCCTTCCCCTCAGGTATTCCATTATCTCCAGTCCCTTGTCAACGGTAGTTCTAAAGTGGACCGCACCTTTTATGGGGTCGCAATGAAACAGGTATTGGGGCTTTACCTTGATTCTCAAAAGCTCCCTGTTGAGCTTAAGCATCTCTTGCGGCTCATCGTTTACACCCTTAAGAAGGACGCTCTGATTGTTTACGGGTATCCCCCTTCTAAGAATCCTGTCTATGGCCTCCTGAGCGAGTTCGGTTATCTCCCTGCTATGGTTAAAGTGGGTATTTATCCAGATAGGGGAGTATCTCTCAAGCGTATCCAATAACCTATCCTCTAAAAATCTCTGGGGTGCGAGAACGGGGAGGCGGGTTCCGAACCTTATTATCTCCACGTGCTTTATCTTCCTGAGTTCCCTAAGAACGTAATCTATCTTGTCTTCCCCAAGGCTTAGAGGGTCTCCGCCGGAGATTAGAACGTCTTTAATCTCTTCGTGCGACCTTATGTAAGCTATCATTCTGTCTATCTCTTCTTTGCTCCTTGCCCTCTCACCTTGCGAGAATATCCTTTTCCGCATGCAATATCTACAGTAAGAGGCGCAAAAGGTGGTAATGGTCATCAAGGCTCTGTCGGGATATCTATGGGTTAGGCCGGGCACAGGGCCCTCCTCTTTTAGGGCGTCCGGCTCCCCGTGCTTTTGAACCTCCTCTTCAACCTCTACGGCTCTGGGAATTACCTGGAGCCTGATAGGGTCCTGGGGGTCCTCCGGGTCCATCAAGGATAGGTAATAGGGGGTTATCGCCAAAGGGTATAACCCTTGGGTCCTCTTTATCCCTTCAACCTCCTCCGGCAGAAGCTTCACATATCTGCTCAGCTCTTCCAAGGTCTTTATCCTGTTCCGAATTTGCCAGCCGTAGCTTCTCCACTCCGCCTTACTTACATTGAAGCGAATCATAAGATATATAGATAATGCCTTATTGACTGCCGGCCATGGCGAGCTTAACTTATGAATCTATGGGAAAAGTGGCTACGACTATCAGGATAGAAGAGGAGAAGGTAAAGTTGTTAAAGGCTATAGCAGGCTCGGAAGGCAGAAATATGAGTGATATATTAAGGGAGCTTATAGACGAGTATATCAACAGGTACAAAGAGACTTTAGAACTTTTGGCCGTACCGGGTTTTGCCCAGGAGTGTAAGACTGGACTTGAAGAGATAAAGGAGGGTGGCGGTAAGACTCTAAATGAGTTGGACGATTAAGCTCTCAACCGCAGCTGAAAGAAAATACAGAAGGCTGGATAAGAACACGAAGTTAAGGATAAGAAAAGCTCTCAGGGAGATGGGGGATTTAGAGAACCCGACTTCTCACAGGCAGGTGAAGCCACTCTTGGGAGAACTTAAAGGCTTTTATAGACTCAGGGTTGGAGATTACAGGGTAATCTTCGCTGTGCTCTGGGAAGAAAAGACCATAGCGGTGGTAAACTTGGCTCCTCGTGGAGATGCTTACAAAGATTTAGCGTAAAATTAAGCTGTGGATATTCTATCCCACCTTGAGGTGCTCTTTAAAGAACCGGCCGTTCAATTCTTCCTGTGGATGGCCATACTTTACATACTCGCCAACATCTTCATAGACAAGAGGTTATCCTTTTGGGTGTCGTCTCTTGCCACCACTTGGCTCTGGGTAAAAAACAGGGATCCCCTGACGGCCCTCCAGGTGTGGGGGATAATATTGGGTATCCTTATCGTGGTATGGGGTTTAAAACACTTCTTTCACATGAACCTTTTTCTATTCCTGAAGGGTAAAAAGAGGTGTCCTCTGTGCTGGGAAGAGGCCCATAGGAGAGCTAAGATATGTCCCCACTGCGGGCATACCTTTGAGGAAACGTAAAGTAAGAGAAGGAGGTTAGTCATGAGAAAGGTCGTAAGCGCTGCACTCCTGCTGGCTGCCTCTGCCGTGGCCGGAGAGGTTATAAACGGTGCCGGAGCTACCTTCCCGTATCCCCTTTACTCCAAGTGGGCGTATATGTATCAGAAGGAAACGGGGGTAAGGCTCAATTACCAATCCATAGGTTCCGGAGGAGGCGTGCGTCAGATAAAGAATAGAACCGTGGATTTCGGTGCCTCGGACGCTCCCTTGACTCCCGAGAAAACCCGCAAATATAAGCTCGCTCAATTCCCAACGGTGATAGGCGGTGTGGTCATATCCTACAACCTGCCGGTTGAGGACTTAAAGCTGAGCACCCCCGCAGTCTGCGGTATATTCATGGGGGAGATAAAGTATTGGGACGACCCGGTGATAAAGAAGGACAACCCCGATGCCAAGCTCCCACACAAGAGGATAAGGGTAATCCGTAGGTCCGACGGCTCTGGAACCACGTGGATATTCACCAATTACCTCTCAAAGGCCTGCCCAAAGTGGAAAGAGAAGGTGGGGTACGGCAAAGCCGTCAACTGGCCTACGGGCATAGGAGCTAAAGGAAACGAAGGCATAGCCAACTACCTGAAGAGGTTGAGGGGTGGTATAGGCTACGTGGAGTTCGCTTACGCTCTGGAAAACAGGCTCAAGGTGGCCAGCGTCCAAAATAGAGACGGAAACTTCGTAAAGCCTTCCATAAAGAGCTTTCAGGCCTCGGCCAAGGGTGCGGCGTGGGACCCAAAAAAGGACTTTTACGAGGTTCTTACTTGGCAAAAGGGTAAGGAGGCTTATCCCATAGCCGGTGCCACCTTCATACTCCTCGCTAAAGACTACCCTGCGGACAGAAACAGGAAGGTGGTCAAGTTTTTTGATTGGGCTTACAAGAAAGGAGACAAGATAGCCCAAGACCTGCACTACGTTCCCCTACCTAAAGAGGTAAAGGATAAGATAAGGTCATACTGGAAGTCTCACGGCTGGTATTGAGGTTATAATCCTTATACCGAAGCGGTGAGAAGAAAAGAGGAGTTCATAGAGGCTCTCGTAAGGTCAACTCTGGGCTCGTTTGCCCTCGGGGTTGGCCTCTTATTTCCCCTCATAACCCTGCTGGTTCTCTTATACGAGTCCTTTCCCGCACTGAGGAAGTTCGGGATAACGGACTTTCTGCTGGGGAAGACGTGGGACCCGGTTGCAGAAGTTTTTGGAGCTTTGCCGGCTCTTGCTGGTACTCTGCTCGTGACCTTCATAGCCTCCATCATCGCTCTGCCGGTCAGTGTGGGCATAGCCATATTCATAGCGGAGCTGTCTCCTAAGAGACTAAAGCCCGTGTTCTCCACCGCCGTAGAGCTTCTCGGAGCCATACCCAGCATAATTTACGGCATGTGGGGACTCTTCGTTATAGCACCCCTAATGGCCGATTACGTTGAACCTTTCCTGCAGGAAACCCTCGGCGAGGTACCGATTCTGGGAAGACTCTTTGAGGGTGCACCCACGGGTGTTGACTCCCTTACCGCCAGCTTCGTCCTCTCCATAATGATTATTCCCTTCATGAGCGCTATAGTTAAAGACGCCTTTGAGATGACACCACCGCTTCTCAAAGAGGCGGGCTACGGACTCGGAGCTACCAAATGGGAGGTGGTAAAAAACATAACCATTCCCTACGCTCTGCCGGGCATAGTGGGTGGAATGGTGCTTTCGGTAGGAAGGGCGTTGGGAGAAACCATGGCGGTGGCCTTTTTAACCGGAAACGTTCACCAGATACCGCTTAGCTTCCTTGAACCCCTGACCACCATAACGGTCTCCATAGCCAACGAGTTTACGGAGGCGGATACGGACATATACTTATCGTCCCTTTACTACTTAGCTCTAATACTCTTTGTGATGTCCTTCGGACTACTTATGCTCGCCAAGTTCATGCTCATAGAGAGGCTGGGAAGAAGATGGGGAACGAAGAACGTCTAAAAAGGGTAATACTGAAGCGCAAGGTCGTAAACGTAATCATGCTCTCCCTTTCCTTTCTAACGGCCCTTTACGGGCTTATCTGGCTCTTCTGGATACTCATAGACGTGGTAGTTAACGGGATTTCCTTCCTCAGCTTAGACTTATTTTTGAAGGACCCGACACCGCCCGGGATAGAAGGCGGAGGACTCAAACACGCCTTTATAGGACACTTCATAATCACCGGCCTCGCCACCCTTATAGGGGTCCCCATAGGTATAGGTGCGGGAATATTCTTCGCGGAATACGGCAGGCACTCGCGCATAGTAAAGTCCTTTAGGAACATCACCGACGTCATAGTCAGCTTTCCCTCAATAGTTGTAGGGACGCTGGTTTACGCTCTGATGGTTAAGCCTGCAGGGCACTTTATGGGAATTTCAGGTTCGGTGGCCCTCGCTCTTTTAATGATTCCGGTTATAGCCATAACCACGGACGAAATACTGAAGCTCGTACCCAACTCCCTCAGGGAGGCGGGCTACGCCTTAGGTGCCCAGAGGTGGCAGGTGATAAAGGACATCTCCCTCAGTGCGGGCAAGAGGGGAATACTTACGGGGGTTATACTGGGCGTTGCGAGGATAACCGGAGAGACCGCTCCCCTTCTATTTACCGCCTTCAACAATAACTTCACCACCTTCAATCCCACCGAGCCTATGGCCTCGCTGACCGTCACCATATTCCAGTACGCCATGGGACCGTACGAGGAGTGGCACGGACAGGCTTGGGCTTCCGCCATGATACTGACCTTCGGAACGCTTCTATTCTTTATCCTGGCCAAGGTGGTAGTTCACAGCACCAGAAAGCTCTGATATGCTTAAATAGATAGGCGAAAGATGGATAACTCACCGCCCCTTAAGGTAGAGGTTAGGAACTTCAACTTTTACTACGGCAGCAATCACGCCCTCAAGGACATAAACCTACCCATATACGAAAACAGGATAACCGCCATAATAGGCCCTTCCGGATGCGGAAAGACCACCCTTCTGAGGAGTCTGAACCGTATGCACGACCTGTACCCGGGCAACAGGTATGAGGGAGAGATAATCCTCTATCCCGACAAAGTTAACATAGTGAGCAAGGAAGTTGACCCGATAATGATACGCATGCGCATAGGCATGGTGTTTCAAAAGCCCAACCCCTTTCCCAAGTCTATATATGAGAACGTGGCCTACGGACTGAGGCTTAAGGGGATTAAGAAAAGAAGCCTTCTTGACGAGAAGGTGGAACAGGCGCTAAAGGGAGCGGCTCTCTGGGAAGAGGTAAGAGACAGGCTCGGAGAGAGCGCTTACTCCCTCTCAGGAGGACAGCAACAGAGGCTCTGTATAGCCCGCGCCATAGCTCCCGAACCGGAAGTGCTGCTCTTTGACGAACCCACCTCGGCCCTTGACCCCATATCCACCTCTAAGATAGAGGAGCTGGTGGTGAACCTAAAAGAGCGCCTGACCATAGTTATAGTCACCCACAACATGCAGCAGGCGGCGAGAATCTCCGACTACACGGCCTTTATGTACATGGGCAAGCTGGTGGAGTTCGGGGCTACGGAAAAGATATTTACCAAGCCCGACAACCAGCTTACCGAGGACTACATAACCGGCAGGTTCGGCTAAAGGTGTCCAGGGCTATAGTCATACCCTCAAGGCTTGCGTCCACACGCCTGAAGGAGAAGGCCTTAGTGGAGCTTTCAGGCAAACCCCTAATCAGATGGGTGGCTGAGGGGTGTCTATCCACGGGCTACAGAGTAATACTCGCCACCGACAGCGAGAGGATAGCCCGGGTAGTTAGAGACCTGCCCGTTGAGGTGTGCTTTACGCCGTCAGAGCTGCCTTCAGGGAGCGACAGGGTAGCTTACGCCGTGAAGGATATGGACTTGGACTTGGTGATTAATTACCAAGGAGATGAGCCCTTTGTATATAAGGAAGACGTGGACAGACTCTTTGAGGCCTTGGAGAAGGGTGAGGAGGTAGCCACCTTGGCGGTAGAAGAAGCACAGGCCTACGATAGGCCTTCCGACGTCAAGGTGGTGCTGGACTCCCGAGGGTACGCCCTTTACTTTTCCCGCTCACCCATTCCCCACTTCAGGGAGGAAAAAGTCCGACCCTACCCCCTAAAGCACGTGGGCATATACGCTTACAGGAAAGATACCTTGCTTGAGTTCGTAAGTATGAGAGAGGGTCTTTTGGAGAGGGCCGAGGGCTTGGAACAGCTCAGACTCCTTGAAAGCGGTGTAAAGATAAAGGTTCTGCTCACGGAAAACTACTACCACGGGATAGATACACCGGAGGACTTGGAGATAGTTAAAGTAAAATTTTCCAATGGCCTTTAAAAGCTTAAGGGACTTCGTAAACGCCCTTGAACGTAAGGGGGAGCTGGTAAGGGTAAGGGAAGAGCTATCCCCCATACTGGAGATTACCGAGGTTATAGACAGGGTATCCAAGATGCCCGGCGGGGGGAAGGCACTGCTCTTTGAGAGGGTTAAAGGCTACGACATTCCCATTGTCGCAAACCTCTACGGCTCCTACGGTAGAATGAAGCTGGCGTTAGGATACGAGAGGCTGGAGGATATAGGCTGGAAGCTCTACAGAATGCTCAGACCGGAAGTGCCCAAGACCTTTTTAGAAAAGCTCAAGCGCCTGCCGGAGCTAAAAAAAATGAACGACGCCATACCCAAGGTAGTCAGCAAAGCTCCCGTGCACGAGGTTGTGGACACAAATCCCAACCTGGACTCCTTACCCATACCCAAGTGTTGGCCCCTTGACGGGGGCAGGTATATAACCTTCGGACAGGTGATAACCCAGGACCCCGAAAGCGGAATAAGGAACGTGGGTCTGTACAGACTTCAAGTCCTCAGTCCTACCGAGATAGCGGTTCACTGGCAGATTCACAAGCACGGAAACCACCACTACTGGAAAGCCAAGAGGTTAGGCAGGAGGTTGGAGGTGGCCATCGCCCTGGGAGGGGAATCCCCGTTGCCTTACGTGGGGAGTGCACCGTTGCCGCCGGAGGTGGACGAGTATCTCTTCGCGGGAGTAATCATGGAGAGACCGGTGGAGCTGGTCAGGGGGATAACCGTGAGCCTTGAGTATCCGGCCAACGCCGAGATAGTGATAGAGGGATACGTTGACCCTTCGGAGGAGTTGGTGGACGAGGGGCCTTTCGGCGACCACACCGGCTACTACACACCCGTGGAAAAGTATCCCAAGATGCACCTTAGCGCCATAGTCATGAGAAGAAATCCCATATACCTACACACCATAGTTGGGATACCGCCTCAGGAGGACAAGTATTTAGGCTGGGCGACGGAGAGGATATTCCTACCCTTGATAAAGTTCAACCTGCCCGAGGTGGTGGACTACCACCTGCCGGCGGAAGGCTGTTTCCACAACTTCTGCTTCGTATCCATAGACAAGAGGTTCCCCGGGCACGCCTACAAGGTGGCTTACGCTCTGCTGGGAATGGGACTCATGTCTCTGGAGAAGACCATAGTCGTTTTTGACAGCTGGATAGACGTCCACGACATGGAGCAGGTTCTCTGGGCGTGGGGAAATAACGTTGACCCTGCGAGGGACGTTCTAATCACCAAGGGCCCCATAGACGTCCTTGACCATGCTACCAACGAGGTGGGCTTTGGGGGCAAGATGATAGTAGATGCCACTACCAAGTGGAAAGAGGAGGGCTACGTTCGCGAGTGGCCTCAGGTGATAGAGATGGACGAAGAGGTAAAACGGAAAATAGACGAGATATGGAATAAATTAGGAATATGAAAACTAAGAAGAAGAGCTTTAAGATAAGCCTGATACTTGAGGCCTTTCAGAACCTTGAAAAGTCCTACATAGACCTGAAAAAGCACGTCTCCCTTCCGAAAGAGGAGTTCGTCAGCAATAAATTGATTCTGGACAAGGTCAGAATTGACTTCAACCTCGCCTTTGAGAGCTCCATGAGAGTCTGCAGGCACGTCTCCGCAGTTCTCGGGATAAAGAGCGGCTCAAAGGACTGCCTCTATAGGCTGGCAGAGCACTTAGGCATGAAAGATGCGGATAGGCTCAAGAGGTTCTCCGAGTTTTACTTCAAGTATAGAGACCTCAAGGACGCCGTGTCTCCGTCCGAGCTTTACGACTTCTTAAAGGAAGAGCTGGTTATGTTCAAAGAGTTTGCCAGAGCGGTGGTGGAGCACGTTAAGAACTCAACCGGCAACTATCTGCTCATAGACTTTGACCTGCTCAAGGAGAAGAACTTCTTCATAAAGGACTCCGTAAAGAAGATAAACTTCACCCTCTCACAAGGGCTGGAGGAGTTTAAGTCCAAACCCATGTACTACGACAGGACTAAGTACTTCTATCAGGTAGCCTACGACTCCCTATTTGATATATGCAAACACTTGGCTCCCAAGTTCGGGATAAAGAAGTTCGGCGACGATTGTCTCTCAAAGATGGTGGAGGCGGGCGTAATACCCGACAGCTACTACATGGACGTGCTCAAGATGAGCCAGCTCAAAAACAAGCTCATAAGCACTTGGGAGGTCTCTCCCGAGGAGCTTTACCGCTCCCTTGAGGAGATAGTTCCCAAGTTCCAACCGGTGGTAAAGGAAATATCCGAGAGCTTGAAAAGGCTGCTGGAAAGCAAATCCCCCGGCTGATATGGAGTGGCTCAGAGCGGAGATAGAGAGGATAAAGGAAGAGAACCTCTACAGACGCAGGAGGCTGAGGGAGGGACTCTTAGATTTTTGCTCTAACGACTACCTCGGTTTGAGGGATAACCCCTCGGTGATAGAGGCCTCGGTGGAGGCCCTTAGGGAATACGGACTCGGCTCGGGAGCCTCACAGCTGGTCTCCGGATACACCCATCACCACAGGGAGCTTGAGGAGCGCTTAGCCGGCTTCAAGGGAACACCCTCGTGCTTGGTTTTCGGCTCCGGATACTTGGCCAACCTCGGTGTAATTCCCGCCCTCGCCGGAGAGGGAGACCTTTTACTCAGCGACAGCCTGAACCACGCTTCCATAATTGACGGCTGTCGTCTGTCCAAGGCCGAGGTTTCGGTGTATCCCCACAGAGATTACAGGTATCTTAGGAGGTTGCTTGAAGGGAGGAGGAAAAACTACAGGAGAGTACTCATAATTACCGATGCCGTGTTCAGTATGGAGGGGGACGTGGCCGACGTGGAAGAGCTGTATGAGCTGTGCGAGAGATACGACTGCCTCTTATACCTTGACGAAGCCCACTCTACGGGAACCTTAGGTGAAGGCAGAGGCATACTTAGGGAGACGGGACTGCCCTGGAGGGAGTTCGTGGTATTGATGGGAACCCTCTCAAAGGCGTTAGGCTCTTACGGAGCCTTCGTGTGCGGCTCAAGGGAGCTTATAGATTTTTTAATCAACAGGGCAAGGTCTGCCATATTCTCCACATCTTTAC
Organism: Aquificaceae bacterium; assembly: GCA_027014155.1. GTDB lineage: Bacteria > Aquificota > Aquificia > Aquificales > Aquificaceae > WFYI01. The sequence goes on from JALWEG010000029.1 coordinate 9,585, forward strand.
CCCCTTCCGTGTGTGCCGGCGCTAAAAGGGCTCTTGAGCTTGTGGAAGAAAACCCCCAGATGGTTGAGGTGCTGAGGAATCTGTCCCGGAGGCTACACTCGGAGCTTGTAGCGTTGGGGCTTGACGTCCCTTTTCACGATACACCCATAATACCCATAATCGTGGGAGATGAGCAAAGGGCTCTTGAGGTATCGCGAAGACTGCTGCAAGAGGGGATACTCCTTCAGGCAATAAGGTATCCCACCGTCCCCAAAGGAGAGGCACGCCTGAGACTCACCGTCAGCTTAAGATACACGGAAGGTGATATAGAGAGACTTCTGAAGGGCTTGGCGCAGGCTTTGAGCATCTAAGTGCTGAATTGGTAGCAAAGAGCGTCTTGCGATTGAAAGGGAAGTGTGCCAATATCGCACGAAAGCTTAAGCGAATATATTCTATATTTTTAAATCATGCTGGAGCCGAAAAACTACAAAAAGACCGCACTGGTGCACGGGGGGAAGGAGATAAGCTACTTTGAGCTTTTGGAACTGATAAAGTCCTTTGCAGCTGTAATAGAGATATTTCCCGACGACAGGGTAGCTATAGTCTCGGAGAACAGACCCGAGTGGATTTACGCCCTTTTCGGCACCTGGAGAAAGGGGGGGATAGCCGTTCCCATAGACTTTATGTCCACTCCGAAGGAGATAGAGTTCATACTCCTGGACTCAAGGCCGAGGCTGATATTCTGCTCTAACCAAACGGAGGACAGGGTCAAGGAGGCCGTAAAGAACCTTGAAGAGCCGCCGGAGATAATAAACTTTGACAGGTTCGTCCCACCGTCGCCCTTCTTGAAGCACTCCCATAGGGAGTGGGAAGACGTGGCACTGCTCCTGTACACCTCGGGAACTACGGGCAAGCCCAAGGGAGTGATGCTTACATACAAGAACCTCAAGAGCAACATAGACGGGATAACCAAAACGGGGATAGCGGGTCCAAAAGACTCTACCTTGGCCATACTACCCTTCCACCACTCCTATCCCCTCATGGTAAGCCTGCTTCTACCATTGAGCTTGGGAGCCAAGATAGTCTTTCTTGACGAGCTTACCCCCGAGGACATACTTAAAAAGCTCCAGGAGCACAGGATTACCATACTCGTAGGCGTTCCTCGGCTCTACTACATGTTTCACAGGAGAATAAAGGAGAGGATAGAGGCCAACAAGCTGGCCAATCTGCTCTTTAGGCTTTCCCCTCTGCTGGGCAGTGAGAGATTGAAGAGGCTGGTCTTTCGCAAGGTTCACAAGGCCTTCGGGGGAAACATCAGATACATGGTAAGCGGAGGTGCCAAGCTCAGCACCGACGTGGCAAAGGACCTGGTCAATCTGGGATTCAAGGTAATAGAGGGCTACGGCCTGACGGAAACGTCTCCCATAGTGAGCTTTAATCCGCCCAAGAAGGTAAAACTGGGTTCGGTGGGTGTGCCCATAGAAGGAGTCAGGGTAAGAATATCCAAGGAAGGGGAGGTTATGGTAAAGGGCGACAACGTTATGAAGGGCTACTGGAACCGGCCCAAGGACACCAGGGACGTTATCAAGAGAGGTTGGTTCTACACGGGAGACTTGGGAAGCGTTGACGAGGAAGGCTACCTCTGGATAACCGGCAGGAAGAAGGAGATAATAGTCCTGGGCACGGGCAAGAACGTGAACCCCGAAGAGCTGGAAACGGAAATCCTCAAGCTCAGCCCGCTCGTAAAAGAGGTGGGCGTTCTGGAGAAGAATGAGAAGCTCCATGCCCTAATCAGGCCGGACTTGGACAAGGCTAAGGAGATGGGCGTGGTGAACCTACAGGAGACTATAAAGTGGGAGGTCATAGATAAGCTAAACCGCAATCTGCCCGATTGGAAGAGGATAGTTGGCTTCAGGATAACCTCTCAGGAGCTACCAAGAACCCGCTTGGGAAAGCTCAGAAGGTTCATGCTGCCGGAACTTTATGAGAAGGCGGAATCCGGCTCCAAGAGAAAACCCAGAGGAGAGGGGATTTTGGCAACTCCCGAAGGCAAGGCAATAAAAGAGTTCTTGAGCAAGTTTACCCGGGAAGAGATACTTCCGGAAAGCCACATAGAGCTTGACTTGGGACTTGATTCACTCGCCAAGGTGGAGCTGATGGGCTTTTTGGAGAATACTTTCGGTGTGAAGCTGGAGGAAGAAGAGCTGTCCCAACACAGCACCGTTGAAGAGCTGGTTAAACTTGTATCCCAAAAGAAGGCTCAACCCCAACTCTCTGTGCCACCGCAAGGTTGGAAGAGCCTGCTGCTTCAGGCGGAGCCTTTCAGTTTACCGGATAGTGAAATACCCTTGGTCGTGGGTTCCGCTATCCTCAAGGCCTTCTTTAAGCTTTACAACCGCTTAGAGGTGGAAGGTTTAGAGAACCTGCCTCCAAAACCCTTCATAATCGCGCCCAACCATGCCAGCTACCTTGACGGGTTCCTGATAGCCGCCGCGCTGCCCGGAGAGGTTTTGAGGGACACGTACTTCTTAGGAGAGGAAGCCTACTTCAGAAGGCCTCCGGCCTCTACCTTCGGGCGCCTGGCTCACGTGATACCCGTTAACATAAACAGGAATCTCAAGGAAGCTCTTCAGAAGTCCGCTTGGGTGCTCAGGCTCAATAAAGTCTTAGTGGTGTTCCCCGAAGGAGCGAGAACGAGGGACGGACGTCTCATGGAGTTCAAAAAAGGTGTTGCGGTCCTTTCCAAGGAGTTGGGGGTTCCGCTGGTGCCCACCTACATAAAGGGCTCCTACGAGGCCATGTCAATAAGGGACAGGTTCCCAAAACCCGCAAAGGTGAAGGTGGTCTTCGGTAAAGCTCTGTATCCGGTGGAGTATAAGGACTACGACCGGCTTACAGAAAAGCTGAGGCTCTCCGTAGAGGAGCTGGCAAATTATGACGAAGATAATATTGAGACTTAATCTCATGTGTTATAGTTATTAGCGTCATGCTCTTAAGGGTAGTTGTTCTTCTTCTTATTGCCATGCTGCCTTCCCTCTCCTACGAGAGGGAGTTCAAGAGGCTGGACGAGGCCCTTAAGGCAGTGTTTCCGAACGCTGAGATAGAGATAAAGAACGTAGCCCTTTCCAGAGAGAAGGCCAAGCGTGTAGAGGAACTGGCAAGGGTCAAGCTGGACAGCAGACTTGTATCCTTTTACATAGCTAAAAGAGATGGCAAGGTGGTGGGCTACGCCTTTGTTGACGTTCACAGGGTAAGAACCAAAAACGAGAGCGTCCTATTCGTAATATCTCCCGAAGGCAGGCTTGAGGTGGTAGAGGTCCTCAGCTTCAACGAACCCCTTGAGTATATGGCCGACGAGAACTGGCTAAAATTATTTAAGGGTAAAAGCTTAGGTAGGGACTCTATCCGATTAAAGAGGGACATACCCAACATGACGGGCGCTACCCTGACGGCGAGGGCAATCGTAAAGAGCGCGAGAAAGGTCCTTGCCCTGTGGCAGGTGGTCTTCGGTGAGAAATGAGATTTTTTATATCCTCTAACATAAAGGGCAACAAGCCCCTGTTTACCGTCGTCCTGCTCTTTCTGCTCTCCTGCGTGTTCTTTTGGCTAAACAGCTGGCTTCTTTACTACTTCAAGTACGGCCTCAGCTACGAGGCCATGTTCAGATACTTCTTCACCGACCCCGAGTATCCCGAAAAGATAGCCCTTCCCCAACTGCTGGAAGATATACACGTTCACTTCTTTCTGATGGCGATTTACTTCCTCGTCCTCAGCTCCATCTTCATACACAAGTGTATGAAAGAGCACATAAAGTACTTCCTCATAACCTCAACCTTTACCGTTGGCTTTCTGGACACCGCAAGCGGTCTGCTGATTTACTTCATAAGTGAGAAATTCATATACCTGAAACTGTTTGCCTTTTACGCCTTCCAGGTGTTTACCGGAGCCATGCTACTGATGTCTCTAAAGCTTTACCTATCCAAGGAGAGGGAAGAGCCGCCCCAGAGGCCTTTGCTCTACACCTTGGTCTTTATATTTACCACCTCTGCGCCCCTCTTCGTAATTCTCAATTTTTTTTTATTCGCAGTTAAGCTGGGCTACACACCCTCGTCCGTGGCCGAGTACTACCTTGGAAATCCCGAGAAGTTCATGAGGCCCAAAAGCCTTGCGGGAATGATAGAGGTCCTTTCTCCACACCTGATAGCCATGTCCGTGTACGTGCTGACCTTGGTACACTTTAGCTTTTTTACAAACCTAAAGAGAAAAGTATTCTGGAGCGCTACGCTGATGGTTGCGGCACTTTTAGACAATCTGTCGGGCCCGATTATAAAAGCCCTTGGAGAGCCCTTTGCCCTGGTAAAGATCGCATCCTTTCTAACCCTCAACCTCGGTATGCTCTACCTGTGCTGGGTATGCACCCGTTCCCTGCTAAGACACAGAGCCAAAGAGGTTTTGCTTCTTTAGTTGAACACTTCCGAGTGCGAACCTATATTGAGCAGGTATATGCACTTATCGTCTTCGTCAAGCTTAAAGAGCAAAACGAGGTCATATTTGAGGTGTATATCCCAAACACCCTGAAGGTTTCCCTTGAGTTTGTGAAGATTATATTTTGCGGGCAATGCTTTCTCTCGGCATACCCACATAAGTAAGTCTTTAACTGCAAGGTCAACCAAATCCTTCCTAATTCCAGATTTCAGGAGCTTCCTTAGGTTTTTATCAAATTGCCGAGCTTTTAGAACTCTCCACTCGCAGTCCATAACTTAATCTTAATTCCAAGCTGATGTACGACATTTAATAGCTTTAATATGGTATTATATTACTAATCATGAGTAAGAGTAAGATGGCAACAGTCACTGCAAGGGTAGACGCGGAGACAAAAAAGGAGGCAGATAGAATACTGAAAGAGCTTGGTATACCGATGTCTTCTGCTATAAACACCTTCTTGAGGGCCGTGGTGAGGAGCGGAGGAATACCCTTTGAACTGAAGATTGAAGGTGCTATACCTCCTTACCCTTACGAAGGCAAATTTGCCGGCATCAGGAATGCGGAGCTATCCGAATCTTCCATGAAAGCTCTCAAAGAAGTGGAGGAGGGAGAGGTGGAACCTTACTAAACGTCCCGCAAAACTTTGAAATCACCACCTCAGTATTTTTATGTAAAATTGTAAGCTAAGGTGAATGAATGAGTATATAAGTAAGCTTAAGCTGCTTTACGTGGAGGATAATTCCCAAATAAGGGGGGAAACAACAGAGCTGTTGGAGGAGATAATCGGGAGTGTAATAACGGCAGAGAACGGGAAAGAAGGATTGGAGCTGTTCCTTAAAGAAAGACCCGACTTGGTAATAACGGACCTTCAGATGCCCGTGATGGACGGCCTTGAGATGGTTAAGGAGATTCGCAAGGTGGACAAAGATGTTCCGGTGATTGTGGTATCCGCCCATACGGAAGCCGAGGCCTTTATCAAAAGCATAGAGTTGGGAGTTGACGGATACATTCTAAAGCCCCTGAACCTGTCTCAATTTATGGACACCTTGGAAAGGGTGGCCGAGAAGATATACCTCAAAAGAGAGGCCGACAGATATATGAACCTGCTCAAGCAGTATCAGGAGGCTATGGACCAAACGCTTCTGGTTTCCAAAACCGACCCCAAAGGGGTGATTACATACGCGAACGATAGGTTTTGTGAGGTGTCCGGATATACGAGGGAGGAGCTTATAGGTAAACCCCACAACATAGTCAGACATCCGGACATGCCCAAGGAGCTTTTCAGAGATATGTGGGCCACTATACAGGCCAAAAGAACCTGGCAGGGAGTTATAAAGAACAGAGCTAAGAACGGAACACCCTACTATGTATATACCGTAATAAAACCTATCCTTGATGAAGAAGATGAGATTACCGAATACATATCTTTGAGGTATCTGATTACCGACATAGTCAGCCACAAAAGGATGCTTGATTCCTTACTCAAGTACTACGACAGTTTTCTTGTTGCCATATTGAAGATAGACGATTACGAGTATATAGAGAACCTTTATTCCAACGAAAGATTAAATGCCTTGGACAGGGAAATTATAGGCTACATAAGGAACGCCGTACCGAGGGGGTGCTCCTTTTCCGATGTTTTTAGCATAGAAGGTGGAAAATACGTGCTTGCCAGGAGCGTAAAGGCGGAAGACATTACGGAAGAGCTTATAGATAAAAGCGTGGAGAACCTAAAGAGGCTTCAACGTTATATAGCCGATTTAGATTTTAAGTCCATAGATTACAATCTATCCATAAGCATCAGCTTTGCCTACGGCAAAGATGCCTTTGAGATAGCCAGGTTGGGCCTGGAGAAGCTCAAGGAAACAAAACGGGACTTTGTCATAGCCAACGAGTATTACGAACAACTCAAAAATAGAGCACACCGTAGGGTGCAAACCTTGGAGGTGATAAAAAAGGCAATCGCCCGTGAGGGAATTACCGCCTTCTTCCAGCCCATAGTTAGCAACTCAGACCTCAAAGTAAGGAGATACGAGGCCTTAGTCAGGCTGATAGACGAGGAAGGAAATTACCTCTCTCCGGCTCAGTTCTTGGACGTGGCTAAGGAGAGTAAGTACTACGGCCTTATAACCCAAAGGGTGCTTGAAATCGCCTGCAGACTTGCCAAGAGTAGAGATATATCCGTTAGCGTCAACCTTTCCATACTTGATATAGAAACGGACACCATAAGGGAGAGGGTGTTAAAAATACTCCATAAAAATAAGGAGATTGCCGATAAAATACTATTTGAGCTGGTAGAGAGCGAAGACGTAAAGGATTTCTCCCTGGTGGAGAGGTTTGTGGAAGAGGTGAAGGGCTTGGGGGTTAAGATAGCCATAGACGATTTTGGAAGCGGATACTCCAATTTTGAGAGGCTCGCATATTACCAACCGGACATACTCAAAATAGACGGCTCGCTCGTAAAGAATCTCAAAGACAGCGAATACTCAAGGAATCTGGTGGAGGCCATAGTTAGCTTCTCAAAGCGTCAGGGGCTGGAGACCGTGGCCGAGTTCGTTGAGAACGAGGAGATGCTCAATACGGTCAGACGGATGGGCATAGATTACTCTCAGGGCTACTTCCTTGGCAAACCCCAACCTATGGAGGTTGATGTAATAGATGAAGGAGGTTCTGGTTGTTGAGGACTCTAAGACCATAAACAAGATAATAAAGAACAAGCTTTCCTCTTTGGGATTGGAGGTGGATACGGCCTACACCCTGTCCGAGGCAGAAAAACTCATCGGCGAGAAAGATTACGAACTCATAATACTTGACCTCCACCTTCCAGACGGGGAAGGTAGCGAGCTTATAATGGACGTGCAGAACCTAACCAAAGCCAAGGTCATAGTTCTAACGTCTACAAAGGACGAAACTCTGAGGGAGGAGCTGTTCAGGCACGGAATACTTGATTACATAGTCAAGGACGCAAACCTGCTTTACTCGGTGGAAGAAATCGTAAGCCTGATAACCAAGATAGAAACCACGCACAAGGACAGGATTTTAATAATAGACGACTCCAAGTTTATCTGCCGACAGGTCAGAAGGATACTTGAGCCCAGAAACTATCAGGTGGAGGAGGCACATACGGCCGAAGAGGGACTCAGGCTTTTAAAGGAAGAGGAGTTCAACCTCTTAGTTCTTGATATGGAGCTTCCTGACATGCACGGCAAGCAGGTGCTGGAGAAGCTCAGAGGTGAGCCAAAGCTCATAGAGCTGCCGGTAATAGTCCTGTCGGGAACGATAGATGCCGACACCGTCAGATACATTCTCAAGCACGGAGCGAACGATTACCTGAGGAAACCCTTCATATTTGAGGAGTTCGTCCTCAGGGTAGACTTGTGGGTGGACTACTACAAGCGGAAGAAGGAGCTGGAAGAGGTAAACAAATCCCTTGAAGAGAAGATAAAGCAAGCCGTAGAGGAAAACAGAAAGAAGGATAGAATGCTCTTGGCACAGGCGAGGCTGGCCCAGATGGGTGAGATAATAAGTATGATAGCCCATCAATGGAAGCAACCCTTGAGCGCCCTTTCTGCCAGCATCAACAAGGCGTACCTCAAATACAAGCTCGGTAAGCTGGACGGAGAGGTATTTGAGAACTGCTACACCCAAGCTACGAAGCAGATAGACTACATGGCTCAAACAATAAGGGACTTCATGAACTTCTTCAAGCCTAACCAGAGCAGGGAAACCTTCAACCTCTCAAGCGTTATCGATAAGGTTCTGGATATGGTAAAACCGGCTCTGGACAAACATCACATAACCGTTATCAAGGAAATAGGCAAAAACATAAAACTGAAAGGTTATCCCAACGAGCTGGCGCAGGTGATAGTGAATCTCATAAACAACGCAAAGGATGCCTTCTTGCAAAGGGATACAGAGGGAGACAGGGTCATAAAGATATACTCGCAGGAGCAGGATAGCAGGGTTGTCCTCCACGTGGAAGACAACGCCGGAGGCATACCTCAGGAGCTAATCGGAAAGGTCTTTGATGCGTACTTTTCTACTAAATCAAAGGACGGAACGGGCCTCGGTCTTTACATAGCCAAGGTGGTGATAGAGGACTACATGGGAGGACGTATAAGCGTTGAGAACACTTCCCGGGGTGCGCACTTTAAGATAGAGCTTCCGGCAGCCTGAGCCTTTCTCTGAGGAACTTTACAATCTCTTCGGCCGTATCCTCTCTGCTGAGAGCAAACTCCATCAAGGTCTTAAGGTAGTCCACGGGATTGCCCGTATCGTAAACCTCGCTCTCAACTTTGTAGGCGTAAACCGCTTCCCTCTCCAAGAGCAGCTTCACCGCATCGGTAAGCTGAAGCTCTCCGCCCTTTCCGGGCTTGGTGGATTTGAGCATATCAAATATCAAGGGTGTAAACACGTATCTGCCCACTATGGCGAGGTTGGAGGGTGCCTCTTCGGGGGTGGGTTTCTCCACCACGTCCTCTATCAGAAAGGCGTCATCTCCTATTTTCTTTACCTTAGCTATCCCATACTTGCCTACCTCTTGGGGGTCAACCTCAAAGAGGGCTATTATGCTCTTGCCGAACCTCTTAAACATGTCCAGCATGTTTCTTACGTGTCTCTCGCCCTCTTGCAGGATTATGTCTCCGAGAGCGACTATAAAGGGTTCGTTCCCCACGGCCGGCTCCGCAGTCAGGACGGCATGACCGAGCCCCAATTGCTCCTTTTGCCTAACGTATATGGGATTTACCATGTGGCTTATCTTCCTTATCTGGTTAAGCATCTCGTCCTTTCCCGCCTCCTGTAGGTGCTTCTCAAGGGATACGTTCACGTCAAAGTGATTCTCTATAGCCTTCTTGTGCCTTCCCGTCACGAACACCAAGTTCTCTATGCCCGCCTCTATTAGCTCCTCAACTATAAACTGTATTATGGGCTTGTCTATTACAGGCAACATCTCCTTGGGCATAGCCTTTGTGGCGGGCAGAAACCTTGTCCCCCAACCCGCTACGGGCAAGACGGCTTTTCTAACTTCCACGCTACTCACCTCTCCTCAGTATTCTTAGCATTTTGGCAACCGCCTGCTCCATGCCCAGTATAACCGCGTTGGCCACAACCGAGTGGCCTATATTCAGCTCCTCTATGCAATCTTCAAGCTCCAATATGTCCCGGACGTTTTGGTAGGTGAGCCCGTGCCCCGCATACACTCTCAATCCCAAATCCTTTGCGTAGTAAGCCCCTTCCCTTATCCTCTCAAGCTCCTCTTTGGCTTCCGCAAAGCGATGTTCGTTCCACAGATTCGCGTATCTGCCCGTATGAATCTCTATGGCATCGGCTCCTACCTCTTTGCTCGCCTCTATCTGTTTTCTGTCCGCTTCAATAAACAGGGACACCTCTATACCCGATTCTTTAAACTCCTTCAAGAAATCTTTGAGATACTCCCTCATGGAAACCACGTCAAGTCCACCCTCGGTGGTTATCTCCTCCCTCTTTTCGGGAACTAAGGTTATCCTGTCGGGTCTAACCCTGAGAGCTATCCTCTTCATCTCCTCAACGGGAGCCATCTCTAAGTTAACGGGCAGAATCACCAGTTCTTTAATCAGCTCAAGGTCTCTGTCCTGAATGTGCCTTCTGTCCTCCCTCAGATGCAGGGTTATCTGGTCTGCTCCGGCTCTCTGAGCCAGCAGTGCTGCGAACACGGGACTGGGTTCATAAGTCTTTCTTGCCTCTCTGACGGTGGCGACGTGGTCTATGTTCACACCCAAGCGCATGGGTTGTTATTTTACGAAAAAATTGCTTCTCTGTAGATGGCTATTGAAGTTGAAAAAAGTGTTCTAAAGGAGTATGATATTAGTTCACGCCTCTAAGACGAGGGCGCGTAGCTCAATTGGCAGAGCGGGCGGCTCATAACCGCCCGGTTGGGGGTTCGAGTCCTCCCGCGCCCATTAGAAAGTTCATCTTAAGTAGCCTTTGTGGTAAATCTCCTCCTCTCTTTATAACTTCCATGGCTCTTTTAAAGGCTTCAGGGCCGGAACCTTTGGGAACTTTAAAGCCGGCAAGCTTTTTTAGCTCTCCGAGTTGCCTTAGGAATCCCGCTCTCGCCAGAATGCTCGCTGCGGCCACCGCGGGCTCGTTTTCGGCCTTTGTGATGAATTTCACTTCAGGAAATTCTGAGAATAGCTCACGGCTTGAGTATCTGTCCACCACGACCTCTTCAACTCCGTGCTTTTTAAGAATTTCACGTATCAGTCTCTTATAAAGTGCCGTTAGTATATCGTTCACATTTGGCCTCTGGGTGTAAAGGGCGTTGTACGTTTCCGGAAATACGTTAAGGCACTTAGCTTTCACCTCTTTGGATAGCTGAGCGGCTTTCTTAAGTATGGCCTCATCATTTAGCCTTTTAGAGTCCTGAGGAGTGAGAGAGAGAACCCTTCTGTAAGCCTGTGGTTCTATAACCACACAGCACACCACAAGTCCACCGAACACGTCCCCTTTACCGGATTCATCGCAGCCCACAAGCGAAGCCTTAGGCAGCTCAACGAGTTTTAGGATTTCCTCCTTGAGCCTTTGAGCCTCTTTTCCCTGCAAAAGCAGTGTGCCGGTGTTGTAGAGGTTTACGTGGGTTTTCCCGTCGCTCATGCTCCACAGGGTATTGTTTACCGCTCTCTCTTTGAAACCTTTGCTCTCAAGCAGCTCCTTAACGCTTCGGGAATACTCAAGGGGCAGTTTTACCGAGGTTGAGCTCATTATTCAGACAGTTTTCTCTTTATGAAGTCTATAACCTCCACGGGCATGGGGTCGTACCCGTAAATCTCAGACAGATACAGGCTGAGCCAATCGCCCAAGTGTATCAACTTAAGCAGCCTTGAGATGTAAGAGTTGCCCCCTGCGGAAACACGAATCGGGTTGGTTCCGTATCTCTTCAGTATGTCTTCGGTTATTTTAACCCTCTCCTTTATCTCATGTCCGTCCTTAGCGTCTTCCATAAGCACAAAGACGAACTTCTCCCTCGTAAGGGGGTTGCCCAATCCCACTATCTCGTTATGGTGCATCTCAGGAAGGATCGCCCCGTAGCAGGGACTCTTAGCATTTTCGTTTATCTCCGCCTTCCATCTCGTAGCTGCGGCGGCGGTCAGGGGGGTTGAGTATATGACGGGGATATACCCGTAGAGCCTTTGAGCCAATTGGAAAGCTCGCTCTTTCACTTCAGCTGAGCTTTCCTTCAGGTTTTCCCTTGCGTCTTCCATCTCGTACTCATCAATACCCAACAGGCTAAGAAGCCTTGAGAGCATAAAACCGAGGGCAAATCTGGGAGCAAATCCTTCCGGGACTTCCACGTAAGGACAATCGTTCTCTTCCGCTACCTGCCTCAGCCTGCCCCCGGAGCTGATACACACCGGCCTGATACCCTTAGCGAGTGCTTCCTTAAAAGAGCTAAGCGTCTCTTGGGTATTTCCGCTGTAGCTTATACATACGACGAGGTAGTCCTTTTTTACGTAAGGTGGCAGACCGTACCCTTTATGGGATATTACGGGAATGCTATACCCCCTGTGTGCTGCCCAAGAGCTTGCTATATCCCCGACCACTCCGGAGCCACCCATACCGCAGACCACAATACCGTCGTATCTCTCCAGGTCTAAAGCCAGCTCCTTATCCACCTCCAGCTGGGCGTAGAAGTTCTCAAGTGCCTTTACGGCGTCCATACGTCCCCCCTCTATCGGAGTTTGAACCAGTATAATTCAAAAGAGGCCTTCAAGCGCTGCAAAAGCTCTTGAGCAGGACTCTGCCACCCTTTTCCGTTAAAAACTCTTTCCCTTCCTGAGCCTTGCTCCTTAAAAGGTATCCCAAGGCCACCCGGCCGGTAGGACTCAAAGAGGTTATAACTCCCACGGACTTTCCTTCCTCTATAAGCTTATCTCCTTCGGCTATGCTCCCTTCCAAAGGCTCCAGCTTGGCAAGCAGTCGTGGAGTTCTGCCCCTGAAATGGACCCTCGCTATCGCTTCCTGTCCTACATAGCAGCCCTTTGTAAGGCTTATGGCGTAGTCCAGAACTCCGGCCTCTAAGGGCGAGAAACCCTCTTTCAACTCCTTGTGTATCCTCGGCACGCATTTTTGAATCCTTATATCTTCTAACTCCTCGCGCGAAATCTCACCTTCCGAAGGTGGTTGCAGACCCTCCGATTTTCCAAAGATGTCAAAGGCTTCCACCTTGAGCCTTACGGGATTGTTGGCTATTACCACGTCCCCTTTGAGCACGAACCTGTACTCCTCGGGTGCCGGCATACCGAGTTCGTTCTCAATAAATTCCTTGGCTCCTTCACCGAACACCAACAGGTGTTGGAAGTCCATCTCTTCAAAAAACACCCTCAGCGAAAGCTTTAGTTTATTAAACTCCTCAATAACTACCTGAGCCGGCTCCTCTGTATCAAGCAGGAAGTAGTCAGGGAATCTATAAACGAAGAAGTCCCCAATAGGAGCTCCGTTATGCTTTAGCCACAGGTTGTAATTAAATTCACCGGGGTTTAAACCTCTAACATCGTTGGTCAAAAGCCCTTGAAGAAAGTGGGTGTGCTCCTCCGGAGCGGTCATACCCTTCATCAAAAGCTGGCTCTTCTTGCCGTAAACCTTTATCTTTGAACGTCTTAACCTTATCCACTTCATAGCTCTTTACATTCTAAATCAAACGTGGTTGGTAAGAGGTAAAGCCGCTCACTGAAGAAGTGAGCTTTATGTGCTATACTTTTATAGCTATGATTACGGTGGACATAGTTACTCCTACGGGTCTTGCCTTCTCAAAAGAGGTAGAGAGCGTGAACGTTCCTACGGCAGAGGGGGAGATAGGTGTCCTGCCCGGCCACATGTACCTTATGACGCTGCTGAAGCCGGGTCTTGTTTACTTCAACGGCAACGAGGAGGACGGCATAGCAGTTACCCACGGGGTTGTGGACGTCACTCCCCAAAAGGTCATAATCCTCAGCGAGGAAGCTTACGAGGTGGGTTCCATAGACGTGGGTGAGGCTAAGAAGGAGTTTGAGGAGGCCGTTAGGAAGCTGGCCACCGCTCACACCATGGAAGAGATAGAGCAGTGGCAGAAGGTAAAGGAGAAGGCAGAGGTTCTCATGGACTTGGTTGAAAGGTTCAAGTGATAAAAGGTCGTTAATAGATTTTTTCAGGGGGAAACTCAGGTTATATCAGGCTAAAGGTTGTAAGATATCTGTAGATAAAGTCATCTTCCTCTCCAAAATAAAAGGTGTAAAGAAGCACTCCAGAGTAATTGAGCTGGGAGCGGGAACCGGTTTCTTAAGCCTTTCCGTAGCCAAGAGGTTCGGCACTCAGGTAGTGGCCTTAGAGCTTGACAGTGAAGCTTACCGACTTTTGGAGGAGAACGTAAAGCTCAACTCACTTGAGGATAAAGTGAATCCCATCTTGGCAAACGTCAAAGAGGTAAGAAATATATTCCCGCGGGGTGCCTTTGATGTGGTTATAACAAATCCGCCCTTCTACAGAAGGGAGTTCGCCGCGCCGGGGGAAAGGCCAGACCCCGCCGAGGTGGAGCTTTTCGGTAGCTTAGAGGATTTCCTGAGTGCAGCCTCATACCTGCTCAAGGACTCCGGCTACCTCAACCTGCTCTTTCCCTCCTTCCGTCTACAAGAGCTTTTTATTAAGCTGTCCAATTACAACCTTGCACCCTCAGACCTATGGATTCTTTACCCTACGCCCAAGAAGGGTGGCAAGCTCTCGGTGGTGGTGGCCAGAAGGAACCTAAAGCCTGACTTGAGGGTTCACCCGGCCGTAATCCTGAATTCTGAAGATGGAACATATATGCCTGACGTAGCAGAGCTTTTAGAAGGTTGGCTCTGATGTGGTATAATCATAAGTTCGGAGGAGTTAATGAAGCTGCCGGAGAAGTTAGTGGAGAGAATGGTAAACAGGATAGTGGAGGAGCTGTCAAAGGAAAAGATAATAGAGGCCGAAGACCCCGAGGACTTTAAGAAGAAGCTAAAGGCCGTGTTCAAAAAGGCGGAGGAGGAGGAAAGGGAGCTTGACGAGAAAGCCAAGGCGATACTCAAGGAGAGGTTAGACCTGCTGGAGGAAGCCAACTTAGACTACAGGAGCGCCTTTAAAGCCGTCAAGGCTCGCCTTGCCGAGGAGATGAACATAAACACCTCCAGAAGGGAGAGAATGAACCAGATAGCCAACATGATAAAGAACCTCATAATGGAAGACGATTCGGTGGAGATATACGAGGACCCACCCATAATAAGAAAGAGGGTTATAGCCATTCTCAGAGAGGCGGTAAAAGAGGAGGAAGAGATAGACAGAGAAGTCAGAGACAGGATTAAGAGCTACTCAAGGAACATACTGGAGGGAACCCAAGAGTGGGTTCTGCTCTACAGAAAGATTTACGAAGACGTCCTCAAGAGGAGAGGGTTGTATTAGGGTAGAAATAGGATGGGGTTCTGCCTTATACCGTACTTTAGCACCTCGTAGTGCAGATGGCTTCCGGTAGCCCTACCGCTCCTTCCCACGTAGCCTATAACCTGTCCCTTCAGCACGTAATCCTTGTTCCTGACCGCAAGAGAGGACATGTGGGCGTACAGGGTGGTAAACCCGTAGCCGTGGTATATTATCACCACGTTGCCGTATCCCCTTATCCAACCGGCGTATATGACTCTACCGGCCGAGGTTGCAAGAACCGGTGAGCCGTAGGGAGCGGATATATCTATTCCTGCGTGGAACTTCTTGGTTCTCCTGCCTTTGCGTCTCCAGCCGAACTTTGAGCTTACGAAACCCATGACGGGCCAGATGTCCGGTCTGGCACTCTCAACGGCCCTTATGTCCAATAGGTCTTCCAAAGTATCCGAAAAGGTTATAGGTTGGAACGTTTCCTCTTCTGTAGAACCTTCAATTTCTACTTCCCTTAGAAGCTCGTCTATTATGTCGGGCTCCTCCCCGGCGTGATTTCTGTCCGTATCGCTCTTTTGTTCCCTATAAACCTCCCTTTTCTGATATTTCGGAGTTTCTTCTCGCTCAGGTTTTACAGTTTCTCTCCCCCCTTCGGTTTTAGGTTCAGGTTTGGGAACCTCTACAGCCTCTTTCTCTTTGAGTTCCTGCTTTGATTTGGAAAACTTGGGAATAACCTCTACCACGGAGCAACCGGAGAGGAAGAGGAGGCTCAGGCTAAGTAGTAGAGCCTTCCTCATCAAGGTAAAATACCTCGTCCGATATAGGCTCGTTCCATACCTTGAATCCAGGCAGAGTTTCCACCCTGTACCATGCGGAGCGATACCATATACCCGAAGGGTTCCTTTTGACGGGAGCTATCTGAGCGGCCCTCGTCTCCGGGTGATACTCCCAGTTCATATAGTCGTTAAAGTCTTGAACTATGTCGGTTATCACCACCCCGTACTCGTTTATGAGGGTTTGCTGGAACTCCTTCCACCTGAATATTGAGGAGTCCCTTAGCGTCAGGCCGAAGTATCCGGCACAGCCTTCATCTTTGAGGGTGGCTATTCCCCTGCCTATGAAGGCCTTAAAGGCGGCAAAGGTCTCGGGGGGGTCAGTTATAAAGACGTCAAACTTTTGCAGAAGTTCCTCCGAGTAAGGCTTTCTCAGGTCCCAGACCATAGCCTCGGCGTTATCAATACCCAGCTCCCTTATTATCGCGTTATCAAAGTCTATGAGCCTTTGGTCTATATCAATTATTAACACCCTGTTGGCCATCCTCGTCAACGCTATGGCCAAACCGGTAAGGTCGTCCTCAGCGCCCATAACGATGATGTCCTTGCCCCTTAGGTCTCCCCTTGAGTCTATAAACAGAACTCTGGAGACCGTGGTCTCGGGAGTTACGGAACCCTGGTCAAAGTCCTGAATGGCCTTAGGCCTATCCTTTGCAAGCTCTACAAAGGTTCTGTAAAGCTCTTTATCTGCGTAAAAGGGAACTCCCCTACCTTCACAGGCACCGCAGGAGTAGTCGGGAGTTCGGTAGATACCCAGCTCCTCGGCGAGGTCGTACCCCTTTTGGGTCAGGAGTATGTTTTCCCTGTCGTCTATAAAAAGAATCTCCCTCTTTATTAGCTCCTTGACTATCTCCGAGGCTGCGGGAACGGGCAAATCTGAGCGGTCAACTATCTCCCAAAAGTCGCCCGTTGACATCACCGCGGATATCAGCCTTTCCACGTTCCTCTTATGAAGCCTTACCTTAGTCCTGTCCTGAACCAGCTTGGCCACTTCCTGTAAAACGCTTCCCAATCCCATACCTGATTCGTCCAACCGGCACTGCACGTACCGCTTGGAGCTGGGGTATTTCTATCCCGCCTTTGCCAAGGTATCCATCTCCCCAGCTGGCGGCTTTTGGATACCTTCAAGATTTAAGAATTATACCTCAGCTCCGAAGATCAGGCTCCTGCATGCTTAAGGAGCAAGCCGATTTCTGATAAAATTCTGAAGATTATGAAGATTACAGTAGTCGGCGGCGGATACGTAGGGTTGGTCAGCGGTGCCTGCTTTGCGCATCTCGGGCACGAGGTTCTGATAGTAGAAAAGCTAAAAGAAAAGCTGGAGTTGCTCAAAGAGGGTAAAAGTCCCATATACGAACCGGGACTTGACGAGCTTCTGGAAGAGGGCATAAAGGGGAAAAGGCTTCACTTTACCGACAGCCTGAAGGAGGCAGCGGACTTTTCTGAGGTCCTCTTTATATGTGTGGGTACCCCCTCCCTCGCTGACGGTTCTCCGGATTTATCCCAAGTAGACCAGGTGGTCAGGGACGTGGCGAGACGGATGAACTCCTATAAGGTATTCGTTGAGAAATCCACCGTTCCCGTAAACACCCACAAGAGGATAGAAGGAGTGGTGCGCAGATACCTCAAAGACAAGAGCTTAGAGTTTGACGTGGTGTCCAATCCCGAATTCCTCAAGGAGGGTGCGGCGGTTGATGACTTCCTCAATCCCGACAGAATCGTGGTAGGGGTCAGCTCCCAAAGAGCCAAGGAGATAATGGAAGAGATATACAGACCCCTCGTAGAGAAGGGTGCACCCCTCTTCATAACCGACCCGGCGAGCGCCGAGATAATCAAGCATGCCGCCAACGCCTTCTTGGCCACCAAGATATCCTTCATAAACATGGTTTCAGACCTGTGCGAGGCCACCGGAGCCAACGTGGACGCCGTGGCGGACGGCCTGGGTTTTGATAAGAGGATAGGTAGAGCGTTTCTGAACGCCGGTATAGGCTGGGGTGGTTCCTGTTTCCCTAAAGATTTGAAAGCCTTCGTGAAGATAGCCGAGGAGTTTGCCGTTGACTTTTCCCTGCTCAAAGAGGTTGAGAGGATAAACGAAAGACGCATAGAGCTTCTGATGAAGAAACTAAAGGACGCCCTGTGGACTCTCAGAAGCAAGAGAATCGCTCTATGGGGACTATCTTTCAAACCCAATACCGACGATATAAGGGAGGCACCTTCCATTAAGGTGGTTCAGAGGCTCCTCAAAGAGGGAGCGACCGTATCGGCTTACGACCCAAAGGCTACCGACAACTTCAGAAGGCTCTTCGTTGAAGGAGAGGACCTCAGGTATGCAAAGGACAAGTACGAGGCGCTCAAAGATGCGGAAGCCCTCTTAATACTTACAGAGTGGCAGGAATTTAAAGAGGCAGACCTGACCAAGGTAAAGGAGCTTATGGAGGTTCCAATAATAGTGGACGGCAGAAACATATACGACCCGGACGAGGTTAAGGCCATGGGCTTTGAGTATTACTCTATAGGTCGCTGATTTCCCTATAAAACACCTCTTTATGGGAGTTAAACCAGTTTTCCAGGTCCTTCGTGTCGTAGCTCCCCTCCACGCTAAAGGCTCTCTCAAACTTGTCCAAACCTAACCCCAGCTTTATGGCAAGGATATAATACCTAACTCCCGCCTCGTCCCTTCTATCAAGCCTGTAGGTGAACTTCAGAACTTCCAGAGCCCTGTCTATCTGGCCGGTCTCCCAGAGAAATATGCCGTAGTTTACCAAGAGCTCAAGTATGTGTCTGTTGCTCTCGTAATCCCACGGAACGCTGTCGGGAAGCTCGCCCGATGGCAAGGTTATATACCTTTTGACCTTCGCGTAGGCGTCCTCAAGAACCTCCTTAGCGTCAACGAGTTTGCCCTCGTTTTCAAGAACCTCGTAGAGTAGAACGTAAGGCTTGAAGAAGCAAGGCTCTTCCTCTATCAGCTCCCTCAACTTCCTCTTCAGCTCCTCCGGGTTTTTTATACCCTTTACCTGCTCAAACTCCAGGCTGGCCTTTTTGTAGGTGTCTATGAAGGTTTTCATATTTATAATTTTATCCGTATGTTTTTGATAGAAAACTATAAGAGGCTGAGCGTCAGGTTCACCCACGGCAAAGGAGTTTACCTCTATGACGAAGAGGGAAAAAGATACCTTGACCTCCTGGCGGGCATAGCGGTTAACTCCTTGGGCTACGCGTGCCCGGGCTTTAGCGAAAGGCTAAGAGAGCAAGCCTCACGCCTGATACACGTATCTAACCCCTTTGAGAACACCCGGCAG
>JALWEG010000029.1:28591-38748 GCA_027014155.1 Aquificaceae bacterium
GAGGAGGTGGCCCGGAAGCTGGTCGGCAGGTTTTGGGACAAAAGCGCCAAGGTTTTCTTTTGCAACAGCGGAACCGAAGCCAACGAAGCGGCCATAAAGCTGGCCAGAAAGTTCTTCCGGGACAAGCAGGAGAACCGCTACAGGGTAATAACCTTCCGAAGGAGCTTCCACGGCAGAACCTACGGCAGTCTATCTGCGACCGCACAGACCCAGCTCCATGAGGGCTTTGAACCCATGCTGGAGGGCTTTGATTACGCCACACTCAACGATATATCCTCGGTGGAGGCTCTCCTAAAAAGTGAAACTGCCGGGATAATGCTGGAAGTCATTCAAGGAGAGGGGGGCATAAGGGAGTGCGAGGCCGAGTTTTTGGCAAGGCTGCAAGAGATATGCGAGCGTGAAGGCCTGCTCCTGATAGTGGACGAGGTGCAAACCGGCGTAGGAAGAACCGGTAAGTTTTACGGATACGAGCACTACGACATAAAACCCCACATCATAACCCTTGCCAAAGGGCTCGGTGGTGGAGTCCCCATAGGAGCGGTGGTGGCCGTGGAGCACGTAGCAAGAGCTTTTACGCCGGGAAGCCATGGCTCAACCTTCGGAGGAAATGCGTTGGCCTGCGCTGCGGCAAGCTTCGTGATAGACGAGGTCGGCAGGCTCCTGCCTCAAATAAGGGAGGTAGGTGAATACTTTAAGAAGGGTCTGGTTCAATTGAACGCCGGTCAGGTGAGGGGGAAGGGTCTTATGTTGGGGTTAGATGTGGGGAGGGATTGCAGCCAGATGGTAGTAAGGGCCCTAAAAGAGGGTCTGGTTCTGAACTGCACCGCCCGAAGCGTCCTCAGATTTCTACCTCCCCTTATACTGGAAAAGGAACATGTTGATGAGGCCTTGAGATTGCTCAAGAGAGTAATTTAGCGACCTCTACCCGGTTTTTACCCTTTCTCTTGGCCTTATACATGGCCAAGTCAGCCGCCTCCACGGTTTTCATGAAATTACCTTGGCATTGAGCCACGCCTATGCTGGCGCTGACCTTTACCTCGGGATGCTCCTCAAAGTAGAGAAGCTCTATATTTTTTCTGATTCTCTCCGCTATACTCCTGGCCTGCTCCTCATCTACGCGGTAGAGGATAACCAAGAACTCTTCCCCGCCGAACCTTATTACGTTATCGTAAGCTCTGACGGAGGAGAGTATCCTCCAGGCGGCCGCTTTTAGTACCTTATCGCCGAACACGTGCCCGTAGTTATCGTTTATATACTTAAAGTTGTCCAAATCAACCATGAGAATGTAAAAGTCGTGCTTGCACTGCCTTACCAGCTTGGCCTCCAGGAATTCCAGATACCTCCTGTTCTCTAAACCCGTCAAAGGGTCTATAAACATGAATTGGGGAACGTTTTTCATTATGTCGGTTCCGGTGATTATACCTATCAGAAGTCCCTCCTCATCAACCACCGGCAGGTGTTCTATACCTTTCTCTTCAAATACCCTAAGGGCATCAAGAACGGAAGCCTCTTCATTAATCGTTATCAATTCCCTCTTGTTAAGAAGCTCAATAAGTTCGCTAACCCTCCTATCAAGGAAGCTGTGGTAGAGTGCGGAGATTATGTCCTTGTGGGTTATTATGTTGGTAGGTTTGCGAGAGCCCCTCTCCAATACGATAACGCTACCCACATCGTATTCCTTCATCATGTTCAGGGCTTCCATCACGGTGGTGCTTGGCTCGCAAACTATAGGGTTTCTGACCATGAGGTCTCCGACGCTCAGGTTAATCATCTCAGTATCTCCCCTACCGCCTCCAACAACGAATCTATCTCCCCCTTGCGCCGTCTCTCCGTTATCGCCAACAGTGTGCAGTCTTTCAGCTTCCGAGTCCATCTATCTAATATTATCCCAAAGGTAAAGCCTTTTTCGTTCAACTTTCTGTAAATATCTTCAATTCCCTCGTGCCTAAGGGGAAACTCCCACAGATGCTTGCCGCTGAAAGGCTCCTCAAAGCCCATCTCAATCAATCCCTTTTTGAGGTAAATCGCCTTAGACAGGCTTTGGAGCGCCACCTCTCTAAGTCCCTCCTTGCCCATCAGGGAAAGGTATATGAGGTTGGCGAGGGCTATGAGATTCTGATTGGTGCATATATTGGAGGTTGCCCTCTCACGCCTTATGTGCTGCTCTCTCGTCTGAAGCACAAGGCTGAAAGCCCTTTTGCCTTCCACATCTTGAGCGAGCCCCACGAGCCTGCCGGGCATCTTTCTGAGGAATCTCTCCCTTGTGGTGAAGAATCCTGCGTAGGGACCTCCGAAGTTCAGAGGAACACCCAACTGTTGGGATTCCCCTACCACCGCATCTGCACCGAAGCTACCGGGAGGTTCCAGCAAACTCAAGGCCACCGGGTCCGCGACCACTATGAAGAAGAAGTCGTATCTCTCCTTTAAGCTCTGTATCTCCTTCAGAGGCTCTATGTATCCCAGGAAGTTGGGATATTGCACCACCACGGCGTAAACGTCGCCTTCTTTGAGTTTCTCTTCCAACAAGTTCAGGTCTGTAGTTCCTTCTTCACTCCAACTAACCTTCTCTACAGAGTCATCGTATCCCTGCAGGTAAGTTCTAATCACCTCAAGGTATAGGGGGTGCAAAGCGGCCGAGACCAGTAGTCTTTTACCCTTAGGCTTTACCGATTTGGCCATGAGAACGGCTTCCGCCGCGGCAGAAGCTCCGTCGTACATAGAGGCGTTGGCCACCTCCATACTTGTAAGGCTCGCCACAAGTGTCTGATACTCAAAGAGAGCTTGAAGAGTTCCCTGAGAGGCCTCCGCCTGATAGGGGGTGTACGCGGTTAGGAACTCCCCTCTGCTTAAAATCTGCCAAACCGCGGAGGGTACTATTCTGTCGTAAGCTCCTCCGCCTACGAAGCTAATCGTCTTCCTGTTGAGTCCCGCAAGCTCGGAAAAGTAGTTTCTCAGCTCCTCCTCACTCTTAGCCTCGGGTAGGTTGCAGGGTGGGTTGAGTAGAGACGGTTCTATGTGGGAGAAGAGCTCCTGCAGGGAGTTTATACCTAAGAGCCTGAGCGCTTCAGATACATCTTCCTGAGAATGGGGAAGAAACATCACCTTTCCTCTTCAAATCCCAACTCCTCCTCGGGAATAGTTTCTATGGATTCCTCTATGGGAACCTCGGTTTCCTCGTCCGGGTTCTCCTCCTTAACTATCTCCGCCAACAGCTCCGCGTAGTCTTCCGCCGTAAGCAGGTCTTCCACCTCCGTTGGGTCGGACATCTCAATTATCGCCAGCCAGCCCGCATCGTAGGGAGACTCGTTCACCAAGTTGGGCTCTTCCTCCAACATATCGTTTACCTCTACAACGGTGCCCGTCACGGGACTGTAAACGGGCGCGACGTTCTTTACCGACTCAATATTAACGAAGGTATCACCCGCCTCCGTAGCCTCTCCCTTTGCAGGAAGCTCTACAAAGACTATATCCCCCAACATCTTTTGTGCGTAATCGGTTATGCCCACCTGAGCGTTGGCTCCCTTTACCAGAACCCATTCGTGCTCCTTGGTGTAGTATCTGTCTCCCTTAACAAGGTATCCGCCCACTATCACATCGTCCATGACTTCACCCTCCGGAAGGCGTTTTTTCCAAAAAGTTCTCGTCCATGCTCTTTAGCTTAACCTCTTCCACCTTTTGACCGAGAGCTTTGCCCTCGTATCCTTTAGATTTTAAACTATGTATCTGCTCCGCCGTCAGCTTGAAGTTCCTCAGCTTCTCCATGTAGAGCTTTACCTTCTCCATAACGTTGTCGCAGGTCATCAGTATCAGAAGCTCAACCGTTTGTAGGGGTCTGAGCAGAGTGTATATCTCGGAAGGCTTATGTGCCTTTTCAAGTCTCCTTCTGAGGTGAAAGGCTTTGGTCTGTGTAAAGTCCAGCGCCTTTCTTATCCACGAGGGCGCGGATATGTCCCTTAAAAACTCCCTGGCGACCTCTGGCTTTACCTCCGAGAGCAGGAGCAGAAGATACACCCAGCCGTAATCAACCCCCTCCTGAGGAAACTCTAAGGAATGCCAGTGAACCACTCTTCTGAGCCTGAGGAGCCTGTCCTCAAGCTTATTGCTCCACCTAAAGCCCTCTATGAGGTGTTCAAAAATCTTATACTTCCTGTAAAGACCCAGTATTTCCAAGAGCTTCTCTTCCCTAAGGGCGAGCCTGACCTCGTTCATCAGCCTGCCCTTGGCCGCCTCCTCCAGGAGGCCTAGGTTGACCGCTTGTCTAAGGAGCTTTTCCGTGCTCTTGGAGAGCTTGAAGGCGAACCTGCCGCTGAATCTGAGCGCTCTGAGTATCCTGACGGGGTCTTCTATAAAGCTGACGGGGTGCAGGACCCTTATGACCTTGTCCTTTAAGTCCCTGATGCCCCCGAAGTAATCTATCAGCGTCCCGAAGTCCTCCCGGTTTATGGATATGGCCATGGCGTTTATGGTAAAGTCTCTCCTGATTAAGTCCTCCTTTATGGAAGCCTTCTCCACGTGAGGGTAAGCGCCGGGCCTTTCGTAGGTTTCCCTCCGGGCGGTAGCAAACTCCAGCTTCGTATCTCCCACCTTAAGGTGGGAAGTTCCGAACTCCGGAAAGTGGTGAGCCTTAACGCCGTGCCTTGTGGCAAGCTCGTGCGCCAGCCTGATGGCGTCTCCTTCCACCACTATATCTATATCCCACACCTCTTTGCCCAAAAGTATGTCCCTTACAGCTCCCCCTACCATGTAAGCTCTAAAGCCCTCCTTTGCAGCCAGTTCCCCTATCTCTTCCGCCAGAGCTTTTAGTCTCTCCGGCACCTTGACCTTCTTCCTTGAAGCCTTCAGGTGTTCCAGGTCCTCCTTTATGCCCTGGAGTATGTCAAGGCGGGTTATAACACCTACAACGCTGCCACCTTCAACTACAGGAATGAGCTTTTGGCCGTATTTTGTCAGTATCTCCTCCGCTTCCCACACGGGAGCGTCGGGCTTAAGGGTGTAGTAATCTTTATTGACAAATTCTCCTACGGGCTCGTCTGGGTAGAGCTTGGCCAGTTTGAGCAGGGACTTTTTTGATATTATGCCCACGAGGTTGCCTTTCAAGTCCACCACCGGAGCGTTGGCAAACCCCCTCTCGGAAAGCTCGGAGAGTGTATCGGAGACGGATAAATGCTCGGACACCACAAAGGGCGGACTGCTCATTATGTCTCTTACGTGTATCTTAGGCAGCTGGCTATCGCGCAGGTATTTAATTATCAGCTCCTTTATCCTCTTGGCGGAGACGTTCTCAAGCTTCACCGAGGACGCCTCCTCGTGTCCTCCACCGCCGAAGGCGGTCAGTATCTTTCCCACGTCTATATCCTTATCTTTGGAACGTCCGAAGACGTAGGTCTTGTTTCCCGCCTCCACTATCACGAAGAAGGCGTTGGACTCTTTAAGCTCCCTTATCTCGTAAAGGAGGGGGTTTATATCGGGTTGATACTCTTCAAGGAGCGCGGTGGCCAGAGCTATTCTCTTTCCGTTCAGGAATAGGGTCTCTATGGAAGAGACTATCTTGCTGATGGCGTCTATCTGCTCCTTGGTGTAGCTTTCGGAGAGCACCTCTCTGATGGTGTTTACGTCGGCACCCTGCTCCATGAGCCATGCGAGCGCCCTCAGGTCTCTGGGGGTGGTCCCCGCGTAGGTAAGGTTGCCGGTATCCTCGTAGATACCTAAGGCGATTACGGTGGCCTTCTGAGGGGATATGGAGCTTCCCCTTTCCATCAACTCCTCCACCACGAGGGTGGTAGCGGCTCCCACCTTGTCTATCTTGCCCTTTAGTCTTCCCTCTGCGGGGTGGTGGTCAAAGACGATTATGTCCGCAACCCTTGGGTCTGCATCCATATCGGAGTTGTGTCTGTCCGCCAGCACGAGGGTGAAGCGCTGCGGCAGCTGTTCCGTTATCCTGAACAAGGACTTGAACCTCTTAAAGACGTAGCTGGCCTTTTTTGAGAGGAGCTGTGGCTTCAGTATGCAGCTGTCGGGAAATAGCTCCTGCAGAGCTAAGGCAGATGAAAGCTCGTCAAGGTCTGCCCCTTGAGATAGGAGTATTAATTTCTCACAGCTCATAGGCTTACTTGATAATTTACCTTCCCTACACGGCCGGCGCAATTGGCTCCTTTTTCTGCAATCGGTGGCTATCATATTTGTTTATGGAAGAGGAGAAGGTGGTGAGGCTGGACGTTAGGGAGCTTGAGCCTCCAATGCCCATGGTGGAGATACTCAGAGCGCTGGACTCCCTGCGAGAGGGAGAGGTTTTAGAGGTCATAGGGTTAAAGCCCTTTAAGCACCTGCTTCCCAGGCTGGAAGAGGCGGGCTACAGGTACCTGCTCAGAGAGGTGGAGCAGGGGTATCTATTAAGGATTTGGCGATAGGTATGCATCGGAAGGACTACATCCTTATAACCGTCTTATCCCTGTATTTCTTCGTGTTTGGCAACTGGGTTCTTTCCATAACCTCCTTAGACGAGGGAAGGAACCTTGACGCTACCCTGCGTATGATTGAGAGCGGGAACTTTTTAATTCCCTTCTACAACTGCGACTACAGGTTTGAGAAGCCTCCGATGCTCTACTGGCTTACCTCCATCTCCTTTATGCTCTTCGGAGTCAACGAGTTCTCCGCTCGTCTCGTTTCGGGTCTTGCCGCCACGGGAATAAGTCTATTGGTTTATCGCTGGAGCTACGAGCTACTCGGCAGGGAGAGAGCGCTTTACGCCTCCATCATCTTCTCCACGCTGCTCCACATCTGGGTAGAGGCCAGAGCCGCCGTTCCGGAGATGCTGCTCACCCTATTTATGAGCCTAAGTCTATACGCCTTTTTTAAGGAAAGGTTTACCTTAGGCTGGCTTTTGGGCGGGCTCGCCTTCCTGACCAAAGGGCCCGTCGGAATACTCCTGCCCGTGGCGGTGTATCTGCTCTGGAGGAGAGAGCTGAGGTTTATATCTGTGAAGGGAGTGCTCGTTTTCCTTGCAGTGGGAACTTCCTGGTATCTGCTTATGTTCATAAATTTCGGCTACGAATACTTTTACAAGTTTTTCATATACGAGAACGTGATGAGATACACGGGTGCCAAAAGTTTGCACCCCCGTCCCTTTTACTTCTACCTGCTGGTGATAGCCTTCAGTGCGCTCCTTTACCTGCCCCTCTTCCCCAAGTTGCTGCGCAGAGGGCACGAATCACTTCTCCTGTGGTGGTTGGGACTGGTCTTCGTATTCTTCTCTCTGTCCCAGAACAAGCTCCACCACTACATTCTCTTTCTCTATCCACCTTTGGCTATCCTTCTGGCGAGCGTGGCTTCCATAAGATATATGCGGGTTTCTCTGCTTCTGTCGGTGGTGCTCATACCCCTCCTCTACCTGTACGCTTTAAACGTTGAGAAAGAGAGATTCGTCCCCGAAGCGGTAAGCCTGCTCAAAGACTTAAAGGACAGAAGGCTTTACTTCTATAGATACGAGAACTCCGCGGTGGTCTTCTACACGAGAAGATGTATAGAAAGGAAAGAAGAGTTCCAAAGGGGAGACTTGATAATCACTAAGGAAGAGAAGCTGAAGAACCTGAAGGGTTATAGGGTGCTAAGGTGCGGTAAGGAGTTTGAGGGCAAAGTTTGCCTCATAGAGAAGCTATAGCTTCGGCGTATCCCTTGGCGAGCTTGAAGAGCCTCTTAGCTTTATCTCTGGCCTCCTCGCGCTGGGCCTCGGATACGTGGGGGTCGTCCAGCAGGAAACTGGAAACCTTCCCCCGAACGTAGGCACGGTAGCATTTGAAGAAAGGCAGAAATATATCAAACTCCTCATCTTTGCTCAAAGCTCTGTACTCCCCTTCGTAAGCTTTCGCCAGCTCTTGCCTTCCTGCGAAGTCCAGCTCCATAGACAGAAAGCACATATCGTTGAGCACGTCCCCGCACCTAAATCTGTCGTTGAACTCTATACAGTCAAATATGCACACTCCGTCTTCCAAAAAGGCGACGTGCTCAAGCCTTATGTCCCCGTGCCCGTCGCGAATTCTACCCTCCTTTATCCTCTTCTCAAAGAGGTCTGCAAACCTTCGGTAGAAGTCCTCGGTAGTCTCCTTTATGTAAAGGTAATCCTCCTCCGATATTGTTATGCCTACATACTTCTGCGTTTGCTGAAAGTTCTCCTCTGTGTTGAACTTCATCACCTCAAGTTTGCCCAGCTCGTCAGCTCTCTCGGAGCTTCTGTGGAACTCAAAGACCACCTTGGCCACCCGCCTTATATCCGCTTCCGAAACCGAGTCCAGTCTGTTTATGAGAAGGCTTTTCTCCGGAATCCGCCGCATCTTGACTGCGTACTCTACGACGTTGGAGTCGTTCCCTATCACCGGCTTGCCGCCGACCTCGCTAATGGGAACTACGCCCAGATACACCTTCTCGCACAGCCTTCTGTTGAGCTTCACCTCCTTTTCGCAGTTCTCCTTTCTCTTTTCCAGGGTGGAGTAATCCAAAAACCCGAAGTTCACGGGCTTTTTTATCTTGTAAACCACCTCCTCAAGGAGTATCACCCAGGAGGTGTGGGTCTGTACCAGCTCTCCGCCAAGCTCTTTAAGCAGTTCCTCTATCATTTCAGGTAGTCCTCGTTCACCTCTACCTTAGCTCCCTTGAGCAGCTTCTCGGCGTAAAGGTTTATCAGCGCTTGAACCTTGGAGGACTTTATAGCCTCTTTTACGGCCGCAAGTTCCTTCTCGTCGGGCTCTTTACTTTCCCTGCTTTCCAGATATACAAGAGCAAGACCGTCTTTCACTCTATAGGGACCGAAGACCTTCTGCTGGGTGAAGATGAGCTTAACTATATCCTCCTCTCCCATGGAGGTGAAGGATATTATCTGCTCAATGGGTGTATCGTCAAAGGCTATGCTCTTTACCTTTGGTTCCTCTCCCTTAATCAGACCTTCCTTAATCCGCTGAGCGTATCTGGAAAGCTCTTCCCTCTTCCTCAAGGCTATCAGAAGCGCCTTAACCTCTTCCTTTACCTCTTCAAAGGTCTTTTGCTTAGGCTCCAGGGTCTTGTAGAATTGGAGCACGTAGTAGGTTCCGCCTTCCTTAAGTATGGATATCCTGTCCTTTTCACTCAAGGCTCTGAGAGAGCGCTCAAGCTCCTTGGGCAACTCCCGGTTGAACTTACCCTCCGAGAGAAGCACCTCCTCAAAACCTTCCGGTTCTTTACCGGCCTTAAGGTCGTTGTAGGTCTCGTGAGCTTTCTTTTTGTCTACGAACTTCCACAGACGGAACACCCTCTTTTCCTTGGTTTTGAACTTGTTCTTGTTCTTTTCGTAGTAGTCCCTCAGCTCTTTCTCGGTAGGACTGTAGCTTACCTTAACGCTGTCGGGGGTTATTATGAAGAGCTTTCCCTTAACCTTTACGGACTTTAAGGCCTTATCTATCTCCAACTCCCTGTCCGTCAGATAGGTGCCGTAGCCTATAAAACGGGCAAACTTGCGTATCGTCAAAGACTTCTTGAGGCTTTCTTCATACTCTACGGGGGTAAGGTTAATCCTGTTTAAAAGCTCTATATACCTGTCGTAGCTGAACTTGCCGTCAACCTTGAAGGTATCGTCTCCCAATATTGCCTCGGACACCTCTCTGTCGGAGGCTATTATTCCCATCTCCTTAGCCTTAAGGTATATAAGCTCCCTGCTTATCATGGAGGATAAAATCTGTCTCTTTATAAAGGAGGCAGCTTCCTGATTCTTGAGAAGCTCTGAGAACTTCAGAAGTTCGGTTCTGAACTCCCTGTAAGTTATGCAGGAGTCCTCAACCTTGGCAACGCACCTCTGGGTTCCAAAAAGCTGCTTGATGTCCTGAACAGTGAACATCCAAAAGAGGAAAGACACGGAAGCTACGGCAATTATCGCCGCCGCTATGCCTTTGTGTTTCTGTATGAGGCCATACATTCAGCCTTATCTCCTAAATGGCGGCGGGAGGAGTCGAACCTCCGACCTGGGACTTATGAGATCCCCGCTCTAACCACCTGAGCTACGCCGCCGAGCTCAGGCTAAGAATTATAACATCAAAACCGCACTCTTACGCCCAAGAGGAGCGATAGGTAGTTTGCTATTTAGGAAAAAATTTGCGTCTAATCCTCTCCTTTTCAAAGGAGAGATACAGACGCAT
>JALWEG010000030.1 GCA_027014155.1 Aquificaceae bacterium
CCCTTTTTCCTCAATTACAGGCCGCAGTTTTACTTTAGGACGGCGGACGTGACGGGGACGGTTGTGAAGTTGCCTGAGGGAGTGGAGATGGTGATGCCTGGGGACAATGTGGAGATAGAGGTGGAGTTGATAGTGCCTGTGGCTATGGAGGAGGGACTCAGGTTTGCTATAAGGGAAGGTGGTAGGACTGTCGGTGCCGGTGTTGTTACTCAGATTCTTGATTAAGGAGCGGTAAGATGGAGGACAAGATACGCATAAAGCTCAGAGCATACGACCACAGGCTTCTTGACGAATCGGTGAAGAAGATAATAGAGACGGTAAAGAGAACGGGAGGCGTAGTAAAGGGACCCATACCCTTGCCTACGAGAAAGAGGAAGTGGTGTGTTCTCAGGTCTCCCCATAAGTTTGAACAATCAAGAGAGCACTTTGAGATAAGGGAGCATTCGCGCATACTGGATATAACGAGGGTGACGCCCCAGACCATAGAGTCCCTCATGGAGATAAACCTTCCTGCAGGCGTTGATGTAGAAGTAAAGATGAGAGGTTAAGCCATGCTCGGAGTGATAGGAAGAAAGCTGGGAATGACACAGGTATTCCTTGAGGACGGAACCGCCGTTCCCGTAACGGTTATTGAAGTTCCCACCAACTACGTGGTTCAGGTAAAGACGGAAGAAACCGACGGATACAACGCTATCCAGGTGGGAGCGTTCCCCGCAAAGGAAAAGAACGTAAGCAAGCCTCTGCTCAAGCACTTTGAGAAGCACGGGGTAAAGCCCCTTAAGGTTCTGAAGGAGTTCAGGGTAGACAATCCCGGGGACTTCAAAGAGGGACAGGAGCTGAACCTCGCCGACGTATTTGAGCCCGGAGACGTAGTTGACGTCGTAGGCAAGAGCAAGGGAAGAGGCTTTACCGGAACTATGAAGAGGTGGGACTTCGGAGGCTTTCCCAAATCCCACGGACACAGGTATCACAGAGCGGTAGGTGCCATAGGAAACAGAACAGACCCCGGTAGGGTGTGGAAGGGCAAGAAGATGGCCGGACACTACGGAAACGAGACCGTCAGGATTCAAGCCGTGCTCGTGGTTGATACGATTCCCGAAAAGGGACTTCTTCTGCTCAAAGGCTCCGTCCCGGGCGCACCCAAAGGCGTGCTTTACTTAGAGAAGTCCAGAATATCCTACAGGAAGAAGATAAAGCTCAAGCAGGATAGGTTTAAGAACTTAGCTCCCGTGCTTAAAGGAGATGCCTCATGAAGATAGGAAGAACGGAAGTTAGAGAAGATGTCTTCAACGTAGAGGTTAAGAAGCACGTTCTCTGGGAAGTGGTAAAGTGGCAACTGGCCTCAAGAAGGCAGGGAACCCACTCTACAAAAACCAGAGGTGAGGTCAATTGCAGCGGTAGGAAGCTCCTTCCCCAAAAGGGAACCGGAAACGCGCGGCACGGAGATAAGGGGGCCAACATATTCGTGGGAGGCGGTGTAGCCCACGGTCCCAAGCCGAGGGACTACGGATACTCCCTGCCCAAGAAGGTTAGGAAGTTGGCCCTCAAGATGGCCCTTTCGGATAAAGCCAAAAGTAAGGCGATTTCCATAATAGCCAACATAGACCTGGGTAAGACTCCCAAAACGAAGAGGGCGATTGAGTTTCTCAAAAAACAGAAGGCCGAGAACATCAAGGTTCTCGTGGTGATTCCCCAAAAGGACGAGGTGATATACAAGTCCTTCAGGAATCTACCCAAGGTCAAGGTGGTGGCGGTAGAGGGTCTGAACGTTTACGACATACTTTGGAGCGATAAGTTGATAATCCAGAAGGACGCCCTTGAAGGGATTTACAAGAGGGTAGGAGTATGAGCCAGAGGAAACCTTACGAGATAATTCTTAAGCCCGTGATTACGGAAAAGTCCAACAGGCTGATGGAAGATGAGAAAAAGTACACCTTTGAGGTGGCGCTGGACGCGTCTAAAGAGGAGATAAAGCAGGCGATAGAGTCCCTCTTCGGAGTTAAGGTCAAGAAGGTAAACACCATGATAGTCAAACCCAAGAAGAAGAGAATTATAGGAAGGTTCAGGAAGTACGGAACTACCAAGAAGTGGAAGAAGGCGATAATAACCCTTGAGAAGGGGCAAGAGATAGACCTGCTGAGCATAGTTTAATGAGGTGATAAGATGGGCGTAAGGAAGTTAAAACCTACCACCAACGGAACGAGGCACGCCGTAGTTTACGACTTTGCCGAAATAACCAAAAAGGAACCCGAAAAGTCCTTGGTCGTAAGCTGGCACAGAGCCAAGGGAAGGTCCCGCCAACAGGGTAAGATTACCGTAAGGCACAGGGGCGGAGGCCACAAGAGGCTTTACAGGATAATAGACTTTAAGAGGGATAAGAGTCTCGTTCCGGCAAAGGTAGCGGCGATAGAATACGACCCCTTCAGGAGTGCGAGGATAGCGTTGCTCCATTACGCAGACGGAGAGAAGAGGTATATCCTTTGGGTGGAGGGCATGCAGGTGGGAGACAGCGTCTCCTCAATAAGCTACGAGGACGCCGAAGCCGGTAAGCCCTTGCCCGAGATAAAGCCTGGCAACGCGCTCCCTCTTAAGTTCATACCGGTAGGAACCCTCATACACAACATAGAGCTAAAACCCGGCAGAGGTGGACAGCTGGTAAGGTCTGCGGGAGTATCGGCCCAGATACTCGGTAGGGTAGGCGACTACGTTCAGGTTCGTCTTCCATCGGGAGAGGTAAGGCTCGTCCACCAGAGGTGTATGGCCACCATAGGAACGGTAGGACTGGCCGAGCACGAGCTCATAAAGCTGGGCAAGGCCGGACGCTCCAGGTGGAAGGGCTGGAGGCCCTTCGTCAGAGGGACGGCTATGAACCCCGTTGACCACCCCCACGGTGGTGGAGAAGGCAGAACTAAGGGCAAGCACCCCGAATCTCCCTGGGGTTGGAAGACCAAGGGATACAAGACCAGAAGGGGTAGAAAGTACTCCGACAGATTCATAATCACGCGCAGAAATGGGAGGCCGCTCTGATGGGATATAAAGGCTCTTGGAACAAGAGGAATAGGCTCATAGAGGACCTGGACAAGTTTTACTCTCTGTATAAGAAGCTTCACAGGCTTCACAAGAGTGTAAGGGAGGCCCAAAAGAGGGGCAATCCAGAGGTCGTAGAGAGAAGAATAGAGAAGTACAGGGAAGTTTACGGCGAGTTCAAGGCTCTGGTGGATAAGAAGGCGTGGGTTGACCCTAAGCTCTGGAAGAGAATCAAGGCCATGAACGAGAGCGGAGACAGAAAGGTGGTAAAGACCTACTCAAGGAGCAGCACCATAATTCCGGAGTTCGTGGGACACACCATAGCGGTTCACAACGGCAAAACCTTCGTGCCCGTCTATATAACGCAAGAGATGGTAGGGCACAAGTTGGGCGAGTTTGCTCCCACGAGAACCTTCAGGGGACACCCGGAAAAGAGCGCAAAGGTAGCCAAGAAAAAGTGAGGTTTGACCGATGACGGATACGAAAGAGGCAAGAGCACTGCTCAGGTATGCGAGGATTTCACCCCTCAAGGCGAGGCAGGTCTTGAGGCTTATACAGGGCAAGGACGTGGGTGAAGCCCTTTACCTGCTCAGGGCGCTGCCCAAAAAGGCCGCCAAGATAGCGGAGGGCGTTCTCAAAAGCGCTGTAGCCAACGCCGAACAGAAGGGTTTAGACCTTGATAAGCTCTACATAAAGAAGGCGGTGGCCGACGACGGACCCATGTTCAAGAAGTGGCTTCCGAGAGCCCACGGGAGGGCTACCATGCTGAGGAAGAGGCTATCCCACATTACCATAGTGCTGGCCGAAAGGCCGGAGGAAGAGGAGGACTGATTCATGGGACAGAAGACGCACCCCATAGGTTTCAGGCTGGGAATAACTAAGCCTTGGGATTCCAAGTGGTACGCTCCCAAGAGGGAATATTCCAGACTTCTACACGAAGACCTGAAGATAAAGAACTACATAAAGAAGAGGTATAAAGTTGCCGGTGTTTCCAGAATAGAGATAGAGAGGATAGCCGACAAGCTTAAGATAAGGGTGTTCTCTTCCAGACCTGCGATAATAATAGGCCGTAAAGGGCAGGAGGTAGAGGCTCTAAAGAAAACCATAGAGTCCATGATTCCCGGTAAAGAGGTAAACATAACCGTAGATGAGGTTCGCGTACCGGAGATGGACGCCCAACTGGTTGCTGAGGATATAGCCTTCCAGATAGAGAGGAGGGTGTCTCACAGGAGGGCCATGAAGAGGGCCATAGACAATACATTGAAGGCCGGTGCAAAGGGTATAAAGATACAGGTAAAGGGAAGGATAGGCGGTGCGGAGCTGGCGCGCAAGGAGTGGTTCCTCGTGGGCAGAATGCCCCTGCAAACTCTCAGAGCGGATATAGATTACGGTTTTGCAACCGCATACACCAAGTACGGAATACTTAGCGTTAAGGTATGGATATACAAGGGCGACATACTGAAGGGAGGCAAAGAGGAGATTCTTAAAAAGATAGAGGAAGACCTCTCCAAGGCGGAAAAGGAGGTTTAAGAGATGTTTCTGCAACCCAAGAAAACCAAATACAGGAAGACACAGAGGAGAACTTTAAAGGGTAAATCTTACAGAGGCAATAAGCTGGCCTTCGGCGAGTACGGAATACAGGCCCTTGATAGGGCATGGATAACCCAGAGACAGATAGAGGCCGTCAGGGTAGCCTTGGTCAGAACTCTGAAAAAGGGTGCCAAGGTCTGGATTAGGATATTTCCCGACAAGCCCTACACAAAGAAGCCCAACGAGGTCAGAATGGGTGGAGGTAAAGGAGACCCGGAAGGCTTCGTTGCGGTGGTAAAGCCCGGAAGGATAATGTTTGAGTTCTCCGGAGTGGCCGAGGAGGTAGCCGAAGAGGCCTTCAGAATGGCTTCCGCCAAACTGCCGATAAAGGTTAGGCTCGTCAAGTCGGGAGGTCTGGTGGTATGAAGGCACAGGAACTCAGGAAGATGAGCGTTGAGGAGCTTAAGAAGAAGGCGGACGAGCTAAAGCAGGAACTTCTGAAGCTCAGGTTCCAGGCAAAACTTCAAGGCCTGGATAATCCCATGGCTATAAGAAATACCAAAAGGGACGTAGCGAGAGTTCTGACCGTTATTAGGGAGAAAGAGCTTAAAGGAGAGGTATGATGACGCAGGCCAAGGAAAAGAAGTGGAACGAAAGGAGGAAGCACCTGACGGGAGTTGTGGTATCCGATAAGATGGATAAGACCGTGGTAGTTAGGGTGGACAGGAAGGTTCCTCACCCACTCTACGGTAAACATATAATAAAGAGCAAGAAGTTCCACGCCCACGACGAGAACAACGAATGCAGGGTGGGTGACGTCGTCATAATAAGGGAATCCCGCCCCATATCCAAGACCAAGAAGTGGGTGGTGGTCAAGATACTCAGCAGGCGCAGGGGATAGAGGTTTTTCCTCTTCACATTTTCCTTTAAGGTTTCATATTATATTTTTATGGCCAAATACGCTGTGTACTTCTTGATAGTCATTTTGGTGGCCGACCACCTTTATACCCATTACGCTCCACCACTGATAAACTCGGTAGCCAGCTTCTTTGAGGGTAAGAGAGTTGAGATAGTAAAAGAGGACAAAAACGCGAAAAGCTTGATAGACAAGATTTTGGAGAGAATAAAAGAGAACTTGTGAGGCTCAGGTGCGATGGAGGATTTCAAGTTCAACACCGTAGAGGAAGCGGTAGAAGACATAAAACGGGGTAAGATGGTAATCGTGGTGGACGACCCCGACAGGGAAAACGAGGGGGATTTGGTGATGGCGGCCGAGAAGGTATCCCCCGAAGCCATAAGCTTCATGGCTAAATACGGAAGGGGTCTCATATGCCTATCTCTACCACCCGAGAAGTGCGAAGAGCTTGACCTCTACCCCATGGCTCACCGCAATACAGACCCCAAGGGAACCTACTTCTGCGTCTCCATTGATGCCCACCCGAAGCACGGAACCACAACCGGCATATCTGCCTACGACAGAGCAAAGACCATTCAGATAGCCATAAGTCCGGAGGCTACACCCTCAGATTTTGTAAGACCGGGGCACGTATTTCCCCTAAAGGCCAGGCCCGGAGGCGTTCTTGAGAGGGCAGGCCATACGGAGGCTTCGGTAGATTTGGCAAAGCTCGCGGGGCTTTACCCCGCAGGGGTGATATGCGAAATAATGAAGGACGACGGAACCATGGCACGCCTACCCGACCTGATGGAGTTCGCCAAGGAGCACGGTCTTAAGATAATCACGATTGCCGACCTCATAAAGTACAGGCTAAAGAGAGAGAGGCTGGTGGAGAGAGAGGCTACCGCTCACCTGCCCACCCCCTGGGGTGTATTCAAGATTCACGCCTACAGGCATAAGCTAACGGGAGAGGAACAGGTGGCTCTGACCATGGGCGAGTGGAAGGAAGACGAACCGGTTCTGGTCAGGGTTCACTCTGAATGCCTGACGGGGGACGTCTTTAAGTCTATGAGGTGCGACTGCAGGCCTCAGCTTGAGAAGGCTCTGGAAACGATAGCGAAAGAAGGTAAAGGTGTTCTGGTGTATATCCTCGGACATGAAGGAAGGGGTATAGGCATAGCCAACAAGATAAGAGCTTACGCGCTCCAAGAGGAGGGATACGACACAGTTGAAGCCAACGAGAAGATAGGCTATCCCGCAGACCTGAGGGATTACGGTATAGGGGTTCAAATCCTGCTTGATTTGGGAGTCAGAAAGATGAAACTCATGACCAACAACCCGAGGAAGATAATAGCCCTTGAGGGTTTTGGTTTAGAAATAGTTGAGAGGGTCCCCATAAAGGTAGAGCCCAATCCCCACAACAGGGTATATCTGAACGTCAAAAAAAACAAGTTGGGACACATGATTTAGGGGGTCTCACGTTGGCGGACTTCAGAAAGGCTGGAACCGACAGAGGAGATATTGAAGCGGAACTGAGAAATCTCCTTATATCCGCCAAAATTAAGAGGGAAGAGTATCTGAGTATGATAGAGGAGCTTGAAAAGGACGAGCTTGAGTACGACCTGATGGAGTATAAGGACTACTACGGTAGGGAGATAGAGCCTCTGCTCAAAAGAGCCGAGATGGAGATGGACGACTACATACTCAAGATGGCACAGGAGCTTAAATACATATACATGAGCATAATCAAAGAGATAGAAAGCAAGCTAACTTCCTTTACTCTCTAAATAGGTGCTCCCCGTACGTCCTTTGTTTATTTTTCAGTGCTTCCATTGTGTTTTCTTTCTATTAACAAATTTTGCGGCGGGGATTTTGTTTTCCATTTTCATATGGCTCCGGGGGAGGGATTCGAACCCCCGACCAGGTGGTTAACAGCCACCCGCTCTGCCAGCTGAGCTACCCCGGATAGGAATGTAAATTTTAACCTATAGAGCCGTTAGAATTCAACATCTAAGTCCTCGTAATTTCCGAAGGTTCCTTCCTCGTCCGAGAAGTCGGCAAAGTCTTCCTCTTCCTCGTGAGAGAAAGCGGTTGCCGACAGCGGAGAGAACTTGGCGTAGTCCTTTATAAAGGCAACCTCCACCGAGCCGGTGGGACCCTGTCTCTGCTTGGCTATTATTATCTCGGCTACGCCCTGCTTGCTGGGCTCTATCTCCTTTTTATAGTATTCCGGCCTGTGTAGGAACATTATTAGGTCTGCGTCCTGTTCTATCTGTCCGCTCTCCCTTAAGTCCGCCAACTGAGGTTTTTTGTCTCCTCTGTGTTCCACCTGCCTTGAGAGTTGAGCTATCGCTAAGACAGGTATTTCCAACTCCTTTGCGAGAGCCTTAAGACTTCTGGAGATGTCCGCCACCTCCTCTTGTCGGGAAGCTTTCCTCACCGCAGACCTCAGGAGCTGTAGGTAGTCCACCGCTATAAATGATATATTTTTCTCCTTTTTGAGCTTCCTCGCCTTTATTCTCAGGTCCGTGGTAGTTAAGGAAGGAGAGTCATCTATGTATATCTCCAAGCCAGAGAGCTCGTAAGCTGCGGATATTATCTGCTTTATCTCTTCGTCGGTTATATATCCCCCACGGATTCTCTGCATTGGAACTTCCGCTATGCTGGAGAGCATTCTCATGACCAACTGTTGTCTGTTCATCTCAAGGGAGAATATGGCCACCGCCTTTGATTCCGTTGAGGCTATGTTGTGCACAAGGGACAGCATAAAGGCCGTCTTTCCCATTCCCGGCCTTGCGGCTAAGATAATCAGGTCTGAGGGGTGAAAGCCGGTAGTCATGGCGTCCAGCTCACCAAAGCCCGTGGGCAGACCCGTAACCAGTCTATCGCTTTTTCTGTATTTCTCTATTATCTCTACGACTTCCTTACTTACTTCCCTGACGTGGTAGCAATGGGTTATGGTGTTCCTTTCCGAAATCTCAAAAAGCTTTGATTGGGCAATTTCTATAAGTGCTTCAAAGTCGGGCGTCTCCTTGAGCTTGGTCATCAGGTCTATGGAATACTCAAGCAGAGACCTCAGTCCTGCCTTTTCCTTTACAGTCTTACAGGTTTCCTCAAGTATGGGGCCCCCTACCGCGTCTTCCAGGAGGCTCTCTATCCACGAGAAAGGCAGCCGCTCCGCAAGACCCAGTTTCTCTATCGTGTCCCTTAAGACCACCTCGTCCCAATGCTTGCCTTTCTCGTCCCACAGCTTGACTATCACGGAGAACAGGAGTCTATGCTCTTCAAGGAAGAAATCCTCTTCCCTCAGATACTCCAGAACCGTGGGTATATTCTCCGGGTCTAAGAGCATCGCGCCCAGTATGGAGCGCTCAGCCACTTCATCGTAAGGAGGTTTTACGTTAAATAGACCCATTTTTACGGAGAGGAATGGAAAATATAATAGCGCGAATCACTCCTTAAAAGAGTGCACGATGCAGACCTCTGAACGAGAGCATACTTCTCGTATTCCGCCGCAATCTTTGAGAAATCTACCTTATCCATGGCCGGTCGCTTCTATCCTTAGAGCTTTCTTTTGGTGTATCATTAATCCCCATGCGAAATTATAGTCCTGAAGACTTGGTAAAGTGGGACAAGGAGCACTTCTGGCACCCCTTTACTCAGATGAAGGTTTACAGGCAAGAGGACAACCTGATATTTGAGAAAGGAGAGGGAGTTTACCTTTATGATATACACGGAAATAAATATATAGATGCCGTATCTTCCCTGTGGTGCAACGTTCACGGTCATAACCACCCCAAGCTCAATCGTGCTGTAGAGGAGCAGCTCAAGAAGGTCGCCCACACCACGACGCTGGGAAGCTCCAACGTTCCTGCTATACTGCTGGCGAAGAAGCTCACAGAGATTGCTCCCAAAGGACTCACCAAGGTCTTTTACTCGGAGGACGGAGCCGAGGCGGTTGAGATAGCTCTCAAGATGGCCTACCACTTTTGGAAAAACTCGGGCGAGAGCAGAAAGACCTTTATAACCCTGTCCGAGGCCTATCACGGAGATACGGTGGGAGCCGTCAGCGTGGGAGGTATAGACCTCTTCCATGGAACTTACAGAGACCTGCTCTTTCAAACTCTCAAGCTACCTTCACCCTACCTTTACTGCAAAGAAAGGCACGGCGGCTTAACGCAGGGATGCACGGCCCAGCTACTTTCCGAGCTTGAGAAGATACTCAAAAGCAGAGATGACATCGTTGCCCTGGTCCTTGAGAGCGGCATTCAGGCGGCTGCGGGAATGCTTCCTTATCCCAAGGGATTTATGAAGGGAGTAAGAGAGCTTACCCGCAAGTACGACGTTCTGATGATAGTGGACGAGGTGGCAACGGGCTTCGGTAGAACCGGAAGCATGTTCTACTGCCAGCAGGAGGAGATAACTCCCGACTTCATGTGCTTGGGCAAGGGAATAACCGGGGGCTACCTTCCCTTGGCGGCCACACTCACTACCGATAGAGTCTTTGAAGCCTTCTTAGGTGAGTTCGGAGAGGCAAAGCACTTCTATCACGGACACACCTATACCGGAAACAACCTCGCCGCAGCGGTATCCTTGGCAAACCTTGAGCTGTTTGAGGAGGAAAAGACCCTTGAAAGGCTGAAACCCAAAATAGAACTTCTGAACACCAGACTGAAGGAGTTCTGGGAGCTAAAGCACGTGGGAGACGTAAGGCAATTGGGCTTCATGGCCGGAATAGAGCTTGTTAAAGACAAAAGGAAGGGAGAACCCTTCCCTTACGGAGAGAGAACCGGCTTTAAGGTGGCCTACAGATGCCGTGAAAGGGGCGTGTTCCTAAGACCCCTCGGGGACGTGATGGTTCTGATGATGCCTCTGGTCATCAAAGAGGAGGAAATAAACTACGTCATAGATACCCTCAAGTGGGCCATATCGGAATTATGAAGAGGGCAAAGGTCATTCATCGGGAAGCCCAGCTGATAGAAGTTCTAACCCAAGATGGCAAAAAGCTCAGAGGAATACCCTTGGGAAAGCTCCGCAAAAGAGAAAAGGTTTACGCGGGGGACACGGTTCTGGGCAAAGAGGACAGTGGGAGCTTCCTGATTGAGAAGATAGAGCCAAGAAAGAACCTGCTCCCCAGACCACCCGTTGCCAACGTGGACAGTGCCCTTATCGTGGCCACGTTAAAAGAACCGGAGTTTAACAACTTCCTCTTAGACAACCTGCTTGCGGTTTACGAATACTTTGGAGTGGAGCCTATTATCGTTTTTAATAAGACCGACCTGCTTGCGGCAGGTGATAAAAAGAAGCTGAAAAGCTGGATTGATATTTACAAAAACGCCGGATACGAAGTTTTGAAGGTAAGCGCAAAAAGGAAAGAAGGTATAGAGGAAGTAAAAAGAGCCATAAGGGGAGGCACCTGCATACTGGCGGGAGCTTCGGGAGTAGGGAAAAGCTCCCTTCTAAAAGCTCTTACAGGAAACGAACTTAAAACGGCGGAAGTGAGTAAAAAGACCGGCAGGGGAAGGCACACCACCACGGGAGTTGTGCTCGTTCCCCTCGGAGAAGACACTTTCTTGGGGGATACCCCCGGCTTCTCAAAGGTGGACGCCACCCTCTTTATAGACAAGAGAGAACTTCCAAAGTTCTTCAGAGAACTTAGCAACTTCACCTGCAAATACTCCGACTGCACCCACACAAAGGAACCGGGCTGCGGCGTAAAAGAGGCTCTTCAAAAAGGCTTAATCTCATCCAAGAGATACGAAAGCTACCTTAGGCTTCTGAATGCCTACGCTTAGCGGAGTTGAACCATTCTATAAGAAGGATAATGAATACGGCCAATATAAGGGAAGATACAAACGATACAGCTACTATAAGTTCTCTTTTAGGTTTAACAGGTTTTTCTGAAGACTTAGCAAATACTACGGGTTCTAATATACGTTTTTTTCTTATGAGGCTTTTTAGTGTATTAATTTTCTTTTCAAGAAATTTCTTCTTATACTCTATAGCTTTTATATCAAGCTCTATACTTTTTATGGAATTTTCTATAGTCTTTTTTTCGATTGGGATTTTGTTTTTTATTCTATACTTTATGACCGATATTTGATTCCTTATATTTTCTATAGATAGTTTTTTATTTAAAATTATGCGTTCATTTTCCAAAAGAACCTCTTTAAGTCTATTTCTTTCCTTAATAAACTCCGCTAAGGCGAGTTG
>JALWEG010000031.1 GCA_027014155.1 Aquificaceae bacterium
CCCCATGCACAAGGCCGAGCATGACAAGATGAGAGCCGAGTTTAAGAAGGTTCACGAGAACTGGAAATCAAAGAAGAACCCCTTAGAGATTAAGAGGTTCCTTGAGGACAAGCTGGCTCCCTGGCTGAAGCTTCACGTCGCCCAGTGGGATTCCGTCACGGCCATGCACATAGGGGATTAGGCGTATCCGAACTCACCGCTGAGGTCTGCGTTTACCCTTATCCATTTTGGGAAAAACCTCTCCGGTTCTTTTAGCGGAAACTCAAACTCCTGAAAGCCAATATCCTTACTGCAAAACTTGGCACCTACGGCTCTGAACTTTACGTAAACTCGAACTCCGTTAACCTCAAAGGGTATTGCATCCTGGGGAGCTTTTTCTGCAATTTCCGCCTTAAAGTATTTGGCTATCAGGCAACTGAACTTCAAAGTGGTGTGAACTACCAAAAGCTTCCGCTGGGATTTAACTTTTTCCAGGAGCGTACCGTGCACCGTTATCTCAGGTGCTACTACACCACTCGTGCGCATAGCCTTAGCCCTTAACGAGATACTTGAAAAATGCCGCAATTCCAAGAATTAGGAACAGGATTACCAAAATCCAGATGAATCCCATTCCCCATCCGTGCATTCCCCATTCCATAGGTATGACCTCCCTTTTATATTGGCTTACTTGTCGGTGGTGGTATGGCAGGCGGTTCGCAAAGTGGTTTGTAAGGTGAAGGGGGCTGCAGGCCCCCTAATTTTATCAACCACAGCTGAAGGAGCTGCCACAACCGCAGCTACCGGAAGCGTTAGGGTTCCTTATGGTAAATCCACCACCCATAAAGTCAACCACGAAGTCAAGCTCCGCTCCGTTGACGTAGGGCATGGAGAACTGGTCTATGACCACCTTGACACCGCCGTGTTCAAAGACGCTGTCGCTCTCTTCAACGGTGTCATCAAATCCCATGGCGTATTGGAAACCGGAACATCCTCCGGGAACTACCCTAACTCTGAGGATAGGGTTCTCTATGTTGTTTTCCTTGGCCACCTTGAGAATCTCCTCGGCAGCCTTATCGGTGATGTTAAACACCATGGCAGTCTGTCCTTGCTCTTGCATCTTAAGACCTCCTAAGTTTAATTCTTTCATTCAATAAGATACACTATTTGCCGGTGAGATTTATGACTTAAGTCAAAGGGCGCTTACTCCTCAAGCAGGTTTTTCTTAAGCCGCGAGGGAGTGAAGGTCTTTGCTACGCCCGAAAGCATTATGTATCCCCGCAAGGATACGCCCGGGGGTAGCTGTGCAGGTATCCCCATGTTGTACTTGGTCTCCCACATGTTCCTCCTGGGAAAGTCAAACTCGGTGCACCCAAAACATGGCTGGCCCGAGCGTGTCTTTGAGCTTACCGAGTTCCAGAGAATCTTATTGCAGGAAGCTCTGGTCAAGGGCCCCCTGCACCCGAAATGATAGAAGAGGCAGCCCTCCTTCTTACCCAGCTCCTTGGCCTCCACCTTCCACTCGTAGTACTGAACCCGTAGGCACCCGTCGTGAACGAAGTAGGCGTAAAGGTGCTTGGGCCTGTTCCATTTGTCTAACTGGGGAATCCTGTTTTCCGCGAGGGCTATCAGCGTCATGGCTAT
Organism: Aquificaceae bacterium; assembly: GCA_027014155.1. GTDB lineage: Bacteria > Aquificota > Aquificia > Aquificales > Aquificaceae > WFYI01. Next base: position 1,621 of record JALWEG010000031.1, read on the forward strand.
CCATTCCGGATGCGCGGGACAGCCGGAAATGTTTATAACGGGCAGTCCCTTCCTTGACCTGAAGTCCTCTCCTAAGATACCTCCAGGCTCTTTGAATTTAAACTGAAGGCCTGAAACGTCGTCCTTAAGTGCCGGTATGTTCCCGTGAACGGCACAGTTTCCTACCGCCACCACGTAATCTGCCGCCTGGGCCAGCTCCTTGATAACCTCTTTAAAGCTTCTGCCCTTCAAGCGATACATGTTATCTTCGCCTACGGCACCCTCAATCACCAGTATGTTCAACCTCTGCTTTGCGCCGAGCACTTCCTCTATAGCCTTGCAGGGTGAGTCCTCTACACAGAAAGAGGGGTGAAATAGGAAGTTCACCCTCCTGAGTAGGGTATCCAGCAGAGCTTCCGGGGCGCACAGGAGGGATTGCGTGTTCCCGTTGCATGTAAGACCGTGAAGCCAGATGGCTGTGGCCGCCTTCATACTTAAAATAAAAATTAGTCTTGGTCCAGAACTTTACCCCCTTCCAAGGTGTAGAAGGGCACCTCGTAGGTGGAATAGTAATATGGAGTGTAAGCTACAAACTCACCGGCACAGGTATCCACACCTTTAAAGGTGGGCTTTATGTCGTGTTCTTCTCTGAGCTTCCTTATCTCTTTTTCGGATTTTCCGCTGAGCTTCGCTATCTCCACATCGCTGTAGCCCATCTCTTTAGCCATTCTCAGGGTATCCTCGTTCAGGTTATCGCTCAGCTGACTCTCAAACTCTACAATTTGCTTTATGTTCCAGAGGAACCACCTGTCTATCGCCGTGTAGGAGTGTATCTCGTCAACTTCCATTCCCCTTCTCATGGCCTCGGCTATGTACCAGAGGCGGTTCTCGTTGGGGAGCCTCAGGTTCTTGAGTATGTCCTCCAGACTTAAATCCGCAAACCTGGGAAATGCCAAGCCGTACCTGTCAAGCTCAAGGCTTCTGATGGCCTTAAGAAGAGCCTCCTTGAAAGTCCTGCCTATGGACATCACCTCTCCCACCGACTTCATCATGGTGGTCAAGGTGGGGTCTGTTTCTGAAAACTTGGCGAAGTCAAATCTGGGAATCTTAACGACCACGTAATCTATTGAGGGTTCAAAGGAAGCGGGCGTGAATCTGGTTATGTCGTTCTTTAGCTCGTCAAGGGTATACCCTACGGCCAGTTTGGCAGCCACCTTGGCTATAGGAAATCCAGTAGCCTTAGATGCCAAGGCCGAAGACCTTGATACCCTCGGGTTCATCTCTATGACGTAGAAATCTCCGTTTTCGGGACTCACCGCAAACTGAATGTTGGAGCCGCCCGTGTCCACCCCTATCTCCCTTATGACGGCGATGGAAGCGTCCCTGAGAATCTGATACTCCTTATCCGTCAAGGTTTGAGCGGGGGCCACCGTGATGGAGTCTCCCGTATGAACTCCCATGGGGTCAAAGTTCTCAATAGAGCACACTATTATGACGTTGTCCGCCTTGTCCCTTATAACCTCAAACTCAAACTCCTTCCAGCCTATCAGAGATTTGTCCAAGAGAACCTGGTTTACCGGAGAGGTGTCAAGAGCCACCTTTAGCTTCTCTTTAAACTCCTCTACGTTGTAGGCTATGGAGCCTCCGGTTCCACCCAGGGTGAAGGCGGGCCTGAGTATCGTGGGAAAGCCTATCCTTTCTACCGCTTTGAGTCCTTCCTCCACGGAGGAGACTACGTCGCTTTCGGGAACCTTGAGGCCTATGTTCTCCATAGCTTTGCGAAATAGGTCCCTGTCCTCGCCCTTCTTTATGGCCTCGTAGCTGGCGCCTATTATCTCAACGCCGTGCCTTTCAAGCACCCCCTCCTCGTAAAGCTTTATAGACAGGTTCAGTGCCGTCTGTCCCCCAAGGGTAGGCAGCAGTGCGTCGGGCTTCTCCCTCTGGATAACCTTCTCAAGTATTTCCGGACTCAAGGGTTCCACATAAGTTCTGTCGGCGATTTCCGGGTCCGTCATTATGGTGGCCGGATTGGAGTTCACGAGGATAACCTCGTATCCCTCCTGCTTCAATGCCTTACAGGCCTGCGTGCCCGAGTAATCAAACTCCGCCGCCTGACCTATAACTATTGGTCCCGAGCCTACTATAAGTATCCTCTTTATGTCCTTCCTCTTGGGCATAACCTATATCTTAAGCATGCGTCTCTTAGAAAGCAGGTCAAGAAAGACCTTAGCGTAATAAACGTTGGATATGAAGCTGGCCAAGGTTCCTACGGCGAGCGTGGTGGCAAAGCCCTTCACGGGACCGCTACCGAACTGAAAGAGTATCAGGGCAGCAACCAGCAGGGTTACGTGGGTATCCCACACGGCACTCCAGGTCTTTCTGTAGCCCAGCTCTATGGCCTTCCTCAGAGAGTTGCCCAACCTGAGTTCCTCTTTAACCCTCTCAAATATCAGGACGTTTGAGTCAACAGCTATACCCATGTTCAGGATTATCCCGGCTATACCCGGCAGCGTAAGCGTGGCACCCAGCAGGGCGAGTCCCGCCCACAGGAGCAGTCCGTTCATCAGTATGGATACGGTCGCCGATACGCCGGCAACCTTATATCTAACTACGACTATGATTACCAGGAGAATAAAGCCTAAGATACCCGCCTTTATGCCCTGCTCTATAGCGTCCCTTCCCAAAGAGGGACCTATAACCTTCTCCTGCAGGAACTTGATGCTTACGGGGAGCGAACCCGTTCTCAGTATCAGAGCGAGGTCTCTAACCTCCTCCCTCGTAAATAAGCCCGTTATCTGTCCCCTGCTGCTTATCCTGCTCCTTATGACCGGAGCCGAGACCACCTTCCTATCTAAGACTATGGCAAGCCTTTTGCCAACGTTCTTCTGTGTAAAGTCTCCGAACTTACTCGCCGCCTCGCTCTTTAGCTCAAAGGACACGGCCGGCTGGCCGTACTCATCAACGCTCTGATAGGCGGTCTTCAGGTCCGCACCGCTGACAACGGGAATCTTATCAAGTAGGAACCACTCTCCCCCTTCCTTGGAAGGCAATATTTCCGTATCCTTGGTTAGCTTCTTTTCAAGCTCTCTCTTATCGGTGGAGGAGTCTACCACCAATCTAAGCTCAAGGGAGGCGGTACTGCCTATAACCCTCTTGGCCCTTTCTATATCAAGGTATCCCGGCAGCTCCACCAGTATCCTGCTCCCACCCAGCTTGGTTATCACCGGTTGAGCTACACCCAGCTCATCTATCCTGTTCCTCAAAACCTCAATCGTCTGCTCAAGCAGGTCCCTTCTGAACCGGTCAATGAACTGTTCGGAAAACCTTACGACCAGTATTCCCTCCTGCACCCTTTCCAGCTCTACCCCCTCAAAGCTTTCTTTTATGAGCTTCTCTATGGCCTGTAGCTCGTCCTTCTCAAGATACTCTATCTCTATCCTGTTCTCGTACGGGGTGATGTCAAGAATCTTGAAGTTTTTCTCCTTTAGCTTTTTATATATGTTCCTTTCTAAGCGTTCGTATTCAAGTTTTATGGCATAAGCGAAGTCCGGCTCTATGACCATGGATATGCCGCCCTTTAGGTCCAAGCCTAAGTTTACGGGACGGTAAAAGACGGCAATCAGAGAGAGTATCAGTAGCAGGATAAATCCCAAAGCGTGATAATTGGCGTTCTTCATTTTTACGCTATTGAATTATCTTACATAACTCACGGATATGCAAGGCTTATCGGCAGGCACTTGATATTCTTTTCGGCCGAGCCTAACTTATTGGTGGAGGGTTTAGCTATGTTTAAGAACATACTTGTTCCCTTCAGCGGTTCTGCCCATAGCGTTCACGCCCTCAAGGAGATAAGCAAATTCGCTAAGGAGAATGACTACAGGTTAACTCTCCTTTCGGTAGGAACCGATAAGGTTAACCCACAAGAGACTAAGAATATAGCTCAGGAGGCCGTAGGGGAAGACTTCCTATTTTACGAGGAAAAATCGGACCCGGTATCAAAGATAGTAAGCTTTGCCGAGGGCGGGAACTTTGACCTAATCGTTATGGGCAAAAGGTTGGGTAAAGAGGTCGGCAAGGTCATAAAAAATGTGGTGGTTGACAGCCCTATAGACGTCTTGGTGATACCTTTAGGAAGCTCCATAGACTTCTCCACCCTGCTGCTGCCCACCGACGGCAAGGAGCACAGCAAGAAAGCCGAGGATAAAGCGGTCAGGATAGCTCACAGGTATGGGAGTAGGCTTTATATACTCTACGTTCTGGATTTATCTAAGGGTCTTCTCTCTGAACACGCCATAGAGTATCAAACCAACGTCAGAGAGGCTCATCAGGTTATAGACTCCGTGAAGGAAAAGGCACTTGAGCTTGATAGGGATATAAAGGTTGAGGGCATTCTAAAGGAGGGTAGTCCGCCCGATGTAATACTTGAGGTGGCAAAGGAAAAGGGCACCGGCACTCTGATTCTTGGCTGTAGGGGGGTTAAGGGTTTGGTGAAACTGTTCTCGGGTAGCGTGTCCGAGAAGGTTATAGAAAAAACAAACATACCTGTCTTGGTGGTAAAGTCTGGTGTATAATGAAAAATAAACAATGGACAAAACACCGGAGATACAGGTAAAGATATCCATACCTATTTACTTTACCTTTCACAGGTGGTTTGAGAACTACTCCAAGGAACACTTCATAAGAGACCTGATAGCCGGTATAACCGTAGCCGCCGTTTACGTGCCCCAAGCCATGGCTTACGCCCTGCTGGCAGGTATGCCTCCCATAACGGGTTTGTACACCGCCTTCATAGCCACCATAGTGGCCGCAGTTTTTGGAAGCTCCAGATTCTTGGGAACCGGGCCCGTGGCTATGACCTGCCTGCTCTCGGCATCGGTTTTATTCAGCCTAAAGCTTGAACCCCAGACAGACCAGTGGGTCAGCTACATGGCCCTGCTGGCTCTCATGGTGGGGATAATAAGGATTTCTATAAGCATACTCAGGTTAGGGTTCATCGTTGACCTCATTTCCAACAGTGTGGTCTTGGGATTCACCAGCGCCGGAGCTATGGTTATAGCTCTTTCCCAGTTTGGACACCTCTTCGGCTATCCCTTGGCAAAGACTACTCATATACTTACTGTATTTATAGACCTTATTTCTAAGCTGTCTCAAACCAATCCATATACCTTAGGTATAGGAGTGTTGGCCTACGCTTTGATATGGGGCTCTTCTAAGATAAGCAGATACATACCCGGCGCGCTGATAGCGGTCGTTGTTACCTCCCTTCTAACCTACAAGTTCGGCCTGCAATCTAAGGGTGTGGCCATAGTGGGCGAGGTTCCCCAGGGATTGCCGGACCCCACCCTGCCACCCTTGGACTTCAACACTATGGCGAGCATGTGGGGTGGCGCCACGGTCGTGGCTCTCTTCGGTCTGATAGAGGCGGTGGCCATAGCCAAGACCCTTGCCATAAAGGCGGGAGACAGATGGGACCCCAATCAAGAGCTATTCGGTCAGGGGCTTGCCAATATAGCGGTCTCCTTCTTCAAGGGCTTCCCTGCAGGAGGCTCATTTTCCCGTTCTTCCCTTAACTACGCTCTCGGAGCCAAAACCCCCATAGCCAGCGTTATAACCGGCTCTTTGGTAGGGATAACTCTATTTCTCCTCGCTCCCGCGTTCTACTACCTGCCCAAGGCCTCTCTTGCGGCAATAGTTCTGTCCGCAGTCATCAAGTTAATCAGACCTCAGGATATACTTAGGCTTTACAAAATCAACAAGCTGGACGGTGTGGTGGCGGGACTTACCTTCGCTTCCGTGTTTTTCATGGACCTGTGGGTTGCCATCACCATAGGAGTTATAGTCTCCTTGGGAGCTTTCGTATATAGGACCATGTACCCGAGGATAGTGGTGCTGACCAGAGACCCTCAGACGAGAACCTTTATAAACGCGGAAAAGAGGGAACTGCCCGAATGTCCCCAGATAGTCTTTATAAGGCCAAATATGTCCATATACTTCGGAAACGCCCAATACGTCTATGACTACATAATAGACAAGGTTGATGAGCACGTCAGGAAGCTAAAGCCCGTCAAGTACGTCCTCATAGACATGGAGGCCGTTAACTACATAGACGCTGCCGGAACGGAAACCATAATGAGGTTGGTTAGCGTCCTCAGGGACAGAGGGATAGAGACGGCCTTCGCCAACATAGGTTGCGACGTCTATCCCCTGCTGGAGAACGCTGGATTTGACAAGGTAGTTAACGACAATCTGGTATTCAACGCCAAAGGGGAGGCGATAGTGGGTCTGTTTAAGAACTTAGACCACGAATACTGCCGCGACATGTGTCCTTATGTAGTCTTTGAGGAGTGCCTGAGCGTTAAAGAGAAGAAGAAGGAAGCCGTAGCCGGCTAAGGGGAGAGGCATAAATTATTAAAGGCCATGGTAAGGGAAATAGTCAGGTATCCCGCCGAAGTTTTGAAGAGGCCCACCCAACGGGTGGACGTTATAGATAAAGAAATCAAGAAGCTTATAGAGGACATGTTTGATACTATGTACGATGCCGACGGTGTGGGACTTGCGGCAAATCAGGTAGGCGTTCCTCTGAGCATACTGGTGCTGGATACATCTCCCAAGGAGGACGCTCCGGACCTGAAGATGGTTCTTATAAATCCGGAGGTGGTAGAAAGCAGGGGTAAGCAGAAGTGTAAGGAGGGTTGCCTCTCCTTCCCCGGCCTGAGCGTTGAGGTAGAGAGGGCAAAGGAGGTTAAGGTAAAGGCCCTTAACGAACACGGAGAGCCTCTGGAAATCCTCTTAAGCGACTTTCCCGCCGTCGTCTTCCAGCACGAGTTTGACCACCTTAAGGGCATCACCTTCCTGGACAGACTCAAAGGTTGGCGCCGCCGCCTCGCCTTAGAAAAGTACCAAAAGCTTCTGAAGGAAGCTCAGAGGGTTTGACTTGATCCAAAAGAACTCAGATTACCTATATAGCCTAAAGCTGCCTGTGATTAGATAATTGTTTATTCCTTTTCTCCTTTCTTATCCTTTTCCTTCCCTGATGTAAATTTCCTAATTAAGAATGCGGTGGATAGTCCCGCTATAAAACCTACCACTCCTCCTGCTGCCACAAGCCCAAGTATGCTCTTAGGTAAACTTCCCGATAAAGCCGAGACCAACCTCCCGCTCTCAACTTCTTTTAAAATCCCCCGCAGTTCCTCAAGGGTAAAGTCCCCATCGCTTTCGGCTTCCTCAACCAAAGCACTGAGCTTCTCAAGGGCTTCAAGAGCTTGTCCTCTCGGCTCGCTTTTGTCATTTTCCCACCGGTTTACGGTGGTAAAGCCTACCCCTAAGAGTTGAGCAAACTCTTGTTGTGTAAGCCCCAGCTTCTTCCTAAGCTCTCTTACTTCCTTGCCTTTCATATTTTGAAGTATATACCAAATGATTTATTATGCTATGAGCAGTTGAAATACACCCAGTAAAAGCCCTATTCCAAAACCGAGAATTGTTCCGTTGACTCTTATCCACTGAAGTTCCTCCCACGAGGCTTTCTTGACGGCAGATATAAACTCATCATCGGATACGCTCTCTATCCTGTTCTTTATAAGCTCAAGGAGGTAGGAGTGCTTTTCCTCTATCAGCTTGGTCAGATACTTTTTGAGCAGGGTATCCACCTTTTCCTTTGTATTCTTATCTTCTCTCAGCTTTTTGAATGCTTCTTCTATCCAGCCTCCAAGGTTGTTCTCTATGAGCTGAGTTATCGCCTCCTTTATTACCTCTGTCATGGTTTTTAGGAGCGGGTTGAGAGTCATTGAACCTGACATAGAACTCAGTAGCGTGTTTCCGTATTCGTCCTTGCGTCTGTTGATTATGTTTAAGATTAGCTCTTTTATCTTCTTTCGGGTTTCCGGGTTGTCTATCTGCTCTATCACGAACTCAAAGTTTATCTTTTCTATCTCTTTGGTTATGTATTCTTTATTTAGCAGGAACTCGCCCACGAACTCCGTAGCCTTCCGGGACATCTCTTGTCTTTTCCTTCTCAAAATGTCCGTGTGTGGTCCCAGTTTGTTGAACAGCCCGTAAACCGCATAGGCGTCTGCGATAGCTCCCACGGCGGAAGCCTCAAAGGCGGTCTTCAAAATAAAGAGCCACCACAGGTCAGGATACATGTGGCTTAGGTATGCGGTTATGGCAAACACCAGCAGGACGGCAATTAGAAGTAGGTTAACTCTCTTTTCCATAGTTAAGCTCCTTACTTTTTAAAAAGTTTCTCAACCTCTTGAAGAATTCTTCTTCACGTTCCTTTATGTCGGAAAGCATATCTTCTCCATTTTTATATATAGAGATGTTTTCTATACCACAGCCTATAAGTTTGTCCCTTAAGTTTTCTGACGGGCAGACAGCGCAAACATGATCGCCCTCACGAATCGTTGTTTGTATATAACCAAACTCAACCTTCGGATCTAGAGTTTTCAGAAACTCTTCTGAAATTTCTTGGTGTATAAACATTAATTGGCGGACAATGTCATTTAAGCTGAGCGAGACATGTTTTGTGGCTGCACTTTCTTTTTTTATAGCATTCCTTACTTCCCTGAATGACTTATCTATTTCATAAATAGTTTGTTTTATCTCACCCCTAAGCTCCTTTTCTATTTGCTTAATTTTCTTTTTTATCTCTTTATTAGCTTTCCTTTTAGCTTCAGCTTTTTTATCTTTTTTCTGCCAAAACTTCCAGATCCAGTCAAATATTTTTTTGAATAAAAAAAATACACTCAAGATTATAGCAACAATATTACCAATAGAAGATGCCAAAATAACAGATATTACTTTTAAAGCTACATCTCCCACTTCCTTTAATATATCCCACATGTGTATTTTTAAGGATTTTACAATCTCGTCAAAGTCCAAAGGCTTATATTTTGAAATATACCTACTAAGCCCTTCTATTTTTTCCTTCAGAAGCTCAATTTCCTTCTTAGTCTTTTTTTCAAAATCTTTAAGCTCATTTTTTATGTCGTCTTCTATCTGCTTTCCTTTTTCAGTTGCTACATTATTAATAGCTTTCTTCCATATATTTTCATCTTGAATATCTTTGTCTATAAGCCCATATACCTTATCTCTCAACTCCTTTTCCAGTTCGGCTATACGCGTTCTTATAATACTATATATGTTTCTCTTTAAAACTTCCTTCTCTTTTCTGTATTTTTCACTTAATTTTTTAAAAGCTTCCTCCAACCCTTTTATATAGGAGTCAATATCTTTCTTATTTCGGAGTATATTAGAGACTATTCTTTCTTGTCTATTTAGTATCTTACGTGTGTTAGACCATAATAGTTTTAACTTAAATTGTTGTCCGTTCTTTAGTTTGTTTATTTCCTCAATCAAAGAATTTACATTGGATACATCTTCAAGTTTATCCTTTCCTCCAAAGGATTCTACTGTTCTTTTTGCCCTGTCCCGGGACACAAACACCACCTCTTTAGAAGAAGGACTGAACCCTTTAGCCCTTGCGTAAAAAGCGTATAGTGCGTGAACTTTTATTATTCCTTTGAATCTATTACCAAATATGTTAGTCAACTTTTCTCTTGATCTCTTTTCAATTATTTGTAAGCCTACAAGTTTCTTATGAAAATCATCCTTGTTTTTGGCTGATATTCTTATATTAATTACCCCATATATATACGTATGTTCATTTAAAAATGATTTAATCTTTTTTAAAGTCCCTTCTTCTGGCTCTTTGTTGTTTGAAAATATGTAAAAGACAACATGGGCCTTATTTACTGCCCTTTTTATTGAGTTTTTTACCTCTCTCTCATTTCCCTCTATTCCGGGCGTATCTATGAGGTTTACATCTTCAGAAAATGGCAATATTTTATAGTTCTTGGTAAAGTCTTTCCTACCATCACCTATACTTCTTCCATCGCCGCCTATTAATGCTTCTATCAATGTACTTTTTCCTGCATTGGTTTCTCCGAAAAAAACTATATTCAACTTATCCCAATCAAGATACTTCAAATCTTCTAAACTTCGGGTGAGCTTATATATACCTTTTTCTATATCATTGATTAGCTTACTATAGTCTTCTTTAATCTTATCCAATTGATTCTCTGCCTCTTTCTTAGTGGTTGAATACTCAGGAAGCTTATTGCTATTTTTAAACCTCTTTGTAATATGTATGAACTCTAATGTTTTATCCTCAAGATAATTTTTAAATTGCTTTATTGCCAAATTCATCCCACTTACAACCTTCCACTGTAGCCATAGCTTGTTTTATATTTGCTAACAGCGTTTCCCTATCAGCTATGTCCTTTTCTAAGTCACTAACATGCTTTTCCAGTTCAAGCAAAGGAGGGAAGAAAGCTTCTTTTAATCCTTCTTCCTGAACTTGAGCAGTTAATTCATTAAATAAATTATCTATTGTTTCTATTAACTCGCTTTTCTTACGCTTAAATAGAATTTTTCCTACTACATCTATTATATCACTAACAACTTCTGTTACTATAGCTAAAGCTTGAAGTGCTTTTGCGAATTTCATTGCCTGCCAAGGTTTAAATTTGATAGGAAGTTTTAGAAAGTTCCTTGTTCTTAATATTCCTTCTCTTAATACTGTTGTGGGCATACTTCTAAGAGCCTTTCCGGCATATTTCCCAATAACAATTCCGCCTTTTGCCAAGCTTAGGAGCGTTTCGTCCCAAGTGCTATAAAAATCAGAGATTTTTTCCATTACTTCTATTGCTGCCTTTAGGTATTCGTAAATAGGCTCAAATTCTTCTGTAAAGATCAGTTCTACTTTATGCTTTAAAACATAGCCTTCTCTACCTATATCTTCTACGACTACCATTTTTAGGCACGTAAGGTCTGTGCATCCATGAATCTCGCCAATCAACTCACTTCTATAGGCTAACAACCTGCTCTTTATACGACCAACAGCTTTTGAAAGTTCTTTATTTACACTATCTACTTCTTCCTTTAGTTCGTTGTAATTTAGCTTTAGCATTTCTATATCGTCTTGAATTTTATCTAAAACCTCTTTAAATTCTTTCTTATTCTCAATAGCTATATCCTTTAGAACAGACTTTACCTTTGCCAACATAAGAGCATATTTATTTTCATTAACTATACCTGCTATTATGTTTTCAAGTTCCTTGATATTCGACAATTTCTCATATTCCTCTCTGTTGGAAAGCCAGTGATCTATTCCCATGCCGTATGGATCTGCAGATAAACACACTATTTTATAAGAGCTGTCAGAAGTTCCCAGTATATTATTGAGAGTATCTATGACTGTTTTCTTTTTGATTTCACATATAGTTTTAAACTCTTCTTTGTTCTCAATATCTATACCGGTAGTATCAATCTTATTAATTACAAATATAGTCTGATTTAATTTGTCTAAATCTCTTAATATCCATTTTATAGTTTGGTGCTGGCTTTGCTTTAATGGATTCACAGCATCTGTAGTGAATATTATTAAGTCTGCTTCAGAGATGTATTTTCTCGTCAATTCATCATGCTCAGTTTTCTCAGAAAAAAGCCCGGGTGTATCTACTATAAAAAAATCATCATACTCGTAAGTTGCGATTTTGTCTGTTGTAGGCTCGGGGGCTATCTTTATATCTGTCCTGCCGAGTAATACGGATATCACCGTTGATTTTCCGTCCGAAAAAGCTCCAAAGAGAACAATTTTTAGCTGCTCCTTCTCAATATCAGCTCTCGTCCTATCTATTTTTTCTTTCGTATCTGTAAGGTCTATATTTAGAAGCTGCTCCAACTGCTCAACCTTACCTTTGCACTCGCTCAATTTGGCTAATATCTTGGCTTTAGTTTCTTTAAAATCTTTCATATTTATCCTCCATTAATTCTTTTCTTCCCCTTATGCACCTTAACCCCCCACGGAGGTCTAAGCTCAATCTTGCCCCAGAGCTTGGGATTTTCCCATGCACTCGTAGGCATCTTGTAGTTACCACCGAGGTCTATGTAGTCCCCATCGTCGGGAACGTCAGTCTTAGTAAAAGATTTGTCTTTCCTCTTCTTCCAGTAAGCTAAGAAAGCCATCCCCAGAAGAAACTTTACAAAGTTCCCCATAGCTATATTCCCTCCTTTTTGAGAGATTATACACTCCCACTCAGAATATCATCACCGAAAGCTTCGGTTATAAGAGTCCTTATACTCTCTTCCTCTACATTTTCAGCCTTCCAAAGAGAGTAATCCCTTACGTCCTCGGAAATGAGTTTCCACACAAAAAGAAGCATCGCAACATCGTCCATCTGCCCGAGAATGGGAATGAAGTCGGGTATCAGGTCTATGGGATTGAGTATGTAAATAAAAACAATTGCTATAGCTACCAGCGTCTTTGAAGGCAGCTCCGTATAAACTCCGTTCCAGTAGTCTTTGAGGAGCATTCCCAAGAGCCTTACCTTGGCGAACTCTCTGCTCAAAATGGAGCTGTCCGCTACCTTCCTGTAAACCTCGTCCGTCTTCTTAACAGCCTTTTCAATATCCTCCTGAGAGGTCTCCTCGCTCAGCTTCTCAAACTCCTTCTTTATCTTTTCTTCCGGAAAGTTTTCTTTCATACCTCACACCTCCACAGATAAATATACACCATTAATATAGCAAATGCAATATTAGTTGTCAAGTCTTGACATATATCTTCTGAAGGATATACTGATAAACATGGATATAGAGTACGAGGATATCCTCTTCAAATTGCCTTTCTATGCCCCCGACAACATCAAGTTTATCCTCGGGGTTGATATTGTTGACAGCGCACCCTCCTCTTGGCTTATGTTGTATCCCTACGGTAAAAGTGTCAGGTTCGTAAGCGAGACCTGTATAGGAACGATACTCTTCAGGCAAAACTTCCTCAGACTCGTAAACATACCCGAGCTGAAGCCTGCGATAAACATGGCTTACTTCAGAGTCTTCAGGAGTTTAGGGCTGTCCGAGGAGAAGTTTGAGGCTTGCTACCTGATAAACCTTGACACCCGGGACTGGTTTGTAGCCGAGCGTTCTTTAGGGAGGGTGATAGTCTATGAGAACTACACCGGTGCTAACGTGAAGGAGTACCTTGACTACATGACATTCCTGAGGATGTGGGGAATTGACAACGAAAAACTTAAGTGGGAATCTTACGAGGATTCTTTTATGGAATACATGATGGAGAGACAGATTCAAGGGCGCAGGCAGTTGTCGGCTTACAGAGATAACGTACCTTTTGCGGATTACTCCTACGAAGCCTACGTTCGGATTCTTTCAGCGGGCAGAGGAGTGTATGACCCCCTTCAAAGGGAAGAGCTTATGAGAGCAAAGGCGGAGGACTTGGAGGTTGATTACGAAGAGGTTATGAGTATGTGGAATGTAAGCTGGTACTTAGAGAGGGTGGCTTGTAGGTAGGTATCAGAGCCTAACGGATATGCCTGCATTCCCGAGGGAGGTATCTAAGCTTGCCACAAGTGGCTGAGATAATAATTTCTAAATACCATGAGCAGATACCTCAGCCTAAAGGAATATCTACTAAATAGGTATGGCAAAAGAGTTCAGAAGATAACCGTTGCCCTGCCCTTTACGTGTCCCAACAGGGACGGGAGCAAGGCGTGGGGTGGGTGCACCTTTTGTGCCGAAGGCTCAAAGCCCTCCATGCTGAGCGCAGAGGTTCCCCTCAGAGACCAGATAAGAGAGGGTATAGAGAGAGCTAAAAGGAAATACGGAGAAGACATATACTTCTTCGTGTATTACCAGTCCTACACCAACACCTACGCCGACGTAGAAACCCTCAAGGAGGTTTACGATACCGCCCTTGAGTTTGACGGTGTCGTGGGCATAGACGTAGGGACGAGGCCCGACTGCGTGCCAGAGGAGGTTTTACATCTCCTCTCGGGATACGCTCAAAGAGGACTGGAGGTATGGCTTGAGCTGGGACTTCAGTCGGCCAACTTTGAGACCCTAAAGAGGATAAACAGGGCGCACGGGGTATCCGACTTCGTTGATGCCGTTCTAAGAGCCAAGAGCCTTCCTCTCAAGGTGTGCACCCACATGATAATAGGGCTTCCCGACGAAGGCAGGGAGGACGTCATAGAAACCGCAAAGCTGATTGCCTCTCTGCCGGTGGACGGAGTGAAGATACACCCGCTTCACATAATAGAGGGAACGCTCATGGCCAACCAATACAGGAGGGGAGAGATAAAGACTCTGTCCATGGAAGAGTACGTGTCCCTATGTGCCGACGTTATTGAGATACTACCACCTTCGGTGGTGATTCACAGACTCACGGGGGAGACGGAGGAAGACAGGCTAATAGCTCCCGAATACTGCTCGCCCAAGATGAAAAATAAGGTGCTTGAAGCCGTGCGCCGAGAGCTTGAGAGAAGAGACACATACCAAGGCAGTGTAAATCCCTTCAATCACTCGCCCTCTAAGATTTCCCTCTCTATATCAAAGTAAACGTAGTAGGCGTTCACAGGGTTTACGCTGTGGAAAACGGGTACCTTTGCGTAGGATATATCCACCTTTATAAGCTCCTCGTTTATATGCTCCCTCACGTAATCAACATCGTACCCCTCTTCCATGAGTCTCCTTACGGTATTTCTTAAGTCCGTTATATACTTCTTGGTCCACCTGACCCTGTCAAGTATCCTTTCCTGCGTCAGCATGGGCTTTCCGTGTCCGGGAAGCAGGATTTTAGGTTTAAGCTCAAGTATCTTGTCCAAACATCTTATCCAAGACTTGGAGTTGCCAGAACCCAGAAAGGGCAGCCTGCCGTCAAACACCAAATCTCCGCCGAAGAGTATTCCCTCCTTAGGCATCCATACCAGCAGGTCTCCCTTTGTATGCCCCTTGCATATGTGGGAGATTTCAAAGAGAACGCCGCCGAGGTTTATGGTCATACCCTTATCTATTGCTATGTGGGGAGGCTCTAAGTCTGTGCCTTCCATGTGCTTGCCCAGAAGCCTCTGTCTTGATTTGAGAAACGCCTCGCTTGAGGGCTGCGATAGATACTCGTAGGCATCTTCGTGGGCTACGGTTATGGCTCCGGCTTCTTTCAAAGCCTTTATGCCATAAAAGTGGTCTGTGTGGTAATGGGTGATTACGGCCAACTTTATGGGCTTATCGGTGGTTTTCCTTACCGTTTCCACGAGCTCCTTACCCAACTTGTAGGTGCTGAGAGTATCTATGACCAGAACGCCTTCGGAGGTAATCACGAAGTAGGCGTTTGATATAAAACCTCTGTTCTCGGGACTAACCTGCTCGTAAACGCCGAATACGCCGTATATGTTATCCCCCAGCTTCTTTAGGGTTTCGCTAACGTGTTTCGGATACTCGGAGGCCCATGTATAACCTAAAACTAAAAGAACGAGCAGGAATACCTTAAAACTCACCCTTGGTTTCCTTTATAGCCGCCTTTATGTCCTCGTCCGCTACCTTGAACACCTTAACGGCCTTTTCGTCCAGAAACTTCTTGTATATCTTAAGGAGTGTGGGTATGTTTATATAGCCCACGATAACGTTTCCGTCCCTGTCCTCGTAAAGGTAAATTCTACAGGGAGCTATGGTGCCGAATTCGGGCATGTCCGGGAGAATATCTTGAGCATAGGTAAGGTTGCAGACCAGAAAGACCGAGAATCTGGGAGGTTCAGTAGATACGTCTATTACATCTAAGACGTTCATGTTCCTGCCGTCAAGGGCGGTTTTAAGCAGGAGCTTTACGTCCTCAAAGTCCATTCCCTCTATCTTCTCTTCGTACTCAAACTTAAAGTCAACGGCGAAGGTAAGGCTTAAACCCAGCAGTAAAGTTAGCAGAACCTTTCTCATTGGGCAACTCCTTCTATCACCTTCTTAAGCTTGGAGTAGGTGTCCTTGATGAGCTTTACGTCCTCCTCGCTCAGCTTGGACTTATACTGGTGGATAAACAAGGTCTCTTTTAGAGCGGTTATGGAAACACCCCCTTCTTTGTTGTCGTAAACCGCAAGGCTACAGGGTATTAGGTTGCTCAGGAAGGGAACCTTTAGAAGGAGTTCCCTCTTTCCCTCCACATCGCAGGCCAAGACCATGCTGTAGTTGGGAAAGTCCTTAACACCCCTCGCCTTTAGAGCTTTAGACAGGGGAAGAACTCTGATAAGCTTTAAGCCACTCTTGTTTAAGGAGTCAGAAAGCTCCTCTATCACCTTATCAAAGCTCTTGCCCTGAACCGTTTGGGTGTAGAACATGAGCTTAAAGGGGTTGGCGTAGTTCTTGTATATAAAGAAAACGAGGGCTCCCACTATCAGGAGCCCTCCCAGTATGAAAAGGATACCTCTCATATCAACCTCCGTAGCACTGTCCGTAGGCCTTATAAGGCGCGTCAAGCACCTTTACGTTAGGCTCGGTTCTAACCTTTATTTTACCCTTCTTCTTTATGTAGTCTATCAGAATGTCGTAAACGGGAACGGGCTTGTAATCGGGGTGAACCATGTCCGGAGGAGGAGGAGGTCCGCCGTAAACCGCCATCATATACTCCTTATCCTTCTTAAGGGGCTTGCCTCCTATCTTTACGTCTCTAATCCTATTATACTGGGGTCCGTTCACCTCTATGGAGTATTCTACGTTCCACATCCTTGACATGTCCCCGCCCTGCTGATAGAAGGGGTCGGGGTTGAACACGTTGTCGGCAACGTCCTCCCAGACGGTAAGGAGCTGTTCTCCCGTTCTCTTCATTACATAAACGAGTGGGTAGGTTATGGCGGTGTAGTCGTAAACGTGGTCTCTGGTTATCTTCTGTCCCGGTAAAACGGTCGTTCCCCACCTGTATCCGGGAGAGGTGACTATATCAAGTCCTCCGTAGTAATCGCTAATCGCCTCTCCCACCAGCCAGTCCCACGTGGAGAAGAAGGTATCCCTCTTGTAGAGCATAACTTCGGCTTCACCTATAACCTCGTCAAGCTTGTACTTCTTGGTTACCTCTTTCTTGTATCTCTCCACGAGTTTCTGAGCCTCTTTGTCGGCAGGTATGAGGTTAGAAGCCACGGGGTAAAGCTTGAACTTGAAGTCCCTTATCTTACCCTTCTGCACGTCAAGGTCTAACCTTCCCACAAACTTACCGTGGGAGCCGGCTATGACTATGAGGGTCTTGCCTACCTTTACAGCAGTCGGTGTGACGTCGTGTGTGTGTCCGGAGATTATCACGTCTATGCCCTTGACCTTCTCCGCAAGGGCCATATCAAGGGGCAGTCCGTCGTGAGACAGCAGTATCACCGCGTCAACCTTGTGCTTCTGTCTAAGCTCGTCAACGAACTGCTGCATCTGGTCCTCGCGCACTCCGAAGCTCCAACCCTCAACGAACTGTTTGGGATTGGCTATGGGTGTGTAAGGGAAGGAGTTTCCTATTATTCCCAGCTTTGCACCGCCCACCTCTCTTATGGAGTAGGGCTTGAATATTAGGTCTCCGAAAAGCTCGTCCACAACGTTCTGGGTTATGAACTCACACCCGCCCCTCTTGAGGTCTTCAATCCTCTGCATGAATATATCTTTTCCGAAGGTAAAGTCCCAGTGGGCGACCATCAGGTCAAAGCCCGTGAGGGTCATCCAGTCAACCACGGACTTGCCGTCGGTGAAGGTTCCTATGGCAGAGGTGACCCACGTATCGCCGCCGTCCATTACCAGGACCTTATCCCTTCCCCTCTCGGCTATCACGTTCTTTATTATGGTGGTTATGTGGGCTGCACCGCCCATCTTACCGAACTTGTGTGCCAGCTTGGGAAAGTCCAAGCAGCTGGTGAAGTAAGCCTCAAGGGTGCCGGGCGCTATCTTGTAATACTTGAGAAACTCTTTGCCCGTTATGTATCCGGGCTTACCCATCAACTTCTTGGGCGCCACGAGATTCATAGGCTCGGCGAAGTATAAAGGTTCAAGGTGAGCGTGAAGGTCCGTCGTAAACAGCAGGGTCACGTTCCCTACGGGCTTGAACCTCATGATGTCCTCGTAGGACATCTTGGCGAGCGCCTGAACGGGATTGGCCGTTAGAAAGGCACCCGTTACCAGTGCCAGCTCCAAGAAATCTCTTCGCGTCATGTGCATCTTAACTACCTCCTGCCCTTTTTAGGGGTATAGACAAAATAAAAGGGGGCTTACAAGCCCCCTGCACACCCCTTCAAAAAGGTATTAAAAAGTTGTTAGCTTACTTGTTTATGGGAGAGTTGGAGTCGTGGAGAAACGCCGTAACGTGAGCGATCTGTTCCGGCGATAGGATTCCGTGAACCCCGAACCTGAACATGGCACTACAGGGCTGTATAGACCACGGGTTGTATATTCTCTGGTAGGTGGTCTTAGGGTCTATACCCCTCTTGCCGTATCCTCTGAGAGAAGGTCCTATGTTTCCGCAGGCTATTATGCTCGGGTCTCCGCAATGGCAAGCGTAGCAGTTTCCTTTACCCTTTCCACCCTTCTTCGGGTCTCCGAAGAGCTTCTCTCCCTTCTTCCAGTCGCCCACCACTCCGCCTTTGGGATACTTTATGGTGGCAAGCATATCCTTCTTGAACTGCTCCAAAGGTATTCCTTCGGGAACCAGCTGCTTTTCGTTGGAACAGGCCTTCTGATATTTGTCTTGCTTGGCCAAGGCGGCTCTGAACTTCTCTTCCTTAGACATCTTCTTAGCAGGCTTGGCGGCCTTCTGCTCGGCCTTAGAAGCGGGTGCCTGACAGGCCACTATGGCTCCCACTCCGAGAATTAAACTTGCAAAGGCTATCTTCTTCATTACTACCCCTCCTTTACCTTAGTAGTCCGGGAACCTCTATGGTTGCTCCGTTGGCTGCCTTCTTCATGAACAGCTCAAGGGCCACTATCTCCTTCATGTAGTAAGGCGGCTTCTTCACCCAATCCTTCTTCTTGTGCCACTTCTTACCCAAATAAAGGAAGTAGCTCTTGTAGCAGCCCCTTATCCTGTCCTCCATAGTCCAGAGCTTATCCTTTGAGAACCTGTAAGCGGGCCAGTGAGCGTAAAGCTTATCCCTAACCGGAGCACCCAGCTTCTGAAGCCTTATCCTGTAGCCGGCGTATATCTCGTGGCATATGGCACAGGACAGGTCTCTTCCTCCGACTCTCTGATACCAGAGCTTCTTACCGAATTCGTACAGCTCCTTCTCCTGAGGGTCATCAAGGGTTACGTTTATCTTCATACCGTTGCTGAGGGTGGCAACGTATCCCGCAAGGGGAACCCTGTACTTCTTGGTGAACTTCTTCTTGAACTTCTTGTCGTTGGGAAAGCCCATGTATTTGGTCATACAGGCCTTGATTCTTATGTCTATATCGGCAACCTTGCCTATGTCTTTGTAGTATCTGGGCATCTTAGCGTACGCACCTACGAGCTTTGCCCCGTCTTGGCCGTGGCAAGAGGCGCAGGTCTTGCCGTTGGGCCCCTTAAGGTTATGGAAGTAATCGTTTCCTTCGTCAACTATAACGTCGCTGGGAAGTATCCCCATCTCCTTGAGCTGCTTAACTTGGTCAGGAGTGGGAACGTCCGCAGAAAACCCTACAGCGACACCCCCAACCAACGCCAGACCTACCAAAAACTTTTTATTCTTCATCTTTCCCCTCCTTAGGCTACGTTGATGTTAACACTCTTCTCCCACTTGCCTCCTTTGTTGTCGGCATATACCACCTTTAAAGTGCCCGACTGCTCCGCCTTCAACTTTATGGCGAAATAAGGGTTCTTACTTATACCCGGAGATGAGTGTATTTTCGTGACCAGCTGGTCGTTGAGGTAGAAGTCTATATGGGTTATGTAGTGGGCGGGTATTATCTTACCGGTCTTCTTGTCCTTCCTGAGACCGGTTTCCATGGGGTGGGTTATAACCATCTGGACCTTGAAAACCTGGCCCTTGGATACCTTCCTGGGAACCCTGACTATAGCTCTTCCTACTGATGCCATCTCTTAACCTCCCTAAAAAGTTTTTTTAAAGGATATTCGGTATTAACCACAACCACCTACGGTGACCTTAACCTCTTTAAAAGCGCTCAAGTAAGAGCCGTCCTTCATCTTGATAACGGCTCTGACGGGAGAAGTCTTACCCATCTTCACCCTCGTAGCGAAGTAAACCTCTCCGTTGGCGGGAGATATGTCAACCTGTGCTACGTAGGGGTTAGGGTTCTTATCAATGAAAATGTACAGAGCCTCAACTTGCTGAGCAGGAATCTTTGCACTGACCTCAACGGGCACGTTAGCTCCGGACTCGGCTATGGTGGGAGCCTTGACCTTTATAAGCTCGGAAGCTTGCAGGTCCTTCTGGGTTATACCCAGCTTCTCTTTTAGGGCGTCGTCCAAGCTCTTTTTGGCAGCGAAGGACTGCCCTACAAATCCCGGAGCCACCAGTAAGGTTGCAGCCCCGACTCCTGCTACTTTAAACAGGTCTCTCCTTGAGAGCATCTCAGCACCTCCTTAGGTTGGATTTTTTACAGATTTGTTTAAGAATCGCTATAAAATCGTCTGCCTCGCGGCTTCCAAACAGCTCGGATATAACCTTACCCCTCTTGGGGTCGTAAAAGACTATGTAGGGAGTTCCGAAAACGTTGAATTTCTCCTCCAAACTCTCGGGCATATCGTCCACATCTACGGAAACTACTATGAACTTATCGCTTATATACCTTTCCACGTCCGGGTCAACCAGGACGTAGTTCTCCATCTGCCAGCAGTAGGGACAGTGGTCGCTGGAGAAGTATATCATCAAGTTCTTACCTTCACGCTTTGCCACGTCCACGGCCTTGTCAAAATCCGACAGCCACAGAGCTTGTCCAAAGGCCAAACTCAGGGTTAAGCTCAGAACCGGAATTAACATGCGGCGCATGACTTAATAATTTAAAAAAAAGCTTGTGCCAAGGGTTTGACGACTTCCTTATATGCGAATAAGACATCTTAATTAGGTAATATTCTTAATTGCTTAATTTCTTAATGTCTCACTCCCTTAAGACCATAGGTGTGATAAATATGAGAAGCTCGTTATCCGTGGTCGTTATGTTCTCCTGTCCCAGTATCCATTTAAGCAACGGAACCCTTGTCAGTTTGGGAACGCCATCGGTGGTTATGTTCTCCTTCTTGTCCAACACTCCCCCTATAACCACGGTATCCCCATGGTTTACAACGACCTTCGTTTTAAGCTCCTTGGTGTTTATAGCGGGACCAGCGTCGGTAGCGGCTCCGAGTGTATCGTACCTTATGTTTATATTGAGGAGAATCTTGTCGTCCGGAGCCACTATGGGAGTGACCGTTAATTGAAGAACCACCCTTTTGAACTGGGTAGTTTGGGTAATCGCTCCACCTACTATCTGGGTGGTAACGTAGGGAATTTCCTGTCCCTGGGATATGACAGCCTGATTTCCGGATACGGTAATTACCGTAGGCTTGGCTATATTTTTGGCTTTACCTATCTTCTCGTAGGCTGACAGCTTTAAATTCAGGGAGTTAAGCGTTCCCTTTTGGAATACCAGAGTCAACACCCCACCATCTTTTCCGACTTTGACTCCCTTCCGCCAATGCTTGGGGAAACCCACCGGCGACAGAAGCAGGTCCCAGTCCATACCCAGGGTTTCCAGAACCTCTTTTCTCACCTCCAAAATCCTTGATTCTATCTTCACCTGCAGAGGAGAGTCGCTTATGTATTGGGAAAACCTCTCCTTAATCCTTTCTATAACCTCGGGATAGTCGGTAATCATGACAGCGTTAAAGTCGGAGAGCATCGTGGAAAGCTCCTGCCTGACCTGCGTCTCGGATTCGTACATGTACGGCCCGGTTGTTCCAGCTCCTGCACCCGCGCGGGGGACGCCTCCCGCTCCGGCCGTTGCTCCCGTACCCTGTCCCCTTGTTCTGACAACCTGTTGGCTGTAAAAGATAAATCCAGCTTCCGAACGCATGGGTTGTATCATCTTGACAAACTCTTGTGGAGTTATGTACTTGAGGTAAAAGATTTTCGTAACGGGTTTCCTGTCTGCAGGTCTCTCTTTAAGAAACTTTTCTAAAGCCTTGGCATACTCTAAAATCTTACTTTGTCTATCTCTTATTACTATGGCGTTAAAGGTCTCGGATTCGGTTATGAAGGCTTCCTCGGATAGGATAGGTTCCAGTATCTTCATAGCCTCTTGAGGCGATACTATCTCCTTTAAGAAAAATACCTTTGTGGTATATCTTTCCTTGGCTTTACTTTTAAACCTCTGCTCTATGTACCTCTCTAAGTAAGCTTTCATGGTGGCTATGTCGTCTTTGCTGGCGTAAACCCGTATAAAGCCGAGATTCTTATCCACATCCACCTCTGCGTTTGGGAATCTCTGCTTGAGAAACGCTATAACTTTTGATACATCTTTATCATCAAGACCTGCGATGTCCACATCAAAGGAGTCCTGAGCCTTTCCCTGAACGTATCTCTCAAGGGAGTTGTAAAGGTAAGCTATCTTATCTTTGCTGTCGGTAATCAGAATTAGGCCTGCCTTTTTGTCTATAACCACCTCGGCGGACGGGCTGACCGCACTCTTGATTAATCCCAGAAACTCGTTAACGTCCCTGTCTTTCATGTCCGTAATGCCTATTTCCAGCTTGGCGAGGGCGGTTATCTTGTAGGTGTCTTTATCTATCGGAACGGCTATAAGGCCGAACTCCTTCATTATGAGCTTAAGGGCTTCGTTCACGGGCATGGGTTTGTTTATGACTATGTTTACCTTTTGGTTCATTCTATCCTTGTATGTATACACTCTGGCCGAATATCTTCCGTGAATCCAAAAGCCACTGCCTATGTTGGGAGGAGTTTCGTTTATGGCAGGGTCTATTATTATGTTCTTTCCGGTTATCTTAACCAAAGCCTTCAAAACCGTATCAAGGTTTACATTTTCAAACTTCATCTCTTTTATCAGCACTCCCTCCGTTTGAGCAAGCACCATGATGGGTACGAGTATTAGGGCAAGGAGAAGCCGTCTCATTTCTTACCTCCTTGTCTCAGGACCTTAGCCGGGTTCTTCTTTGTCTCAACTATCTTTACCCTTCCATCTTTACCTTCCACCACTATGTATTTTTTTTCCTCCCCTCCCTTGCTTATAATCACATAGCCCACGGCGTTCTCTATGTTGGTAAAGGGGTCTTTTGCTACGGAGAAGCTACCCATCAAAAGTGCAGCACCTACAAACGTCATAAACAGCTTCATGCCACCCTCCTTAATCTCTTGCCTTCGCTACGATATTTATGATAACACTCCCAGAAAGCCTATTCTTATCGGGTATGGGTTTTAGGTCAACCTTGCTGGGGTAGGAAACTATCCCTCGACCGGAGAGGGACTCAAAAAAGCCTATTATCGCTTCGGAATCTCCCTCTACGTTCAAGCTTACACCTATAACGTATAGAGGAACTCCCTGCTGCTTTTGACCTTTCTGGTTTTCCAAGACGGCCAAGGTTCCGTTCCTTACAGTGAACAGCTTAAGCTGCGGAGCCGAGACGCTTAAGCTCAAAACCGATAGTCCTTTGCCTATGGCCAAGTTGCCTAAATCCTTTATTATTACGTTCACGTCATCTTTGGTGGGAACCTTTCCTACGGCCTTCTCAAATTCTATCCTCTGGACTTTTTCCTCCTCCTTTAGCCTTTTTAATTCCTTACGAAGGCTTTCTAAAAAGGCGGGGTTTATGGTCTGTTTATACCTGTCTATCTCGGCACGCAGGTTGCTTATGTCCTTTTTGAGGGTTTCTATCCTTTTTTTCTCCTCAACTATAAGGAAGTTGTAAATTCCGTAGAGTACAACCGCGGAGAATATCACTACCACCAAAGCTCTCTGCCATGTCGGCAACTGTTCCCATTGAGCTCTTAGGTTTTCCAACATAACTAATTCCCCAAGCTTTCTGAAGTTATAACCTTGCTGCTCTTTATGTTTGAGACGTAGTACTCTATGCCGTAAGGGTTTAGCTTCCTCTGTATGCTCTGAATTATGGGCGTGGAGTATTCCTCATCCAGTATGGAAAAGAACTCATCTATCGTATTGATGTCGTAAGCTGAGAAGCTCATGGACATACTTATGCTACCGAAGTCCTGATTCTGGGAAAAGGAGTAAAGCCATACCGTAGGTGGCGTTTTTGTATAAACGTACTTGAGCGAAGAGTTAAAGGGCCTGTAATACTTCTTCATAACCAGGATTACCTCTTTGCTCCTTACGAGGTAATCTATCCTATCCTTGACGGCTCTTATCTCATTTTCCAGCCTCTTTCTCTCTACAAGGAACCTCTGTGCTTTCGCCTTCCATCTGTCCCTCTCTTGAACCAGCTGGTTTTTCTGAGATTCCAAATTGCTTGCAGTCTTCCTAAGGGAGAAGAGGTAGCCCAACTCTGCCACAACCAGGGCTGCGCTCACAGCTAAGAGAACCTTTACGGCACCTTCTTGGATAAGGTTCTCCTTTGAAAGGGAGAACTCCCTAAGGCTCGGTAGCGATATCCCCCTTCCCTTCTTCTCCTCCTTAAGAAGGTTTATCTTTATCATTCTTCCATACCCCTTATAGATAAAGTATAAGGCACGAAAAAGGAAGAAGGTAGGTCTTCAAGGTCAAGTAATCCCAATACAGGGAGGTTAGACATTACTTCGTCCAATATGTCCTGATTTTCCAGAACGGCACCGGCCAAATACACGCTGGATATCTCATTGATAACCAGCATGTTCCTCACTTCTATGACAAACTGGTTCAATATCACCGGGTCGGTTGCGGCAGTCTTAAAGTCAAAGCTTATCTCATTGAAGGATACGGAAGCTTCGCTGTAGTAAACGAGCATGGTGCTGTGCTTGTCTATATATAAGATGGCAAAGGGTACCGGCATGTCTTTGTAAAGGCCGTAGTTTATTATGGCTATAAGCTCGTAATCTATAACTCTGGGCTTGAAGCCTGCGGCCTCAAGCATCTCCTTCAATCTGTCCACCGTGCTCTTTCTGGCTATGGTAACGAGCGCCTGCACGTATTTATCCGAAGAGGGATTTAGATAGTAATCGTAAACGGTCTCCTCCTTTATCTGGCCCGTTTCTGAGTGTATATACCAGTTCAGGGCGTCCATCATATCCTTTTTGGGCATGCTTGCAGGATACCTCTGAACCTTCAAAATACCGTCCCTTGCGGTCAAGCAGGATATTACCTCCCTTCCGACTAATCCGTTCCTCTCCGCCAACTGCTTTAGAATAACCTTCTTCTCGTCGTCCCGTTTGCCGGTCCATTCATACTCTACCGGCTCAAACACCGGCTTTTTGTTGGAGTCAAGCTCAAGTATTCTTACGAAGTTATCCGTTATATAAACGGAAAGAGAAAGCCCTTTTTTACCTCCCAAGGAAGGTAGCTTAAGCTTATTAAGCTTGGGAAGGCTGACTTTAATCTGGGGCATAGTTAATTTCATGCCTTAGCCTCCAACCTCCTCTCCAGCTGAGCTATATCAAGGGTGGTTTTAAGGACGGCGTCCGGGTTTAGAGATATGCTGTCTATGCCTTCCTCTACGAGAAACTGGGCGAAATCTGGGAAATCCGAGGGTGCCTGTCCACATATACCCACCTTTCTCCCCCTACTTTTTGCTTTCTCTATTAACATTTTAACCAAAGTTTTCACCGCAAGGTTTCTTTCGTCGTACAGGTGGGCCACCAGTTCAGAGTCCCTGTCAAGTCCTAAGGTTAGCTGTGTAAGGTCGTTGGAGCCTATGGAGAAGCCGTCAAATAGTTCGGCGTAGTGCTCGGCTAAAACCACGTTGCTGGGTATCTCCGCCATGACGAACACCTCAAGTCCGTTTTCTCCCCTTTTCAGACCGAATTCTTCCATAACCTTCAGTACCTTCTCGCCCTCGGCCGGGGTTCTGCAGAAGGGAACCATGACCCGAACGTTGGTAAGTCCCATCTTGTTCCTGACCCTGAGTATGGCCTGACATTCCATACCGAAGGCTTCCTTGAATATGGGGGAGTAATACCTGGAAGCGCCCCTCCAACCTATCATGGGATTCTCCTCCTCCGGTTCAAAGAGGGGCCCGCCTATGAGATTGGCGTACTCGTTGGATTTGAAGTCGGAAAACCTGACTATTACGGGGTTAGGATAAAATGCCGCACCTATCTTGGCTATACCGTAGGAGAGCTTCTTAATGAAGTAAACCATCTTGTCGTCGTAGCCGAAGGTTAGGTTCTCTATGTCGTTTATCAGTCTCCTCAGGTTTACCCTCCTCTTTTCCTTTCCCGAGGGCATCTTCTCTTTGAGAACGTCCGGAGCGTGCCTGTATATCACTCCGTAAGGAACAAAACCCTTATCGTCAACCAACCCTTGAGCGGACAGGCTCTCGTAGAGAGCCTTTATGTCCTCGTAATGTATGAGGGCAAGGGGGTGTATCTTTATGTAATTGGCAATTATGAACTCTTCACGGGCGAGTCCTACACCGTCGTTGGGTATGAAAGCGTACTTGAACGCGGACTCGGGATTTCCTATGTTCATCATTATCTTGGTGTTGGGCCGGGGGACCTCCTCCACGTTTATCTTGTCTATCTGATACTTAAGAGCGCCTTCATAGACGTAGCCCGTCTCTCCCTCGGAGCAGGATACCGTCACCTCCATGCCGTTCTCTAAGACCTCGGTTGCATTTCCGGCGCCCACCACGGCCGGTATCCCCAACTCCCGTGCCACTATGGCCGCGTGCGCCGTCCTGCCGCCCCGGTTGGTCACTATGGCAGCCGCCTTCTTCATTATGGGTTCCCAATCGGGGTCCGTGATGTCGGTGACGAGAATCTCCCCCTTCTGAAACTGCTGGGCATCTTTTAGGTCGTACAGGATTCTCACCCTGCCCGAGGCTATCTTGTCCCCCACCGCTATACCTTTGACTATCCTCTTCTTAGCTCTCTCCTCCTCGGGTTCAAGGATCTTGTATATGTGTATTATGTTTTCCTCTCTATTGGCGTGCACCGTCTCGGGTCTTGCCTGCACTATGAATAGCTCGTTCAGAACTCCGTCTTTGGCCCACTCTATATCCATGGGCATCCACTTGCCGTTCTTTTCCGAGTAGTGTTTCTCTATTAGAATCCCCCACTTGGCCAACTGGAGTATCTCCTCGTCCTCTAAAGCGAAGCTCTTTTGGGATTCTCTGGGAACGTTAACTATCTTCGTCCTCTCCTCTCCCGTCCCGTAAACCATCTTCCTGTCTTTCCTTCCCAGCTTCTTCTCAATTATCGCCGAGTGTCCGTCCAATAAGGTGGGCTTGAAGACCTTATACTCGTCCGGAGTTACGGCTCCCTGCACTATCAGCTCCCCGAGTCCGTAGATGGCGTTTATCACCACCACGTCCCTGAAGCCCGACTCAGTATCCAAGGTGAACATTACACCGGAGGCTCCTTGGTCGGAGCGCACCATCTTTTGAACGCCTACCGCTATGCCCACGTTGAAGTGGTCAAAGTTGTTAACCTCTCTGTAAACTATTGCCCTGTCGGTAAACAGGGAAGCGAAGCAGTTCTTTATGGCTATCAGGACGTTTTCCGCACCTACGACGTTTAGATAGGTCTCCTGCTGACCTGCGAAGGAGGCATCGGGCAGGTCTTCCGCGGTAGCGGAGGAGCGAACGGCAACGTCAACGGCATGGGTTTTATACTTCTCCGAGAGCTGATTGTAGAACTCCTTTATCCTGCTCTCAAGCTCCGGAGGAAACTCCCCGCCCTTTATCATCTCTCTTATTTGATAACCTCGCTTCGCGAGGTCTTGGACGTCGTCCACATCTAAACCTGTAAGCACCTCCCTTATCTTATCCCGCAGCCCGTTGTAATCTACAAACTCATAGTAGGCGTTGGCTGTAACGACGAAGCCGTAGGGGACCTTTATGCCCAAGGAGCTGAGGTTTCTTATCATCTCCCCCAAAGACGCGTTCTTTCCCCCCGCTATGGGAACGTCCTCTATGGTGACCTCGTCAAGCCACAGGGTAAGAGCCTTTTCCTTCATACTAAGCCTCCTCTATAACCAGTTTGCTAAGCTCTCCAAACCGCCTGTAAAGGTTCCTGAGTCTGTAAAGGAGAGACAGCCTGTTTTCCCTCACCTCCCTATCTTTGTCCATAATCATCACCTTATCAAAGAGCCTATCAATGGCTTCCCTTAGGGGCAGAAGCTCAAGGGGGTCCTTTATACTCCGACTCTCATACTCTCTGAGGAGTTTGAAGAGGTTCTTCTCCTCTTCCTCTTTCAGAAGCTCTTCCCTCACCTTATCCCCTCTCCAGCCTTCGGGTAGTATTTTAACAATCCTCCTGTAGGATTCCACTATGCTGATAAATTTATCCTCCTTTTTGAGACTGGAAAGGAGTTTAGAGGTCCCTATAACCTTGTAAGGCCTGAAGGGTGTGAAGACCTCCAGCGCGCTCCTGACGGTGTCGTACCCGTAGTCTGCCAGGTAGCTCTCCAGCCTCGCGGATAGGAAGGCCTCAAGCTCATCTTGGTTCCTGACCTCCCCCATGATGGGAAACACTTCCCGCACATCTATGTCCCAACCCCTACCTTCAAGAATTCTGAAAACTCCGAAGGCTGCGCGCCTGAGCCCGTAAGGGTCCGAGCTTCCCTTGGGAATCTCTCCGGCGTTAAAGAAGGCTACAAGGTCGTAAATCTTATCCGCCAGTGCCAAAAGAGCTCCGGTAAGCGTATTGGGCGCCTCGTCCTCCTGAGACCTCGGTCTGTACTGCTCTTCTAAGGCCAAGGCCACCTCCTCGTCTTCCCCTTGCTTCAGAGCGTAAACACGCCCCATGTAGCCCTGAAGCTCGTCCATCTCGTTTACCATCTGGGTAAGGATATCGGCCTTGGACAGCTCTACCGCTCTCAGAACTTTATCCATCACCTCTTTGGAACAGGAAAGCTTACGGCACAGAAGCTCGGCGATTTCCTTCATCTTGTAAGTTTTATCAAGCAAGCTACCTATCTTGGGATGAACCAGCACCTCTTTCAGTCGGGGAACGAGCGCATCAAGGGGGGTTTTCAGGTCTTCCCTGTAGAAGAAGAGGGCATCTTCAAGCCTTGCTCTTATGACCTTCTGATAGCCCTTAACAATCCTGTCGTCCACAGGACGGTTATTGCTTATCCCTATAAAATAGTTTGCAAGCTTGTCTTCACGGCTGACGCAGAAAAACCTCTGGTGGTGGGCGCACACGGTAATTATCACCTTGTCGGGCAGCTCAAGGAACCTCTCCTCAAACTCTCCCATAACTCCGAAGGGGTACTCAACCAGGTTTACCACCTCATCTACCAGACCTTGAGGATACTCCGGCTTGCCACCCACCTGCGCGGACAGCCTCTCTATCTCTTCTTCAATTATTCTTTGCCTTTCTCTGTAAGAGGGTATTACGTAGTTTTCCTTCAATAAGTTAATGTAATCCTTCGCGTCTTTTAGCTCTAACCTTCCTGGCGATAAGAGCCTGTGGCCGTAGGTATATCTGTCGGCAGCCAAATCTCCGAACTTGATGGGGACCACTGCGCTTCCGTAAAGTGCCAAGAGCCAGCGCACCGGTCTTGAGAAGGTTAGCCTCTTGGAGGCGGTCCAACGCATTCTCTTGGGTAGGGGAACGGAAAGGAGAAGCTCCTCAAATTCTCTTTCAAGTTTATCCAGTGCAGTGCCTTCCTTTTTCACTCTTCTGAGCACGACATACTTACCCTTACCCCTTTCTCCAACAGAAAGCTCCTCCAAAGTCGCATCGTTTTTGGAAAGAAATCCCAACAGAGCCTTTGTGGGTTTTCCCTCCTCATCGTAGGCCACCTTTAAAGGGGGTCCCCATATCTCCTCCTGGGATATCAGCTCTCTGTTCTCGTAGTTAGGAGCGTAAAAGGCCAACCTGCGGGGCGTTGCGTAGGTCTCTATGCTTTCGGTTTGGAGTATTTGGGAGAGCTTCTCCTTCAAGAAAAGGAGGGCGGGATTTACAACGGAAGCGGGGAGTTCCTCAGTTCCTATTTCTATTACGAGGTCTTCCATTTTTTGTGCCGCAAGCAGCAATTATAGCACAAACGCTTTAGAGCCTTTCCATGTATGCGAGAGCTATCTGGCGGGCGGTGTTGCTCATTCTCCTTATGTACCTTGCCCTCTCCTGCACCGATATGGCACCTCTGGCGTCAAGCAGGTTGAAGGTGTGGGAGCACTTCAGCAGGTAGTCGTAAGCGGGCAGGACCAGCTTCTCCTCCAACAGCCTTTTGCACTCCCTTTCGTAGGTCTCAAAGAGTTCAAAGAGCATGGCGGTGTCCGCCTTCTCAAAGTTATAAACGCTCCATTCGTATTCGGCCCTTTTGAACACGTCTCCGTAGGTGTAGGTTCCGTTCCAGTCTATATCGTAAACGCTGTCCACCTCTTGAAGATACATGGCGATTCTCTCAAGTCCGTAGGTTATCTCTACCGCTATCTCATCAAGGTCTATTCCCCCCGCCTGCTGGAAGTAGGTGAACTGGGTTATCTCCATTCCGTCCAGCCATACCTCCCAGCCGAGTCCCCACGCGCTCAAGGTGGGGGACTCCCAGTCGTCCTCCACGAACCTTATATCGTGTTTAGAAACATCTATCCCCAAGTGTTCAAGGCTTTCCAAGTAAAGCTCCTGCGGGTTTATCGGTGCCGGTTTGAGTATCACCTGAAACTGGTAGTAGTGTTGGAGTCTGTTGGGATTCTCTCCGTATCTGCCGTCCTGGGGCCTTCTGGAGGGCTCAACGTAGGCCACGTTCCACACATCCTTACCCAAGACTTTCAAAAAGGTTGCCGGGTTCATAGTCCCGGCACCCACCTCTATATCGTAAGGTTGCCAGACAAGGCAGCCTTTCTTGGCCCAGAACTCCTGGAGTTTTAGGATTATGTCCTGAAACAGCATAAACATCATTATAAGGCCAGAGCTTAGAGCCAAAGGCTTGAAAAAGGCTACAAGCTGTACGATAATTAGCAGAAGCCAATTGCGAGGAGTGAAAGCTATGACAAAGGAGAAGATACACATAACCGACATATCCCTCAGGGACGGAATCCAAAGCCTGCTGGCTACGAGGGTGAGAACTGAAGACATGCTCCCCGCCATAGAGATTTTAGATAGGTGTGGATTCTGGTCTCTGGAGGTTTGGGGAGGTGCCACCTTTGATGTCTGTTTGAGGTTCCTGAAAGAAGACCCATGGGAAAGGCTCAGGAAGTTCAAGGAGGCCGCACCGAGGACAAAGCTGGAGATGCTCCTCAGGGGACAGAACGTTGTGGGCTACAGACACTATCCGGACGACGTGGTGGAAGCCTTCGTCAAAAAGGCCTACGACAACGGCATAGAGGTCTTCAGAATCTTTGACGCTCTCAACGATACCAGAAACATGCGCAAGTCCATAGAGGTTGCCAAGAAGGTGGGAGGGATAGTCAAAGGGGTCCTGTCCTACACCATAAGTCCGGTTCACACGGTTGAGTATTACGTAAAGGTGGCAAGAGAGCTGGTTGATATGGGCATAGACATAATTTCCATAAAAGACCAGGCCGGGCTCCTATCTCCTAAGGTATCTTACGACCTGGTCTCCGCATTGAAGTCCGAGTTTCCTCAGCACCCCGTTCACCTTCATACACAGACCACCGCAGACCTTGCGGAGATGGCCCAGCTAAAAGGTATAGAGGCCGGAGCCACCATAATAGATACCGCCTGCTACTCGCTTTCAGAGCAGACCTCCCACCCTCCGGGTGAGACGATGATATACGTCCTGAGGGAGTTCGGATACGAGGTTGATGTGGACTCCAACCTTTACAAGAAGGCGGGAGACCTGCTCAAGGAGGTTAGAGCCAAGTATAAGAAGTTTGACGTTCTACCTCCGTATCCGGACGTGGAGGTGCTGATACATCAAATACCCGGCGGTATGATAAGCAACTTCATCAGCCAGCTCAGGGAGCAAAACCTGGAAGATAAACTGGAAGACGTGATGAAAGAGGTCATACAGGTCAGGGAGGATTTGGGTTATCCACCGCTTGTGACTCCCACCAGTCAGATAGTCGGTACTCAGGCGTTTCTGAACGTCCTTCATGGGGAGAGGTACAAGGTGGTGACCAAGGAGACTAAGGACTACGTCAAGGGACTTTACGGAAAACCCCCCGCCCCCGTGAAGGAGGAGATTCTTAAGAAGATTCTGGGTGATGAGAAACCCATATACGATACAAGGCCCGCAGACCTGCTTGAGCCGGAGTTAGAGAAGATAAAGGAAGAGGCTTACGAGGCGGGTGCCAGGAGCGAGGAAGACGTCATCTCCTACGTTCTCTTCCCCATGGTTGCAAAGGAGTTCTTTGAGAGAAGGGAGAAGGTAGAAAAGGGAGAGGAGCCGCCCATACCTATAGAGGAGATGGAAGAGTCTCCCTGCGACGATAAAAAGGCTCCCGTTGAGTTCAACATAACCGTTCACGGAGAGCAGTATCACGTCCAGATAGCCGGTAAAGGTGAGGAATCTCCCGAAGGGAGAACCTTCTTCATAAGGCTTGACGACCAGCTGGCGGAGGTGGTTCTTCAGCCCATAAGGGAGGTTGAGGTAGGTGGCGTATCCTACGAGGTACCCGAAGGCTCGCCCGTATCGCCCAAGAGACCTAAGCCCAGAGACATAGGGGATATAACCTCTCCCGTATCCGGTAAGGTAGTGAACATAAAAGTGAGCAGGGGTCAGGAGGTCAAAGAGGGCGATGTGATACTGGTTATAGAGGCTATGAAGATGGAGAACGAGATACACAGTCCCGTTGACGGCGTGGTTGAGGAGATTTTCGTAAAGGTGGGTGAGCTGGTGAATCCCGACGAGGTGATAATGAGAATCCGTCCCAAACGGCGTGGAAAAAGGGGTAAATGAGGATAGCCCTTCCCAAAGGACGCCTTTTCAAGGAAAGCGTTGAACTCTTTCTAAAGAGGGGAATTCTTGAAGAACCCATAGAAGAGGGTAGGAAGTTAGTTATAAAGGTTGGAGAGCTTGAGGTTATGCTCGTCAAGCCCTTTGACGTGCCCGTCTATGTAGAGAACGGAGCTGCGGACCTGGGTGTGTGCGGGTACGATGTCCTCCTTGAGAGGCCCTCGGAGGTGTATAGACACGTGGATTTGGGCATAGGCGAGTGTAGGGTGTGCGTTGCCGGAAAGCCCGAAGGCAGGCTGATATACGAAGAGTCCCCCTGCCTGAGGGTGGCCACCAAGTATAGGTTCATAACCGATTCCTTCTTCAAAGCTAAGGGTAAGAGGGTCAGGATACTCCACCTGAACGGCTCCGTGGAGCTGGCACCCCTGATAGGGCTATCCGACCTGATAGTGGACTTAGTTCAAACCGGGAGAACCTTGAAAGAGAACGGCCTCGTGGTCATAGAGGAGATTACCCGCTCAAGCGCATGGCTCATATCCAACAAGGCCAGCTTCAGGAGCAAAAGAGCCGAAATTCTCCCATTTATAGACAAACTTGTGAAAGCACTTTGATTACCAGTTGAACCATAGCTCCACTACAAAGTCCGTATAATCTTTAGCCGATTTTCTATTTACTTGATCCACACTGAAGGCAATTCTATTTCCCGTACCCTTTACATAAAGGTTTACTGCAACTCCTATGGTGGTCGTATCTTCATTTTTTGAACTCTTATCATCAGCCTTTGACCACTTGAAGGCTACGGCGGGTTTCCCAAAACCAGAAAATACCTTTTTGTTGTAAAGAACCTGCCCTTGGAACAGATATCCTCTCACATCCTTTCCGTCGGCTCCTCCTAAATTCTTGTGATTGACAAACCCTGCTTGCAAGTTAGGCGTTAGGTTGCCGAGTTTTTTCTCCCACATAATGTCAAATCCGTAAGAGTTTACTGTAACTCCCTTTATCTTCTGGGTAATGTAAGCCGCACCGAAGGTCAAAACATCAAATTTGCCTAAATAGGTTTCCTTAAGTACATACTTTCTTTCAGGTTTATATCCCAAGAAAGTGGGGGTAAACTGTAGGCGGATAGCGTAAGCGGGGTTTACATCTTCACCCGAACTTTTGTCGGTCATATCGTATATTCCGGTGTAGTATTTAAGCAAGCCACCTAAGGTATTTCCCCAAACTGTTACTCCCGTGGAGTACGCACTACTCCTTTTGAGCCTATCTTTCTTGTATATAGGATTTGTAAAGGCCTTCACTTTGTGCCCATAATTGACCCCCGTAGGGGTTAAGAAAGACCAGCCGGACCTTAGACCCGAGTTTCTCTGGAAGGGAACCTTATGAGCACCTGCCTGAACTTTAAAACTCTTTGCGAAGTCAAAGAGTATATACATATCAAGTATATTAAAACGCTCCTCATCTTTGGGGTTAAAATCACCTTGCCATACAAATTTCATATATTTATTGAGTTCACCTTTACCCATTATTCTTCCGTGGAGAACGGTAAAATCAAAGTCCGATTTATCGGTGTCGCTTCTCTTTCCGAAGTAGCCTCCCCTGAGCTTTCCTTTGAACTTAATGTCAATAGCAGCTTTCTCACTTACCTGAATCTTCACCGCGTTAGAAACACCTCCGCTCACCAAGGTTAAAAGGCTGACCCCTAAGATAAACTTTCTGCACATATCTATCACCTCCCATTAAGGTTTTCAAAACCGTTGAGTATTGGTATCTCTTTAATGCGGGAAGCTTCAAGCATTCCCCCTTCGTAAACCCATGCAACTTTTTTCTTTAAAATCGCTCTCAAAACAAACCAAACACCGCTGGATACGTGTCCAGAACCGCAGTAAGTTAAAATGGGTCTGTCCAAATCTATACCTCTTTCTTCAAAGAGAGCTTCAATTTCTTCCTTGCCGAGCAATGTGTAGTACGCACCTTCTTGCCACACCAATTCTCCGGCATCTAACCACTTTGCTCCTTTTATATGTCCGTCTCTGGGCATTCTTGGGTCATCGAACTCTCCGGTAAACCTGTTTTCAGGCCTCGCATCCACGAGTTGTATCTCTTTTGGATGCTTTACCGCATAAAGGACACTATCCGTGGATGCGAGTGTGAAGGGAGGGTTATAGGAAATCTTAAAGCTACTGGCGGGCAGCTTGTTTTCACCTTTTTCAATAGGTTTTTCTTCGTCTATCCATTTAGCTATCCCCCCGTCCAACAGATAAACTTCTCTAACCCCTGCCCATACTAACTGGAGTATTACTCTCGTTGCATCTGTCCAGTCCCTTAAACTTGAACCACTTCCATAGACTACGATAGGAACATCGCGTCTTAGTCCAAGTTCTGAGAGAATCGTTTCAAGCTCATCGTTGGGCAAGATTACAGCTGGAACGCCGTTCACTTTATGTGTGAGCTTGAGATAATCAATATTTATAGCCGTTGGTATATGTTCCTCTTTATATCCCTCGTGCCGTGCATCTACAATTATTACCTTCTTTTTCTTCTTAATAAAAGTCAGCAGCTTGTCAGTTGATATGAGGCCCAGCTTGTAATCCTTAGGTATGCTTGGAAAATCTGTAGAGAAAGCAAAAACTGTCCATGCGAGCAAAGCTATAACCCTAATCATAGGTTTTGAATAATAGTTGACGCATTTTGATTTGTGAAATACATTTTCTTTCTGGTTGTCATAGACGGAAGCTATGGATATAGATATCCAAAAGCTTAAATACTTTGTGGCTGTTTATGAGGAAAGGAACATCACAAAAGCAGCAGAGAGATGTTATATATCTCAGCCTGCTCTTTCGGCGATAATTCAACGCTTGGAAAATACACTTGGAGTAACTCTTTTTACAAGAAATAAGAAAGGAGTTATCCCGACAGAAAATGCACACAGATTCTATAAACACGCAAAGGACCTAATAGAGAACTACAATAAAACGTTCTCTTATTTAAAATCAGAAGCCTTAAAGAGAACAATATCTATAGGCATAATACCTACAATAAAGGCCGACATAATCTATAATATCGTCAATAATCTACGCATAAAAAAAGAAAA
>JALWEG010000032.1 GCA_027014155.1 Aquificaceae bacterium
CGAGAATGGGAATCGCCAGTTTGAAGCCGAAGGAAAAGCTCTTGTAAAAGAGCTTAAAGAACTCTTCGGGGTTTAGAGAGTAAAGCTCAAATCCGCCTAAAGGGAAGGTCCCGAAGCTGTTTATCAATCCCACCACCACCACCTCGGCACCACCGAGGGCGAGAAACAGGGTGGCGGCGAGCATGGTGGCAAAGCCGGCTATAACCGTAGTCTGGGGCTGCTGAGGTAGAAACATCACCAAGAAACCGAGGCCCATATTTACCGCCATTATCTCCCCCGCTATGAAGACGGCATCAAAGAGGAGCCTGAGCAGAAAACCGGCGGTAAAGCCGAAGAGGAACTCCTTGAGAGCCAAGAGAGCCAGCTGATAAGAGGAATTAACGCTCACAGGCTCTATTCCCGACAGAAAGAACACTATCATACCTAAGGCAAAGCCTAACGCAAATCTAACATTAAGGGGTATGAACTCAGACCTGAAGCCGAATACGGGAACCAGAAAGACGAAGGATATGACTCTGACGTAAACCAGCATCAGGGTGATTAGGGTTTGAACGTCTAAGGAAATCATTTTATCCAGATGGGTATATTCACGAATATCTCCTTGGTGAAGTCAAGAATCTTTGTTAGCATCCAACCTCCCAGCAGGAATATGGTTATGAGAGCCGCCACTATCTTGGGTATGTAGGCAAGTGTCATCTCTTGTATCTGGGTGGCGGCCTGAAGGACGCTAACTATCAGTCCCACCACGAAGGTGGCCACGAGCACCGGCATGGCCAGCAGGGTGGTCATTTCCAGAGCCTTCTGGCCTATGGATACCACGGTATCCGGAGACATAATGTTTTATTTTACACCCGTGCGGTGGATAAGGCTCTCTAAGGCGTCGGCTACCTCCTGAGGCTCTATCTCAAGGCATCTGTAATCTCCATGCCTGCAGCTCCCCTTGCCGTGAATGTCGCAGGGTTGGCACGGCAGGTTTTTGAGGATTATCCTGCCTTCCTCGGGGTAAAGGGAGAAGCCCAAAGTGGGGTGGGTCCCTCCGTAAATCTGCACGGCCGGCGTTCCAACGGCTCTTGCACAGTGGAGCAGACCCGAATCGTTGCCCACAAAGGCCTTTGCCAGCTTGAGCGTTGCCAAAACGTCGGTAAGGCTCAGCCTTCCGCAGAGGTTCAGCCCAGGCAGGGAAGAGGCCATCCTGCCATCTTCCTCGTTTCCCACGTAAACCACATCGTAGCCCCTTTCCATCAAAAGCCGAGCCAGCTCTCCGAAGTAGGGATACCTCTTCTTCCTGTATCTGGCGCCCACACCCAAGGCTACGAAGTTCCCCTTTCCAAGTTCCTTTTCCAAACGTCCGAGCCTCTCCCGGGAAACCTCTATCTTGGGTTTAGGGTCCCAGGCCGGTACTCCGGCCTTACTCAATACCTTCAGGTACGCCTCGGTTATGTAAAAGCGCCTTCTGAGGCTATTGAAGTGCACCGCAAGGCGTCTTCTCAAGGAGTCCTTATCATAGGTAATCCATCTGCCACGGATTTTAAATCTCAGCCTCAGGGTCTTTAAGTTTTTGTGTATGTCTAAAATTAGCTCAAAAGACAGACCTTTGAGCTTATCGGGAAGGGGAGCTCCCCTCTTGAGTTCTATCACCGAGACGCGCGTATCGTCGGCAAATAGGCTTCCGTAAGGCTCATAGGTGAGGAGATACACTTCGTAGCCGGCACGCCTGAGGGGTTCAAACAGAACGGAAGATAGAGCCACATCGCCCAGAGAGGAAAGACGAACAACGAGAGCCCTTCTCATCCACCGCTTACCGGGGGAATGAGAGCGACCCTCTCATCACCCTCAAGCATATATTCGTCCTTGACGTATTCCTCGTTGACGGCGAATCTGGTGTTTGCGATTAGCTCCTTAGCCTCGGGATACTTGGAGACCAAAAGCTCCTTAAGCTCTCCCACCGTGCCCTTGAACTCTATCTCCTCCGTCTCTTTACCCAATCTTTCTCTGATTACCGAAAAGTAAAGTATCCTCATACTCAAGAGACCCTGTCCAGCACCCTTTTTATTCTAAACTCTATGCTCTCCTGAGGAAGCAGCGCTATGAGTATGTCTATACCCACGCCTTCAAGAGCACCGGTTAAAGCTATCCTCAAGGTGTGCCAAACCTCCTTGGGTTTAACCTTCAGCTCTTTCTGGATTGTCCTGGCCAGCCTCTTAACCTCCTCCACGGAAGAGGGTTTACTCTCTTTTAGCTTCTCAAGGAAGAGATTGAGCACCTCTAAGCTACGCATATCCTCCAGCAATCCCATAAGCTCCTGGGGAATCTCAAACTCGTCAACGAAGAAGGGTCTGAGCCTATCCACAGCCTCCGAGAAGGTATCAAAGGAGTCGCGGGTGTGCTCCAGCACCCTTTTGAGATACTCGGTATCGCCAACATCGTAGCCTGCATCTTTCAAGAAAGGCAGTACTCTACTTGCCACCTCCTCAAGAGGCAGTACTTCTCTGATATACACACCGCTCATCCATCTTAGCTTGTCCCTATTAAAGACCGCCGGGGAAGAGTTAACGTCTTTGAGTTCAAATAGCTCTATAAGCTCTTCCTTGGAAAATATCTCTCTATCCGGGTCGTCGGGGGCAGACCACCCCAGGAGGCAGAGATAGTTGAAGAGAGCCTCCGAAACGTAGCCCTCTTCCCTGTAGGCCTTTACGGATACGCCCCCGTGTCTTTTGGAGAGCTTGCTCCTGTCCTCGCCCAGTATGACCGGCAGGTGAGCAAACTTGGGCACTTCAAAACCCAAGGCCTCGTAAATGAGTATCTGCTTGGGTGTATTGGGTATGTGGTCTTCACCCCTTACCACGTGGCTTATCTCCATGAGAGCGTCGTCAATCACCACCACGAAGTTGTAGGTGGGCGAGCCGTCGCTCCTGACTATAACAAAGTCTCCAAAGTCGTCAACGTTTATGGATATGTATCCCTTTACCAAGTCCTCAAATACCACGTTCCGTCCGTCGGGAACCTTGAACCTTACGGTGTAGCTCTTTCCCCCTTCCATCATCTTGCGAGCTTCTTGGGGACTCAGTGCTCTGCACCTTCCGGAATACCTGTAAGCCACACCCCTTTTCTGAGCCTCCTCTCGCTCCCGCTGAAGCTCCTCCTGCGTGCAGAAGCAGGGATAGGCGTGCCCTTCCTGCAGGAGCTTCTCAACGTAGCTGCGGTATATCTCAAACCTGTCCGACTGGCGATAGAACTCGTCCCACTCTATACCGAGCCACCTGAGGTCCTTGAGTATCTCTTCTTCGTATTCCAGCCTTGAACGCTCCCTGTCCGTGTCCTCAACTCTGAGGATGAACTTGCCCCCGTGGTGTCTCGCAAATAGGTAGCTGAATATGGCCGTTCGGGCATTCCCGAGGTGGAGAAAGCCCGTAGGGCTTGGAGCAAAGCGGGTTCTGACCATTAGCTTAATTTTACCAAACTACAGGTTGACAATCCGGAATACGGAGATTATAATTTTTATTAGATAAGGATAACTTGAAAAACGGTGGGAGTGAAAAACTCCCTCCCCCTCCCTCCCCAAGATTGTTTGCCCTGCCGCCCGGCAGGGCCTTTCTAATTCTAAGAGGCTCGTATCCCAACACTTTCGGGTATAATATCCCTGCCTATGAAAGTCCTCGTAGTTGGAAACGGCGGAAGAGAACACGCTATAGCCTGGAAGCTAAAAGAGAGCAACCTTGTAAAGGAGCTGTACATAGCCCGCGGAAACGCCGGCTCCTGGGAGATAGCAAACAGGGTGGACGTATCCCCCACCGATGTGAAGAGCTTAGCCCAGTTTGCTCTCAAGGAAGGTATAGACTTCACCGTGGTAGGTCCTGAGGCACCCTTAGTTGAGGGCATAGTTGACGAGTTTGAGAGCAAAGGCTTAAAGGTCTTCGGTCCCTCTAAGGAAGCAGCTCGGCTTGAGGGTTCTAAGGCCTTTGCCAAGAATTTCATGGAAAAGTATGATGTCCCCACCGCCCAATACTCGGTTTTTGATAGCTTTGAGAAGGCCAAGCGCTTTGTCAAGGACGTGGGAGCACCTCTGGTGGTGAAGGCTGACGGTCTGGCCGCGGGCAAGGGAGCCGTCGTCTGCTACTCGGAAGACCAGGCCATAGATACCTTAGACAGGTTCATGAACAGGGGTGCGCTGGGTGGTGCCGGTAGCAGGGTGGTGATTGAGGAATTCCTTGAGGGTGAAGAGGCCTCTTACATAGTGATGGTGAACGGAGAGAGCTACGTTCCCCTGCCGACCTCCCAAGACCACAAGAGACTCCTTGAGGGGGACAAGGGGCCCAACACCGGGGGAATGGGCGCCTACTCACCTACGCCGGTAATAGATAAATCCCTTGAGGAGAGGATAAAGAAAGAGGTAATAGAAAGAACGATAAAGGGCTTGAGCAAGGAAGGTATCTTCTTCAGAGGCTTCCTTTACGCGGGACTGATGATAACCTCGGAGGGTCCCAAGGTCTTGGAGTTCAACGTTAGGCTGGGAGACCCGGAGGCTCAACCCCTGCTGATGCGCATAAAGGGGGACTTTCTGGAGAGTATGCTTGAGTTCCACGAGGGTAAGGCGGTAGAAATTGAAGAGGACAACAGATGGACCCTCTGTGTGGTCTTGGCCTCAAGGGGATATCCTACGAATCCGGAAAAGGGTAAGGTTATACGGGGCTTGGACAGGGTTAAGGATATGCAAGATGTGGTAATCTTTCATGCGGGCACGGACACCAGAGATGGACAGGTGATAACCGCCGGCGGCCGGGT
Organism: Aquificaceae bacterium; assembly: GCA_027014155.1. Lineage (GTDB taxonomy): Bacteria > Aquificota > Aquificia > Aquificales > Aquificaceae > WFYI01. Next base: position 4,783 of record JALWEG010000032.1, read on the forward strand.
TCTGAACGTCTGCGCCTACGGCAAAACCTTGAGGGAAGCCAAGGATAGAGCCTACGGGGCGGTGTCTGAGATAAGCTTCGAGGGAATGCAGTACAGGAAGGACATAGGGGACAAGGCTTTCAAGTTTCTGAGTTCCCGATAACCTTCTTTTCGTAAATCCTTATAAGGGAGAAGAGGGTGGTAAATATTATCGGGCCTATAAATAGGCCTATGAAGCCGAACTTCAACAGGCCACCTATGGTGGAGAAGAAGAGCACTATGTAGGGTATCTCTATCCCCTTCTTCATTATCAAGGGCCTTATAAAGTTGTCCACGGCCGATATGAGAAAGGTTCCCCACGCACCCAGAAATACCGCCTGCCAGAGACCTATGTTAAAGAAGGTGTACACCGCTAAGGGGAACCATACGGCCGCTGTCCCGAAGGGTGGTATGAAGGCGGCGAAGAAGGTCAGAACGCTCCAAAGCAGGAAGAACTTTATCCCCACCACCGAGTAAGCTATCATGGCAAGCATGGATTGTATAAAGGCGGTTCCCACGGAGCCGTAAACCACCGCGAGGACGGTTCTGTAAATCGTATTCAGAACGTTCAGTGTATCCTGTCTGTCCATCGGCACCAATCTCTCAAGGCGCTTTATGGTGGGCAGACCGTCCCTCAGGATAAAGAAGAAGGTCAGGAGAAAGACGAATATGTAGAACACGTTCCTACCGGCTATGAAGGCCGCCTCACCCAGCTTATTGCCCAGCACGGTGGCAAACTTGTTCAGGGCGTTTACCAAAATGTTTCTGAACTCCTGACCCTGAAGGTAGTTTATTAAGGGAGACAACCTTTCGTCATTCAGGTATTGGGATACCAAAGGCAGACTCTTGAGGCTTTCCAGCAGGTCTCCGAAGCTGTGGGTCTGGAAGTATTCCAGCACCTTCCTGCTAACATCTAAAAGCTGGGATATGGATATGAAGGCTATGAGGCTGAAGGGCACTATTATGAAGAGGAAGGTCAGAGCGGTTATGATTAGGGCGGATAGGGTTCTGCTCTTTATCAGAGAGCTAAGATACATATGGGCCGGATATATGACCATACCCAGGACAATGGCCCAGAGTATAGGGGTTATGAAGGGGTATATGGTGGCAAAGGTGGCCACCACGAAGAAGAGCACCAAAGATAGGAAGAAGTAGGAGTATATCTTCTCTCTGTTCACTTTGGTTTATATTTTAACCTGTGGTCTTCAACGAGCTGGTAAAGGAATACGACTCCTGGTATGAAAAGCCCTTTGGAAGGTCTGCCTACGAGCTTGAGCTTGACTGCATAAGGAAGCTTACCCGGATTCCCAAGCGTTCCCTTGAGGTGGGCGTGGGGACGGGCAGGTTCGCCTCCGCCTTAGGTATAAGGTTCGGACTTGACCCGGCCATTGAGATGCTGAAGCTGGCAAAAGAACGCGGTGTCAAGGTGGTGGCCGGTGTAGGAGAGGATATGCCCTTCAAAGGAGAGAGCTTTGAGCTGGTGGTCTCGGTGGTGAGCATATGCTTTGTAAGTGAACCGCAGCGGGTTGTGGGTGAAGTGGGCAGGATTTTAGTCCCCGGGGGGAGATTCCTTATTGGTAGCGTTCTGGCCGACAGTCCCTGGGCTGACTTCTACAGGGAGAAGGCAAGGCGCGGGCATCCCATATACAAGTTCGCCCGCTTCCACTCCTACGGAGAGCTGAAGGAAATGCTTCTCAGGGAAGGCTTTGAGCTGAGAGCCGTAGCCTCAACCCTGATGGAAGCTCCGCAGGACAAAAAGCCCGTAAGGGACAAGAGGGTAGAGAAAGGCTTTATTAAAGAAGCAGGCTTCACATGTTTGCTGGCGGAAAAGATATAATACTGAAGGGGAAGATAATGGGGAACAAACCTCTAAGGCACATCTTTAAGATAGGCGGAAGATACGAGGTCATAACCAAGTATAAGGAGATTCCCATAAAGGCGGTGATGCCCTTGAAGTGGATAGAGGAGGGGGACAGATTTCTGGGCTTTGATTGGAGCAAGGTGAACGTAAAGAGAGCTTACTCCACCCTTGATAACGTCTACGTGAAGCTTGGTCAGGACAGCTACGCCCAGACCTCGGTGTTCAGCAACTTAGGTAAAGAGCTGGTGCTGGTGTTTGAGAGTATAGTCCCTCCGCCGGAGTTTATCAGGAGAAAGACCCTCAGAGTGGAACCGGACCCCAGTCAGCCGGTATACGCGAACGTCTGTGTGGACGACACCTGCTCCATAAGGTCAGAGGTAAAGGACATAAGCGAGACCGGCGTAGGTCTTACCATAAGCAGGGGTAGAAGTGGAGAGTTCTATAACAAACTCAGGGAGATACTTTCTAACCCCGAGTCAAGTATGCGGATTCCATTTTCCATAACCGTTGAGCTGCCCGACGGAGAGAAGGTCAGGGGACACGGAGACTTAAGAAACGTTATAGGCTTGGGTGAAGAGGTTTACATAAAGCTTGGGTTTAAGGTGGACTACAGTAGAGAAGACCTGGAGAAGTTGAGAAGATACATACTTCACAGACAGCAGGAGATAATTCAGTCCCTCAAGATGGTCTGACATGAAACCTATCCTGCGGATAGCCCTCAGGTACCTCTTCTCAAGCAGAGGCAGCACTCTGCTCATAACCCTCATAGCCTTCCTGGGCGTATTCATGAGCGTCAGCGCGATACTGCTGACCATGGGAGTGTTCGCCGGCTTTCAGGACGCTCTCAAGGAGAAGATACTCTCGGGTTCCCCCCACGTGATACTGATGCCCTCAGACGAAGGAGAGGTCCCCAACATGGTAAAAAGCCTCAGGGGCATGCCGGAAGTTAGGTCGGCCGTAAGCTCCGAAGCCTACAACGCGATACTGGTAAAAGATGAAGACCTCATGTCCCTCAGCGTAAAGCTGGTTGATTTCTCGGACAGGGAAGTTAAGGACTTCATAGATAAGTTCATCATAGACTCGGTTCAAGGCAAAGGAATAATAATCGGGGAGGGAATATCCTCCACGCTGGACATATCGGCGGGGGACAAGGTGTTGCTCGTATCCCCACTCGGGACGAGGACACCTGTGGGATTTATCCCCAAGACGAAAGAGGTTAAGGTGGTGGGTGTGTTCTACACGGGCTCCTACGACAAGGATTACGTCTTAGCTTACATGGACAAGGAAGAGGGTAGAAAGTTTTTCAGAGGTATGATGAGGTTTACCCTCATAGAGGTATATCTTAAGGATCCTTACAAGGCTCAGGAGTTCAAAGATAAGATTTTCAATACATTTGGCAGTAAATCCATCATTCGCTCCTGGATTGAGCTTAACCGTCCCCTCTTTAACGCTCTTGAGCTTGAGAAATTGGGTCTTTTCTTCGTCCTCATGCTGATGGTGTCCATAGCCTCCTTTAACATAACGAGCCTGTTGTTCGTAAAGGTGAGGGAAAAGATGAGGGATATAGCCATAATGAAGGCGTACGGCGTTAAGAGCTCTCAGATTGCTCTGATATTCCTTATGGTGGGTACGGTCATAGGCATAGTGGGAGCCTGCGTGGGAGTAGCTTTTTCCTACATCGGCGGACACTTCATAACCGAATACAGACTTATCAGCGTCCCGGAGGACATATACATGATGAGCTACGTGCCCGTCCACATCAGAGTTTCGGATACGCTGCTTACCTTCGTGGGAACGTTGATACTCTCCTTCCTTTCCAGCCTGCTTCCAGCCCTCAAGGCATCAAGGGAGAACATAATATCCATACTGAGAAATGAGTAAGCTCAAGGTAATCCTAACGCGCTCAAAAGAAGACATAGAGAGGGATAAAAGGTTTTTTGAGAGAGAAGGTCTCTCAGTTGTAGCACTGCCTCTCATAAGAACCGTGCCCGTGGAGTTCTGCCTCCAGACCGCAGAGACCGATTACGTGGTATTTCAAAGCGCAAAGGCGGTCAAGTATTTCCTAAATAGAGCCTCCATTCCCGAAGGTGCAAAGGTAGTTGCCGTAGGCGAGAAAACCGCTTCAGCCCTTGAGAGGGAAGGCTACAGAGCGGATATCCTGCCCTCGGACAGCTCGGCCAAGGGCCTTGTGGAGCTTTTCAAGGGCTTGTCCAAGGGCAAGGTCCTGATTCCCCGCTCCGCCGTGGGCAGAACTGAGCTTATAGAGTTTCTCAAAGGAGAAGGCTTTGATGTGCTGCCGATAAGCGTATATACCACAGAAGGTGTCGTATACCCGAAGGTGGAGTTCATAAGCAGGCTGAGCGAGGGGGACTTTATAGTATTTGCAAGTCCTTCCGCCGTAAATGGCTTTTTTGCCAACCTGCAAAAGGCAAAGGGAGAGAATCTTCTGGATAGGTTAATCGTATGTTCCATTGGTAAAACTACCAAAAGCTCCCTTGAGGCTAAGGGGGTTAAGGTCAGTCTCGTACCACCAAAGCCCAGTATGGAGGCGGTTGCCACCACCCTTAAGAGGTTTTGGCTTGAAAATTGCTAAATAAAGGCTATGCTTCAGAAAACTCTAAGGGAAGAGATAATCTTTAGCGGCATAGGGATACATACCGGCCTGTGGTCTCGGATAGTGCTTCACCCCGAACCCGCAGGTACGGGAATCAGGTTTCTGCGCAAAGGCACCTACATAGATGCCCATGTAGACAACGTCGTAAGCACTAACCACGCTACCGACCTGGCCAAGGAAGGAGTCAGAGTCAAAACCGTAGAGCACATACTCGCAGTACTGCACCTTTTGGGTGTGGACAACCTGACCGTTGAGTTGGTGGAGGGCGTTGAAATCCCCATCATGGACGGAGGTGGCGGCGTATTTTACGACACGCTAAAAGAGGCGGTGGAGGATTTGGGCACAGAGGCGGAAGTATTCAAAATCCCAGCAAGCCTTAGGGTGGAGGAAGGAAGCTCCTTCATCTGGGCCGAGCCATCGGACAGGTTGGAGATAGAGTATATGGGCACCTTTAAAAACTTCTTGGGGGAGCGCCACTTTAGGTTCACCGGCGAGCCGGAGGAGATAGTTTACGCAAGAACCTTTTGCTACTACGATGAGATACCTCTGATAAAGGGCGCGGGTCTGGGTAAAGGCGGGAACTTAGACAACACCCTCGTGCTGCTGGATAAAGGAGTTCTGAACGAAGGCGGAATGTTTTACGAGGACGAACCGGTAAGACACAAGGTCTTAGACATAATGGGAGACCTTTACCTCTTGGGAAAACCTATAGTTGGCAAGATTATCTCCCGCAGGGGAGGACACTATCTCAACGTTAAGCTTATAAAGATGCTTAAAGAGCTTGCCACAGAGGGTAAATTGTCACATTCTCTCGTATAAGTGTGAGTCTATCGCCTTTGCAGCTCAGGCTCCAGATTTGATTTATAAATATAAATAAAAAACCCCGCCTTTCGGCGGGGTTGGGTTCTCTTGAGTTCCCCCTGTCTTAGAAATTGTAGAAGAGAGACAGGGTTACATCGGTGTAGTCGTCGCCATTCTTGTGGTCAACCTGGTCAATGGCCAGGCCTATCTTGTTGGTGGGACCCTTTATGAAGAATACGGCGGCCACACCTATGTTGGTGGTGTCGTTGTTCGCGGCCGTCCTGTCGTCGGCCTTAGACCACTTGGCTACCAACGCGGGCTTTCCAAACAGAACGGGCTGGTTGAATATAACACCGACCTCCGCGAGATAACCTCTCCTGTCGTCGTCCTTGGCTCCCTTGAAGTCCTTATGGTCAACAAAGCCTAAGGATACGTGAGGGGTTATACCACCCATGTTCTGCTCCCAGAGAAGGTCAAGACCGAAGGACTTTCCGGTAGCACCGCCGCTTACCTTCTGGGTAGCGTACGCCAGACCAATCGTAAGGACGTCTTTCTTTCCAACGTAGGTGTCCTTCAGGACGTAGCCCTTTTCGGGCTTGAAGCCGAGCATCGTGGGAGTGAACTGAAGCCTTAGTGCAAAGGCAGGCTTGAGCTGTCCAGCTCCGCTCTGCTCGTCGCTAACATCAAATATACCGGCATAGTACTTGAGCATTCCGCCGGCAACATTACCCCAGAAGGTCAGACCTGCGGAACGTGAACCTGACCTGAAAGGAGCACCTTCGTTGGTGGGATTGGTGAAAACTTTGGTTGCATGGTGGTAGGCTGTGCCCGTGGGGAACAGAACAGCCCATCCTGAGTTTATACCGGAGTGTCTCTCAAAGGGAAGCTTGTAGGAACCTCCGAAGATTATCAGCTCGTCTGCCAACTTGATGCTCAGGAAGGAGTCAATTATCTCCGGTTTACCGGGGTCTCCGAAGAACTCGGCCTGCCAACCGAAACCTATCATTTTATTGATCTTTCCCTTTCCGTAGACCCTTGCGAACCTGTGGATAAACTGGGTATCAGACTTGTCGTTTCCACCTCTATCCCCCAGAAACTTTGCGTCAATTACACCTCTCACGCCCAAGCTAATCCAAGAGTTCTCGTCCACCTTAATCTTCACAGCATTTGCTGCGTCGGTTGCAAATACTGCACCCAGTAAAGCTGCCGCTGCCAAATAGCCTTTCTTCATCCTAAAACCCTCCTCTAAAAGTAGTTTTACCAAAGTCCATTATAAATATTTTCAAAAGCCTTTGTCAAGTTTTTAATAACTTCCTCCCTTGGCAAATCGGTGTTATTCACCTTAACAAACCTAACCTCCTCGGGAGGTTCAAACACCTCCTTCTGCTTCAAATATATCCCAAAGTCCGCATCGGACACATCCTCCCTATCCTTTAACCTCCTCCTTACGACCTCCTCGTCGGCGTAAACCCATACGAAGAGGGTGTCCGGGAAGGCCTCCTTAACGAGCTTCCTTTGCCACCTTTTTAAGAAGGTGGCATCAAGGACCACCTTTCCCCCTCTCTCAACTACCTCCTTAGCTCTACTTACCATAAGATTGTAAACCTTTTCCGTCATGCTTTCGGTGTATATTCCACCACCAAACTCCGCCTTAGCCTCCTCGTTGGCAGGAATGCCGGCAAGCTCCTTCCTTATCACATCACTCCTGAGCCACTCATAACCCCACTCCTCGTGCAGTATCCGGGCTACGTAGGACTTACCGCTCCCGGACAGGCCAAAGACCACTATAACCCGCGGCTTCATAATTCCTTAAGCCTCAATTTAAGGAAAGGTTCCCCCGGTTCAACTTCAACGGGAGTGTTTGAGCCTTTAAACATTTCTATCTGCTTCAGAGCCACCTTTAAAACCCTTCGGGCGGACTCATCTCTTTCCTTCTGAATGTGGTCGTAAGCTATGGCCAGCCTTATAATACCCTGCAGGTATTCCCGTGCAGATAGGTTGTCTTTAAATAGCTTCCATAACTCTTCCAGAACCTCGTGGGCGCGATAGAACTTACGCCTATTCCAGAGGCTAACCGCTCTGATTGCCAATTCAACCTCCACCTTTATGCCAAGCTTCCGTAGTAAAACCTCCTCTTTCGGTGGAAAGCCGTCAAGGGTAGTTAGAATGCCTATCTCCATATCCCTCAGCAGGTAAGGGTTTTCAAGAAAATCCTCTTCACTCAGGTCGGCCTTAATGCTCCTGAGCAGGTTCATGTAGGCTCCGACGGAAACGACGTTAAAACGGCCTACCAGGTAATCGCACATACCTATGAAGGTTTGAGGAAATAAGGTGTGAGCCAGCCTCGCACAGAAGCGTAGGGAAACCCTCTTGCTTTTTAAAGAAAAAACCCCACTGAGCTCAGACAGAACACCTCTTAGCTCCTTCAAATCCGCCAGAGCTAAGTTGGGCAAGGTTAATTTAGACAGCTCCTCTACAATCTCCTCTTTGGAGTGCAGATAATCAAGAAGAATGTGAAAGTAGCTCCCTTTTCCCTTCTCCCTTTCAAGCAGTTTTAGAAGTTGCGCCTGTTCAAATACCAGCATGGGTATAAAGGCTCTGAGGGCACGGTTATCGGGTTCTTTCCTCAAAAGGTGGTTGAGGAACCTTTTGTAAACCTGACGGAGTCCCTCGTCGTGAATCCAGAGGTCAAGCTTCCCTTTAACCGACAGAAGAGATTCCGAACTTTCGGGATTCTCGTAGGGTAGATACGCTCCCTTTAGACCTAAAACGTCGGGGAGCGTTAAACGAACCGAGGACATAAAGGTAAAGGGGAGCCTTTAGACCTTGGCTCCCATCTCCTTGGCCTTCTCTACGGCCTCCTCTATGGTTCCCACCATGTAGAAGGCGTTCTCCGGCAGGTGGTCGTAGTTGCCCGTGAGTATCTCCTTGAACGACCTTATGGTGTCCTCCAGCTTAACGTACTTACCGGGCATTCCCGTAAACTGCTCGGCCACGTGGAAGGGTTGAGCGAGGAACTTTTGAATCCTCCTCGCCCTGTTGACTATGGCCTTATCCTCCTCGGAAAGCTCTTCCATACCCAGTATGGCGATTATCTCTTGAAGCTCCTTATACCTTTGGAGAATCTTCTTAACCTCAAAGGCAACTTGATAGTGCTCGTCTCCTACGAACTCCGGAGCGAGGTATTTGGAGGTGGACTCCAGAGGGTCTATGGCCGGGTAAATACCCAGCTCAGCCAGCCTCCTTGCGAGAACGGTCGTGGCGTCAAGGTGGGCGAATATGGAGTAGGGCGCGGGGTCCGTTATATCGTCTGCGGGAACGTAAACCGCCTGAACGGAGGTTATGGAACCCTTTTTGGTAGAGGTAATCCTCTCCTGCACCTCACCCACGTCGGTGTTCAGTGTGGGCTGGTATCCGACCGCGGAAGGAAGCCTTCCCAGCAGTGTGGAAACCTCGGAACCCGCCTGGACGAATCTGAAGATGTTATCTATGAAGGTAAGGACGTCCTGTCCCTCAACGTCTCTGAAGTATTCGGCCATGGTTATACCCGTCTGAGCGACCCTGAACCTAACGCCGGGCGGCTCGTTCATCTGTCCGTAAACCATGACCGTAAAGGGCAGAACTCCGGACTCCTTCATCTCCAGCCAGAGGTCGTTTCCTTCCCTCGTTCTCTCTCCGACACCGACAACGACCGAATAACCCTTGTGGAACTTGGCTATGTTGTGGATAAGCTCCTGCATTAGAACTGTTTTTCCAACTCCGGCACCCCCAAAGAGTCCCACCTTACCACCCTTGACGTAAGGCTCAAGGAGGTCAACCACCTTGATACCCGTCTCAAGAATCTCAACCTTGGTGGACTGCTCCTCAAGGGCGGGTGGGTCTCTGAACATAGGCCACTTCTCTTCGGCCTCTACGGGACCCTGCTCGTCTATCGCCTGACCAACGACGTTAAATATCCTTCCAAGAACGCCCTTGCCTACGGGAACGCTTATGGGTCCGCCCAGATACTCCACCTCTTGGCCGCGGACGAAGCCCTCGGTTGGGCCCATAGCCACGGTTCTGACCCTGCTTTCCCCTATGTGCTGGGAGATTTCAAGGAACAGCTCCTCTTCGGCCCACTCTCCCTTATCGTCTATAAACCTTCTCGTAGTCTTGAGACCGTGTCTGATGGGAGGTAGCTCTTTGCTCTCAAACTCAACGTCAACGACCGGACCTATAACCTGAACTATCTTCCCTTTAAGCTCCGCCATCTAATAAAACCTCCACACGTTATTTCTTTCAGGACATTAACGCAAGTATTTTATCGCAAAACGTCTCCCAACTTAGGTATTATATTTCCACACAGCGAGGAGTCCAAAGTGAAGCTTTTAGCACCCTCAATACTGGCGGGAGATTGGTGGAACATAGGAGTGCAGATAGAGGCCACCGTAAGGGGTGGGGCGGACGTTATCCACTTTGATGTGATGGACGGACACTTCGTTCCCAACATAACGGTCGGTTCGGAGATGCTTGCCTGCATCAGTAAGAGGGTGAACCTGCCCATAGACGCCCACCTGATGATAGAGAGTCCGGACAGATACATACCTCGCTTCATAGAGGCGGGAGCCAACTGGGTAAGCGTCCATATAGAGAACACCCCCCACATACACAGAACCCTATCCCTCATAAAGGAGATGAAGGCCAAGGCGGGGGTGGTCATAAATCCGGGCACACCTTTAACGAGCTTAGAGGAGGTATTACATTACGCGGACTACGTCCTGCTCATGTCCGTAAACCCGGGCTTCAGCGGGCAGAGCTTCATAGAGCGTTCGCTGGACAGGCTTAGGGATTTAAAGGAGCTTAGAGACGAACTGAATCCAGATTGCCTGATAGAGATAGACGGTGGCATAAAGGAGGGAAACATCAAGGAGGTGGCTCAAGCGGGAGCGGACGTTATAGTGGTGGGCTCGGGAATATTCGCCGCAGAGGATATAGAGGCTCAAACGGCGAAGCTCAAAGCGCTGATAAGCTAATTCCTGCTTATAGGGAATACGAGGCTCTTTAGGTCAAAGATGCTTATTCCCAAGTAAAGCTCGTTCACGTAATCCTCCCTAAGGCCGTAGTAGGTGCTTCTGAGTATCAGAGAGAGGCTCCAGCAGGATCCTCTGTAGCCTGCGTAAACCTCTCTGTAAAGGAGTTTTTTTTCCTTCATGTCGTAATTGAGCCTCAGGCCGGAGAAGAAGTTGTCTCCCTTCCACCTGCCATCAAAGCTGAGCTGCTCGCTGAGCTTTTCCTTCTTGCTGTTGCGCGTGCTAACAAAGCCCAGATTGAGGTAGTACTTATCGGCCGAGTAGCGCAGATAGCCCGTGCTTTTGGCCAGTATGGCCAAGTTGGGGTCGTAGGTCAGGTCTTGGTAGTAGGAGAATCCCTCAAAGAGATTAACGGAGGCTACCAGCCTTACGGGGAGCCAATTCTTGTCCACTATCTCGTTGTCCGTAGGGAACCGGTAAGAGGCCAGATAGTTGTATCCCGCAGACATAAATAGGCTGGCGATAACCCGCCCCCTTCTGAGCAGGGTGCCCCTGTATCTGAAGCTTAGGTCGTTTCTCTTGTTTACCACGTCCAGCCTATCAAAGCGCGGGTTATTAAACTTCCCCGGTTGGAAGGCGTAAACCATCTCTAAGGTGTTGCTAATAAAGTAATCACCCAGCTTAAAGCTTTTAAAGGTATAAGTTCTGTTCTCAAACAAAAGGGCGTTCACCGCCTTATCGTAATCGTCTCCGCTGAGCCTGTAGAAGTTGTTTATGCTCCTGAGCGAGAAGTAGAAGGAGAAGGGACGGAATCTAAAGGGCAAACTGATTTCTGGGTCTAACTTAAACCTCTGACCCTTAAGGGCACTGTCCTCGTTGAACTTGGTGTATTCGGCCGACAGGCTGAAGTAGAACCATTTAATCTTTTTCTTTTTTAGGTAAAATCCCAGCTGGGGCGCTACGAAGGAGTAGCGGTTAACCTGCGAAGTGAGGTCCTGATACCTGCGCAAGTTTAAAGAAGCAAGGTAAAGCTCGTTCTCCATTGTGTAGGAGAGGTAAGAGGTAAGGTAAGGCAGCGTTCTCCTGCTCTGGGAGAAGTATACGTCCTCTAAGAAAAAGGGGTCTGAGACGGTATCCACTCCCACCTTTAGCTTTCCCTTCTTGAACTTCAGAGCGAACCTGTATCTGTTTTCTCTGAAGGAAGAGCTGTCCCTACCCTTCCACCATATACCCGGACTGGAAGGTTCCTTATAGAGGGACAGAGATGTATGCAGGCTGTCTTTATCCGAATAGGCCTGCCTGTATTCAAGCTCGGCACCCTTAGCCTGTTTGTCCCTGAAATCCAAGGTTAGCGTGAGGTCTTTATCTCTATCTATAACCCAGTAAATAGGCTGTCTGTAAATCAAGCCGTTGTAGGTGTTACTACCTATCATGGGCAACAGGAGGCCGCTTCTCCTCTCGCCTACAGGAAACAGCGCCACGGGTAGATAGACAAAGGGTACGTTGAAGAACCTGAGGGAGTTGCCGATTGAGTATAGGTACTTCCGGCCCAAGCTCGCCTTAGAGATGCATACCTTCAGTTCCTTCTTGCTTGGCGGGCACGTAGTTATCTGTGCCTTCTGTAGCAGATACTTATCCTTAGCCTTCTGTTCCACACGCTCCGCGGAGACGTAAAACTTCTCAAGCTTTCCGTCAACGTTCAGAAAGTATGCCCTGTCTTCTTTGAGGTTCACGTATCCAAAACTACCTTTTACCGAGAGAGAGCCGTCCCTCCTGGTTATCTTCACCTTTCCATGGGCAAAGACCTCTTCTTTTTGGGGTATGTACCTTACCCTGTCAGCCTCTATCACGTACTCGTGATGAAAAACCTTCACCCTACCCTCAGCGATAACCTCACCTCTGCGAGAGGTTAGGCTGTCGGAAAGTATTTCCAAGGGAAAGGCGGGAAGTGCTAATAGGACCGCGAGAATCAGGAGGTATGGAGCCACCTTCTTATCTCTTCGGCCAGCTCGGAAAGGCTCCCGAACACGTAATCGGGCTTAAAGCCGGCTCTCTCTATCTCTTGCGCTCCATACTTTCCGGTGGTCATGAAGATACTTCTCAAGCCTATCTCCCGAGTTCCCTTGAGGTCCGTGTATATGTCGTCGCTGACCAGGAACACCCTTTCGGAGGGCAGGTCCTTTAGAGCTTCCTCTATAAACCTCTTTGAGGGCTTTCCGAGGTTAGGTATCTCGCCTTCGTAGTTGGTAGCGTAAGCTATATAGTGCGCCGTAGAACCCGAACCGGGAAAGTAAAGTCCGTCCGAATCCTTTACCACTCTGCTGAGGTTGACCGGAACGATTTTTGCTTTCCTTAGGAAAACGGCGGAGGTAGCGGTCTTTATCTTGAAAAAGTCTATCTCCTTATCCTGTCCGATAACGACGGCCTCAACCGAGTGGTCGTACAGGATTTCAAACCCCTCCTGGGCAAGGTAGTCAGTAAGCTCCCGCGTCCCTATGACGAATACCTTTTTAACCTCCAGAGCCCTAAGGTATTCCGGAAGTATCACTAAGGGGGTTATTATGTCCCCCTCTTCAAGATTAAAGCCCCTTTCCCGGAGAATTCTGAGTATCTCCTCGGGCGGCCGGGTTGAGTTGTTGGAAACTATCCTAAAGGGCACCCCCTTCTCTTTTAGAAACTCAATAAAGGGGGGAGCGTCCTCAAACGGCTCAAACTCCTTGTTCTTGGTTAGAACCCCGTCCATATCCAGAAGCAGAGTGAACTCCATAACTCTGTATTTTACCTTGGGACGGGCACCTCTTGGAGAACTTCCCGAATTATAGCCTCTGCGTCCGCCTCCTCCCTCAGTATGACCCTGTGGGCAAGGGTGTACGGCGCAACGTCTATCACGTCCTCGGGAACCACAAAGTCCCTCTCCCTCATAAAGGCTAAAGCCTTAGCGGCGTTTACGGTGTGGATAAGCCCCCTCGTGGAGGCCCCGAGTATTATGTCCCTATGGTTCCTCGTCCTGTTTCCCAACTCCACCACAAACTCGGCCACCTGCGGAGAAACAAACACCTTACTCACCTCTTTGCGGACCTCTTTGAGTTCCTCCGGTTTGGCCAAGGTTCTGAGTTGTGATACCTGCTCTAAGGGATTCCTTCCCATCAGTATGTCCCTCTCCACCTCCGGGTCTGGATAGCCCAAGGATAGACGCATTGTAAATCTGTCCCTCTGGGATTCGGGAAGCGGAAAGGTTCCGTACTGCTCCACGGGATTCTGGGTCGCTATCACGAAGAAGGGTTCAGGCAGCAGATAGGTTATGCCGTCCACGCTCACCTTACCTTCGGCCATGGCCTCCAGCAGGGCGCTCTGGGTCTTGGGCGTAGCCCTGTTTATCTCGTCCGCCAGCACCACGTTGCTGAATATGGGCCCACCCTTGAAGGTGAACTCACCCCTCTTGGGGTCGTAAACGGAAACGCCGGTTATGTCCGAAGGCATAAGGTCGCTGGTGAACTGAAGCCTCGCAAAGGAGAGGCCAAGAACCTTGGAGAGAGCGAGCGCCAGCGTAGTCTTACCGACGCCGGGTATGTCCTCCAGCAAGAGGTGTCCCCCCGAAAGGAAGCAGACGAGGGAGTAATCTATGACCCTCTCTTTACCAAAAACTACCTTGGAGACTTCTCCTATTATTCCTTTTATGTCCATAGGCGCCGTTAGAAATATTATAATATTCGTATTGTCCTTAAATAACGTTGACAGGAGGTAAGAAGTATGAAGAAGTTGTTGCTGGGACTCTTCGTAGGTGCGGTAGGCATAGCGATGGCAGACCCCAAAGCTCTCGCTCAGCAGAAGGGTTGCTTCGCCTGCCACGACGTAAGCGTTAAAAAGGTAGGTCCCTCTTTTAAAGATGTAGCCGCTAAGGGTAAGAAGGTAGAGGACTTGGTTGCCAGCATCAAGAAGGGTAGCTCCGGTAAGTGGGGTCCCATACCCATGCCCCCTCAGAGCGTAAGCGACGACGAGGCCAAGAAGCTGGCCGAGTGGATTAACTCCCTCAAGTAAAAACCCATCTAAAGCCCCCTCTTTGGGGGCTCACCTTCAAAAAAATCATGGGATACAGGGTAGCCGTAGTCGGTATCACCGGAGAGGTGGGAAGAACCTTCTTAAAGGTTCTTGAGGAGAGAGACTTTCCCGTTGATGAGCTTATACCCTTAGCGAGCGAGCGCTCGGAGGGCAAGAGGATAACCTTTAAAGGAAAGGAATACGAAGTCAAAGCCTTAAATAAACAACCCAATTTTAAAGGAATTGATATAGCCCTATTTTCGGCAGGAGGTTCTGTCAGCAGAGAATACGCGCCTAAGTTCGCACAGGACGGAGCCGTGGTGGTTGACAACTCCTCGGCCTGGAGAATGGAACCCGACGTACCCCTGATAGTTCCCGAGGTGAACCCGGAAGATGTACACATGGTCAAGAACCGCAGGATTATAGCCAATCCCAACTGCTCCACCATACAGATGGTAGTGGCGCTAAAGCCCATATACGACGAGGCGGGGATAAAGAGGGTTGTGGTGGCCACCTACCAATCGGTCTCCGGAGCGGGAGCCAAGGCCATAAGGGAGCTGGAAGAGCAAACCAAGGCCTGGTGCGAAGGCAGAGAGATTCCAGAGCCTAAACACATAGCCAAGAGGATAGCCTTTAACGTAGTTCCCCACATAGACGTCTTTAAGGAGAACGATTACACCAAAGAAGAGCTTAAGATGCTCAACGAGACGAGAAAGATACTCCACGACGAAAGCATAAGGGTTTCCGCAACCGCCGTTAGGGTTCCCGTCTTTTACTCCCACTCGGAGGCGGTTCACATGGAGACCGAAAGGGAGATTTCACCCGAAAGGGCGAGGGAGGTTCTCTCTAAGGCTCCCGGTGTAGTGGTGGTGGACAATCCTGCCGAAGACGAATATCCCCTCTCCACTGATGCGGCGGGCAGGGATGAGGTGTTTGTAGGTAGGATAAGGAAGGACCTCGTATTTGAACCGGGATTGGCCATGTGGGTGGTGGCAGACAATATAAGGAAGGGTGCGGCAACCAACACCGTTCAGATAGCAGAGCTTCTTATAAAAGAGGGTTTGTGTTAAAATAAGGTTCCTTAAATCGGAGGTATCGGGAAGATGGCAAACACCAAACAGGCTAAGAAGAGGGTAAGAAGGGACGCCAAGAGAAGGCTAAGAAACAGGTATCACCTATCAAGAATGAGAACCTACATAAGGAACTTCAGGAAGATGCTGCAGGCGGGACAGCTCCAAGAGGCCAAGGAATACTACCCCAAGGTGGTGAGCATAATACAGCACACCGCCTCTAAGGGAGTTATCCATAAGAACGAGGCCGCCCGCAGGGTCTCAAGGATAACCCAACTTCTTAACAAGGCCCTTAAGGAGTCTTAGGGTAAGCTCTTCCTTCAGCAGAGCACAGCTCAGAAAATAGATAAACGCTCCCGTAAATATAAGGAAGGGAGTTTTAAGGTATATCCCCGCGTCCAACGAGTCTTTTAAGAGCATAAGAGCTACCACCATTCCGCCGCAGGACAGAAGCGCCTTCCAAAGGGTGGGCAAAAAGGGCAAAGGCCTCAGGCTCGTCTCCTTTAGGTTCAAGAGCAGATAGCTCAAACCCAACAGGGAAGAGAGAAAGGTTCCCCCGGGAAGCCCCACCATACCCAATCCCAAGGGGAAGGCAAGGAGAAAGGCAAAGAGGCCTTCGGAGATAACGCTAAGCAAACTCCCCTTCATGGGAGTAAGGGTATCCCCCTTAGAAAAGAACTGGGAAGAGAGAACCTTGTAGAGGGAGAAAAAGGGCAGCGAGAGACTATAGACGGCCAAGAGCCCTGCAGCCGAGAGGGTATCCCGATAGGAAAAGCTCCCCCTCTGATACACGAAGGCGATAACCTCCTCCGATAGAACTATGAGGCCGGCTGCGGCGGGCAGCGTCAAAAGAATTATCACCTTAATGGAAAGCTCCAAGCTCCTCTCCTCTTCCTCCTTGCGGGAGAGCAAGGCGAGCAGGACGTTGGCCACGCTGGTAGAAATAAGACTCAAGGGTAGCAGAAATATACGGTTGGCGTAGTAGAGGTAGGATATGACACCCTTACCCAGAAAGGAAGCTAAGAAGGTGTCTATGAAAAAGGAGAGCTGACCTATACCGAAGGAGCCCACCGAAGGTGCGAGCCTCTTCAAGAACTCCTTTATCTCCCTATCAAAGCTCAGGCGCAGACCGAGCCTTATACCCTTCTTAAAGAGGAAGGGTAGATTTACGGCCACCTGAAGGACTCCGCCCAGGAGTACTCCCAAAATCAGAGAGCGAAAGCCCAAGCTCTGACCCGCCAATAGAAGTGTCAGGGTGAAGGTCAGGTTAAAGACCGCCTGAGCCACCGCGGGGACAAAAAAGCTCTTGTGGGCATTTAGCACGCCCATGAAGAAGGCGCTCAGGCTGACGAACACCACGTAGGAGAAGATGAACTTGGCCATATATACCGCCAATTGATGTGTTGTGGAATCTTTCACACCCGGAGCTATGAGGCTTATAACCCAATCCGCCGACAAGGTTCCTACGATGGCGATACTCACCACCGCCAGCATGTAAAGGGAGAAGACCTTACCGAGGAACTCCTTGCCTCTACCCTCCCTTAGAGCTTTGGAGTACATGGGAACGAAGGCGGGGTTGAAACCACCCTCTCCGAATATCCTGCGGAAGGTGTTGGGAAGCCTGAAGGCTATAAAGAAGGCGTCGGATACGTGGGAAGCTCCAAAGATGTAGGCAACGCTCATATCCCTGACGAACCCCAGAACCCT
This sequence comes from Aquificaceae bacterium, assembly GCA_027014155.1. Classification (GTDB taxonomy): domain Bacteria; phylum Aquificota; class Aquificia; order Aquificales; family Aquificaceae; genus WFYI01. Next base: position 21,901 of record JALWEG010000032.1, read on the forward strand.
GCTCAGGAGAATACCGAAGAAGAAACGGACGGAGTGCTTAAGGACCTCCATCTACCTCTACCAGCTTACTCCTCGCGGTGTGCCCCTTGAGTATCTTCAACTTGCTTTTGGATACGTTCAGATGCTCGGCCAAAAGCTCCAAGAGCCTCTCGTTGGCCTTCCCCTTTTCCGGTGGAGCGTTTACCCTAACCTCGTAGAGGTTATCTCCCAGAGGGATTACGGCTTCCTTTTTGGCGTTTGGCTTTACCTTTACCTTGAGCAGCATTTACTCCTGGGGAATCTCCTTCTCCGATTTGTAGAGTATGGTATACACCACCGTAAAGCCGTCTATCCCGTGCTCCCTGGCATGGGTAATCTTCACATCTACGACCTCTCCCCCCTCCTCGTAGATGGCCTCTATAACCTCGTTCAGCTTCTCGGTAATCTGGGCCGTGGTTCCCTCTATGTCAACCACGAGGCTCTTTAACCTGACCATAGGGGATTATGATAACCGAACGGCTAACGAAATATTGAGTAAAACTCTCCCTTTCTCTCGTAAAGCTCCTGTGGTGTACCCTCTTCAATTATCTTACCGTCGCCCATTACCACAACTTTATCGCAACCTTTGATGTTGGAAAGCCTGTGGGCCACCACTATCATGGTTTTATCCTTGAAGAACTCAAAGAGATTTCTCAATACCCTCTCCTCGGTCTTCATATCAAGGGCAGAGGTGGCCTCGTCAAGTATAACTATGTCCGGGTTCCTGAGAAAGATTCTCGCCAAAGCCAACCTCTGCCTCTCCCCTCCGGACAGGTTCACACCCCTCTCACCTATCTCGGTATCCAAACCCTGAGGGAGTCTGTCCACGAAGTCGCAAGAGGCAAGTTCAAGGGCAGCCCTTAACTCCTCCTCGCCGGCGTCGGGCTTTGCCACGAGGAGATTGTTCCTGAGCGAGTCCCTAAACAGAATTACCTCCTGAGAGGAGAAGCCTATCTTGGCCCTCAGGGAGTCCACGTCAAACTCCCTCAGCTCCACGCCGTCCACCAACAGATTGCCCTCGTAATCTATCAGTCTTGGGATAACCCTTATGAGAGTGCTCTTGCCCGAGCCTGTCCTGCCCACTATACCCATCTTGATTCCTTTGGGAAGAGAGAGGTTTATCCCTTTGAGAACCTCCTTACCGCTCAGGTAAACTCTCAAGTCCCTGATTTCTATGCCTTCCTTTAAGCCCTTAAACTCTGTGCCTCCCCGTTTCTCCTGAGGAATACCCATCAGGTAGCGGATTCTGTCCACGACCGGGAGAGAGCCCTTTAAATTCATGAGAGCTTTCTGGGTCTCCATTATGGGCATCTGCACCATAAAGAGGGCGGTAAGGTAGGATATAAAGTCCCCGGTGCTCATATCCCCCCTGACTATCCTAAAGCCCCCGTATAATAGAACGAGAGCGACTACCGAATAGCCGAACATGTAGTTTATAACCGAGTTGGTGGTCATATAAAGAACCGACTTCATGGAAAACCTGAAGAGTTTCTCGTTAAAACGGGAGAAGCTTTCCAAAAATCTGCCCTCGGCGGAGAAGAGCTTTATACTCTCCATACCGTAAACGCTCTGGGATATAACCTGCGTCAGCTCCGCCGTCTTTTCCTGAACCAGCCTCACATACTTGCCCTTCTTTCTACCGAAGAACTTGACCAGATATCCCATAAGGGGTAGAAGAAAGAAGAGAATCAGGGTCAGGGTTAAATCTCTGTAAACCAGAACTCCCAAGAGCGCCAAAGCCACCAAAGGTTCCCTTAGCAGCTTGGGCGTGTAATCGCTCAGAACTTGCCTCAAAGAGGCGGTATCGTTAACAATCCTGCTTATCAGCTCTCCAGATTTGTGGCTCAGGATAAAGTCCATGGGAGAGAAGAGAAGACGATTGTATATATCCCACCTTATCCTCTTTACCACCTTTTCGGCCACGAGGTTGGTGAAGTAAGTGGACATAAAAAAACCTACCTGCATAAGAGAGGCCGAGGCGAGCAGCAGCAGCGTTATCTTTATTAGCTCCTGCTGGTTTTTGAGGATAAATACCTCGTCCACTATCCTCTTGACCAGTAGAGTTATGCCCGTGGCACCGGCAGATTGGAAAAGTGAACCTAAAAGAGATAGAAGGAGTATAGGAAAGAAAGGCCTTAGGTGATTTAAGAGCCAGAGCAGGTTGTTCAAGTTATGGGACGGGGGCTGCGCCCCCGTGGTTTAAAGGTCTCTTAGCCGCAGCTTATACCCTTCTCGGAAGCCACCTTTTGGAGTATCTCGGCAGCCTTTGCGGCGTCTAAAAGCTCAACGTCCCCGGTGGGCTTGAGCTTGGCTATCCACCCTTCGCCGTAAGGGTCGTCGTTGGCCAGAGCTGGGTTGCTCCTGAGAGCTTCGTTGACCTCAACTATCTCCCCTTCAAAGGGTGCGGGAACGGGTCCAACCCACTTTCCGCTCTCTATGGTGGCAACGCTCTTGCGCTTCTTGACTACCTTCCCCACCTTCTTGGGCGTGTAGGCAACGAGCCTTCCCGCCATGGCCGCGGCAACGGAAGTAAGCCCCACCGTGTAGGTTCCATCGCCGTTATCCTTGGCCCACGTAAAGGCGTTGGCCTCGGGGTCAACATCGTAAAGCAGGTCGTCCGGTATCTGACAGCCGTTTACCTCTGCCATATCTTACCTCCCATCTGTTGGTTTTTAAGTATTAAAATGTTAACACTTTATCGGCTTCCAGTGCACGGATAGCGAACTCGCTGGCAGGCACCACTCCGTCAAGCTCCGGTATGAACTCGTCTTCCGTAAGCCCCATAGAGTCAACGGCCTGCTTGCAGGAGAAGAACTTAACACCCGCCAACTTGGCGTCCCTCATGAAATCGTAAACGCTCTTTAGCTTCTCTCCGTTCTGGGACAGGCAGTTTCCTCCAGAGGGAAAGAGCTTTTCCGCCACGCCCTTCCTTATGAGGTTGGTTCCGTCCATGTTAAAGAATATCTCCACCTCTGCATCGTTGGAGGCCATAAGTGCGGATATGTAAAAGGGCGCAGCACACCTCCAAGGGGTCTTGGGTCCGCTCGTCATAAGAATTATTACCTTCTTCTCCTCTTCCAGCACGGCAACAACTCCTCAAAAGGGGTTTGAAGGGAGAGGAGAAACCCCTCCCGACAGTCCGTTTATATAAGCCCGAGTCTCTTAAGGACGGGAATGGGGTCGGACAGGTTGTCTTTCAGTTTCACATCGTTGGCGCCGTATCCGAAGGCTATACCCAAGAGCTGGGTAAAGTAAACCGCGGGAACGTCAACGTCGGGAACGCCCTTCATCATGAGCCTGTGCCTGTACATCTCAAGGGATGCGTGGCAGAGGGGACACTCGGTAGCTATAACGTCGGCGCCGTTCCTCTTCGCGGTCTGGAGGAGCATCATCACGAACTTCTCGGATACCTGCTCGTCGGAAAGGGAGTGGGGTCCTCCGCAGCACTGGGTATGCATGGGTTCGTACTCCACGTTGGTGGCTCCTGCAGCTTCCAAGAGAGCGTTCATGTAGTAAGGATGCTCGTCGTCGTCGGCGGTCTCTCTTCTGCGGGGTCTTGCCTGCTCTTCCTCCTCGGGAGCGTTGTGGGAGTAGGTCCTTGAGTAGAAGTGAGGTCTGGTGTACAGGCAGCCGTAGTAGTTGGCCACCTTAAGGCCCGTAAGGGGCTTCCTCGTTCTCCTCTTTACCTCTTCGGGACCCGCCTCGTGGTAGAACCACTCAAGCAGGTGGTAGGTGGTGGGAACTTCGGTAAGGGGGTCAACTCCGCCCTCCTTGAGCAGTTCGTTAACCCTGTCGTAAACGCTCTTGTCGGTGGTGAGGAAGTACTCGGCTCTCTGTAGGGAGAAGGAGCATCCGTTGCAGGGAGCAACTATGGCGTTATGTCCCTGTCTTCTGGCGAGGGACATGTTCCTCGCGTTCAGGAGCATAGTTCCCCAGAAGGAGACGTTCTTGGTCTCCATAGCTCCGCAGCAGTTGTAGTCCTCAATGTAATCCAGCTCAAGGCCAAGCTCCTTGGCCACTATCTTGGTAGATACATCGTAAGCCCTTGCCGCACCCTCAAGGGAGCAGCCGGGATAGTAAGCTATCCTCTTACCTATGCCTCCCATAGGAGACTTTTTCGTCTGTTCAGCTACCTGTGCCATGGCGTAAACCTCCTCTTATCAATTAATGGACGAAAGAAACACCCTCTTCGTCCATGACCTTCCTGAGAACCTGCTTAAACCTGTTCCAGTTCTTGGTCTTGGGGTGGAAGAGCATGTGCTTGGCGTTCAGTATCAGGAAGTCTATGTTCATGCTCTTGATGGGCTTTATCGCCAACTGCTTGAGCCACTCGGGAGTTCCGCCGAGGAAGGGTATGGGTTTTTTCAGAACCGGGTCCTTGAACACCTCGTAGCCCTGTTTCTCTATCCAGCCGAAGAGAAGCTCACCGTCCTCAATCCTGCCATGCTCAAACACGGCCTCAAGGAAAAAGGTATCAAACTTCTTAGAGGGATACTCCTCTATGAGTCCCTTCTTGCTCATAACCTTAAGGATTGCCTTGAGGGTTTCCTCCACGAGAACGCCCTTGGGACACCTGTGGGTGCATTTGTGGCAGGACACGCACCTCCATATCACGTCCGCCCTCTTCTGAAGCTCGTCTATAAGTCCCAGCCTTGCGAGGTATATGAAGTGTCTGGGGTTGTACCTTTCGTCCCAGTAGTTGTGAACGGGACAGGAAGCGGTGCAGTATGAGCACTGATAGCACTGGAGTATGGTTTTGCCTTCGGGCTGCTTGAGAACCTCGTCCAAGAAGTCAAGGTCGTAGTCCTCTATAACCCTCGGAAGTATGACGAGGTTCCAGTCCCCGGATACGTCTATACCATCTATAACAAGCCTCTCTTTACGTAGAACCCTTTCCGGTTCCACAAGGCTCCGCTCGTGTATAGCCATCTCTACCTACCTCCTTCAGGTGTACTCTATGGGAGCGTGAACCCCCAAGAGCCTTTTGGCCATCACCCCTGCAGGGGGGAAGAAGCCCTTTGCGCTGTGCATGGTTGACAGGGTCATGTAATCCACGTAGGTGGCATATATCATGGCAAGGAATATATCCACGAAGAGATACCCCTTAACCTTTATACCGAACTCGGCCAGCTTTTCCGCTATCTGAGTATAAACCTGCTTAAACTGCTCGTAGGTCTCTCCGTACATGCGCCTTCCTTTACCTCCGGTAGGGGGTTCTTCCTTGAGAAAGACTATGGCGCCCGTTTCGGACTCCGGGTCCCATATCCAAGTAGTCCAGAGGATATACTCTTCGGGATAGACGAAGTGTAGCAGCTCCGCCGCTATATCCCTCGCCGAGCGCTTATCTATACCCCTTATCTGTTTAACGAACTCTCCGACCTTCTCTTCCCAGCTTCTTGGCTCCCTCTTCTTCTTGAAAAAGCCACCCTTCTCGTCTCCATACAGCAGGTCGCTGATTGCCTTCTTGAGCCTGTCAACTCCCGTCTGTTCAACTATCTCCTTCTTCTTTCTTCTGGCGGCAAATATTCTGTCTAAAAGCTCCTCCAGCTCCTCTTTTTCAAGGGAAGGCAAGCGCTCCTTGGCAAGGGCCTTCTGAAAGAGCATAGACTTTTCCAAGAGCTGGTTGTAAAACTCCTGTGCGAACTCCTCACCCTCGCCAAGGACTTTTATGAGGTAATCCCTAACGAGCGCGTCGTCCAAAGACGCGGCCTTAAAACCTTCCCTTTTCTCTTCACCCATGATTAAGCTGTCACCTTAGCTCCTATAAACGCCGCAGCCTCCGCACCAGCAGCCTCACCTTCGGCTATGGAAGACTCTATGTCTATGGGTCCCTTACATGCTCCGGCTATGAACACTCCCGCCTTGTTGGAAGTTATGTTGGAAGCCGCATCTTCGGCGGGCAAGAGGAATAGGCTATCGGGGTCCTGTGCGAGACCCAGCATCTTGGCTATCTTCTTGGTTCCTTCGGAAGGCTCCATTCCCAGAACCAGCACTACCAGGTCCATGGGCACCTCGGAAGGTCTCTGGACTATGGTGTCTTCGTGCTTAATCCTGAGTCTTCCGTCGGCAGGGTTATAGGTTATCTCGGCTATCCTACCCCTTACGTACCTAACACCGTGCTTTTCCTGAGGCTCCCAGTAGAAGGGATACTCCCAGGTTCCGTAAGTCCTCACGTCCATGTAGTAGCAGAACACGTTAACCTCGGGATAGTGCTGCCTTATCTCGCTTCCTTGAAGTCCGGAAAGCGCACATCCGTATCTGCAGCAGTGAACGTTGGTAACACCGAGCTGTCTGTCCCTTGAACCCACGCAGAACACGAATGCGACCCTCTTGGGCAGCTCTCCGTTGGAGGGTCTGTAGAGCTTGCCCTCTCTGGAGAACATCTGTTCAAGCTCAAGGTTGGTTATGACATCCGGGTAGATTCCGTATCCCAGCTCACCCTTCCTCTTGGGGTCAAAGTGCTGGAATCCGGTCGCCACCACTATGGCAGCCGCCTCTACGGTCTCACCGTTGGAGAGCTTTACCTTAAAGTTGGGAGCTTCGCCCTCAACGGCTTCCACCTCGGTTCCCAACTTAACGTCAACGTTGGGATTGTTCTGCACCTCGCTGACGAAGGGACCTATCACCTGGTCGGGCTTCATCTTTCTGGGTATCAAAGTATGATAATCCTCAATGACAGGCCTTCCCCCAAGCTTATCTTCCTTTTCTACAAGGACGGTAGGAATGCCCAAGCTGCCCAAAGCCTTAGCTGCACCCAGTCCTGCCGGTCCTCCTCCTATCACGAGAACGCTTTTAGCCATTTCCTAACCTCCTGTTTGAGATGTATTTATTAAAGGGGGCGCAGTGCGCCCCCTCCATCATGATTTAGGACTTGAACAGAGGCATGTCGGCCGTTGCAGACCTCCTCCTCTTGAACCCGTCAGAAGTCCTGCTGTAAGGCTCGTAAAGGTCGTACTCCTTGAAGAACTCCATCAGCTCGTCGTATTTGCCTTCCTTCTCAAGGGCGGCTATGTGCTTGACCGTGTCCTCCCACTCTTTCCTGAGCTCCTTCCAGTTGGTTATACCCATCTTCTCAAGGAGAGGCTCGTAGTTGGAGCAGTTCCAGTAGAGCTGGACTACCTTGAAGGGGTGAGCACCGCATGCGAGAGCGGAGAACATAACGTCGGACATAACCGCCACTGGGTTATACATGCCGTGGGCCTTTCCTATCCACTGGTTCTTCTCAAAGGTGGTGGTACAACCCGTGTCGTGGGTCACTATCAGGTCTGCCTTGACCTCTTCGGCTATAACCTTGAGCTTCCTCTGGAGAGCGAAAGACCTGGTAAACTCCCTCTCGGTCAGTATGTGCCTAAAACCGAATCCGCAGCAGTCGTACCAAGTGGAGTAGTCAACCACCTGAGCACCGAGGTTCTTGACCACAGCGGTGGAAGCCGCAGGCCTCTGACCTCCGTATACCTCGGGGTCGTAGGGGTAATCGTCCGCCATCATCTTCCAGACGTGGCAGGCATTGTGTATGGCCACCCTTACGTTGGAAACGTCTATGCCCTTAGCCTTTCCTTCCTTCTCGTAAAGCTCCTTTATCTTATGCCTGTTGGCGTGAACCCACTCGGAGTAGTGGACGACCTCCTGAGGTATAACTATCCTGCCGTCCTCGGTAAGCCTGCCCAGCTTCTTGAGTATGGGTTTGACGGCATCCCTGAGCTCCTTGTTGAATATGAGCTGCTCTCTGGTCTCTTTATAAGAACCGAAGGAGGTTCCGCAGTGTATAAGAGGGTAGTAGCCCGTCTTCCAGGCCTGGTGCATGTTCCTGAGCCAAACTGCGGAGAGAGCTACGGGGTTAGAGGTTCCCGAACCGTGATAGTTCCAAGCGGTACAAGAGGTCTGGTGGGGTTCGTTGAGGTAGTCGTAGCCGAACTTGTTCATAAACCAGAAGATAGACGCAGGATATCCGGGTATGTTTCCGCACTGACCGCAGGACTTGTGGTGCCAGAGCTTGGCGGTGGGTATGGTCTTGATTCTTCCGGTTCTCGTGTATACCTGAACGGGTTTATTCTCCTCGGTAATCCTATAGACGAGAATCTCCCCCTTCTCTTCAAGCTCGTGCATCTCCTCAAAGAGATGGTCGTAGTGGGAATGCTTGTTAAGTATGGGGAAAGGTGCCGGGTCGGCATATTTCAAATAAGGACTCTTTCCATGTCCCATGGTAACACCTCCTTATGGTTTTGGGGCATCAACCCCCCTAATTGACTTACTCCTCTTCCTCTTCCTCCATAAGCTCTTCCCAACGCTCTTCGTTCTCCTCCACTATGTCCATTATTACGTTGTAGAGGTTGGGGTCAAGCTTCTCAAGCATCTCAAAGATGCCCGTTTCTCTCCAGATGTGATACATCTCTACGGCCGTCTCAAGGGAAACTTCCCAAGCGGTCTTCACCGCTTTACCGACGTCAAAGGGCACGGCCATTCTCTTAGCCCTGACGTTTTCCATGTTATCAAGCATCTTGGGGCCCCAGTCGGGGAAGAAGTCCGGCTGCAGCATGTCCGCCGAGAGCTGGTTTCCGGTGGACATAACTTTCAGGAGAACCCTGCCGTAAGGCTTGAGCAGGTCTTTGGTAGCCTCAAAGGCGTTTCTGACGGCAACCTCCCTCATGATTATCACGAGTCCGCCGGGGTTGTTCACAAAGGGACACCTTATCCAGCAGGTAAAGCACTGGGAACAGGCCCATATATACTCGTGCATCATGTCGTAGAGAACCTCTATGTCCTCCTCAAGGAACCTCTGAACTATCTCTCTGGGGGAGTAGTCAAAGAATCTATTGGAGGGACAAGATGCCGTGCATACACCGCAGTTGAGGCAACCGAAGAGGAACTCCTCGTATCTGAAGTCGGACTTGACCTCTTCTATTACCCTGACCTTTTCCTCCCAAGGAACGCTTTTGGTCTTCTCGGATATAGGTATATTGTATCCGTAAGGATGCCCTTCCATCGCCAAACCTCCTTTTTGGAAAAGTTTACCATTTATAACTTACTCCTAAATCTTGAAAGGGACATAAAAATTTTGTTATAGCAATATAAAAATATGCTTATAATCATATTCCGATAATGCCCGTAATAGGTGGTTAAAAGAGGAAGAGAAAAGGGGGGGAACATGACAGAACTTACAGGGAAATTACCGCATACTCCCCGCTCATGAGCTTGTCCAAGAAGGCTGCTCCCCCGATTATTCCGTCGCAGAGTTCCGTGTTAACGTCCTCTTTGGTGTACTGGTCGGTCAAGTCAAGGGAGGGAACGCACAGGTAAATCTTAACACCCGCTTCCTTAGCCATAACTATGAAGTCGTGTACCGTTTGGTCAACTCCGGGTCTGACCTTCACCTTCTTGGCGTTATCCTTCATAAGCAAGAATCCGGCCTCCGAGGTTATCACCATCTCAACCTCGTAGTCCATGGTGGTTGCCGCAGTGGCAAGGAAGAAGGGTGCACCCGCTTGGGGATTTATCAACTCCCCGGTGGTGGGTTCAGCCCTCTCAAAGAAGGGAACCGTGAGGATGTAGAATATGAGCTTTTCATACTCCTCCGCTGCCATCTTTTGACCTCCTTTAGACGAAGATTATCATTGGTTTATCGGCCTCAAGCACGTAGTTGATAAAGGTTGCGGCCCCGCCCGGAGGCTCAAGCCCGTCTATAAATTCCTCGTACTCGTATCCGAAGAGTTCCATGGTCATCTGACAGGGTATAAGCTTGACGTCCGCGTCTTTACAGAGTTCAAGAAGCTCCTCTATGCTCGCAACCCCGTGGTCCTTGAACATCTTCTTCATCATAGCGGTCATGAAGTCGGTCATTCCGGGTATCACGCCCATAAGTTGGGGAGGACCGGGGAATATAGCCTCCATCAAACCGGCCAGCTGACCCACACCGGGAGTCTTCTTCACAGAGGGAGGAAAGACCATGGGCATCGCCGGGTTTGCAACCGGAGCTATCTTCAGGTGCTTCATCTTCTCCTTGTGGATTATGTTCAGTCCATAAAAGGTGAAGAATATCGCCGTCTCCACCCCGAGGGAAGCCGCGGTTGACGCCAATATAAGGGGCGGGTACGCCCAGTCCAAGGTTCCCTTTGTGGCTATGATAGCCAATCTCTCGGTAGCCATTTTTTCTCCCCTCCTGTTTAGGCCTTCTTTATGTAGAAGATGTACTTTCCGCCCTCTTCAACGGTCTCTACCAACTCATGACCCGTTCTGTTGCAGAAGGCGGGAATGTCTGCCTTGGAACCGGGGTCGGTGGATATGACCTCAAGTATCTGCCCGGAGCTTAACCCCTCAAGGGCCTTCTTGGTCTTCAGCACGGGCAAGGGGCAGTTAAGTCCGGAAGTATCAAGGGTTTTATCCGCCGTAATGCTTGCCATGATAGACACCTCCTTTTTAGTTTCTTATATTCCAAATTAGATTATCGCTATATTTTTATAGGCGGACTATTACTTTTTTTTAATACCCGGATAAATTATTATTATAAAAGCTTTAAAGGCTTGAACATAAGTTATCTAACTATAAGAAAAAGGCAGGAGGTCGGGGTATGAGAAAGTTTCTGTGGTTAATATTCACTATCGTATCCGTTGGTTTTTCCGACGCCTTTATAGAAAACATGTTCAAAAAGCTTGAGGAAAAGGGTGCAGGCGCCTGGTGGTGGGACGACAAATGGTGGAATGAAGGGTACATAGAGCCTCCGAGGAATTACAAGGTCAGTGTCAAGTGGACAACGGTGAAGAACGGCGATGTGGAGATTCCCGTGATGGTCGCGAGACCGACGGATAAAGGCAAGTTTCCGGGAGTTTTGTTCCTACATGGGAGAAGAGGTCTGGACGAGCTGTTTCAACTTCACGTCAAAAGGCTTGCCGCAAGGGGCTTTGTAGTTGTCGCGCCAGACCTTTATACCGGAAGGTTCATACCCCGATTTCCCATAGAGCACGACCCCGTGGTAGAGGACGATGCGGAGAAGGCGTTGGACTACCTGCTTTCAAGGAAGGATTTATCCGCTAAGAAGGTGTGTGTTTACGGACTCACCAGGGGTGGGTACTACTCCCTCAGGCTGCTGGTGGCGAAGAGGAGACAGGTGAAGGATATAGCCTGCTTCGTGGGATATTATCCCCACATGCAGAACCCCAACGCACCGGAACCTATGCAGGTTTACAGGTACGCACCCGAAGTGGAAAAGTTAAAGATTCCCGTAAGGATATTCGTGGGCAAGGAAGAGCAGTACCAGAGACTCAGACCCGCTCTCATGGCAGTGGACTATCTGCAAAGTAAAGGGATAGACGCAAAGATAATCCTGTACCCCGGTGTAGGACGAGGTTTTGATTTCAGAAACGGCAACACCAGAACCTTCGCCGATGACCTTGCCGCCAAGGACGCAATCCAGAGGGCTGCCAAGTTTATAAGGAGGGTTTTAGGGGCAGAGTAGCCTTAGAAAGCTTACGGTGCAGTTCTTCTAAACGGCTGAAGGCTGTCTCCTCATCTTCAGCATCTACGATATACTCCGCCTTGCCTTGCAGTTTATACTTCTTATCGTAATACTCCTCTATCAGAAGCCTGACGGTTTCCCTTTCCTTCCCTTCCTCTATAAGCTCCTTCAAGAGCCTGAACCTTTCATTCCCCAGATACTTCTTTATCTTTACCAAAGAGCTTATGCACTCTTGCCTCCAACCCTCTCTGGCGGTATATTCTCGGAGTATCAGCTCCACCCTCTTATCTAAGCTTGCGGTAATCTCAACCAAAACCCCTTCAAGTTTTCTTTTCCAGAAGGCTTCCGGTATGTGGACGTTGCCTATCCACTTGCTCTCGTCCTCAATAAAGACCACCTCTCCCTCGTATTTTCTTAGACTTTCGTAAAGGAGGGAGTCAAACATCTTCTGGGAAACCTTGTCCCTTATCCCTACGCTACCGAAGACAGAACCTCTGTCCTTTGCCAGCTCCTCTAAATCTATGACCGGATACCCTCCGCTCCTTAGCTTTCTCAGAAGTCTCGTTTTTCCCACACCGGTTCTACCGGTGAGGACTATAAAGCTAACGCTCTCAAGGAGCCTTTCCATATCCTTCAGGATAAACTGCCTGTAGGCTCTGTATCCTCCTTCCAGTCTGAGGAGTTCCAAACCCATGTTTGCCATAGCCTCACACATTCCCCTGCTGCGCATTCCCCCGCGCCAGCAGTAAACGACCACGTTTTTGTATCTGCCTTTAAGCTCTTTAAATTTTTTGTAAAACTCCTCCAACCTCTTGGAAGCCAGTTCGTAGCCCAAACGCTTTGCCTCGTCCTCCCCTTTATTTCTGTAAACGAAGCCTATGAGCTTTTTCTCTTCGTCTTGAAAGAGGGGAACGTTCACCGCACCGGGGATGTGAAACTCCTCGTACTCGTGGGGACTCCTCACGTCCACAAACACGGTGTCCTCTAAAGCCAAAGCCTCTTTAACTCCAATGTCTCTGTATCTCACCACTTGAAAGAGTATAATCAAAAAGCCACGGAACTCAAGACCTGCCTGTAGCCCATACGCATGCACATTATCCCGCCCAAGAGGGCAACGAAGAGTATGGCAAAGAGCATTATCATCTGAAACAGAACCGCCTCCAAAGGCTCGGCGCCGGCAATGAGCATTCCCACCGCAACACCCGGTATATGAACAATGCCTGCGGACTTGAGAAAGTTAAGCTTTGGTATCATGGCCGCCCGTACGCTGTCCCTGATTGCGTCCGCCATCGCTTCCCGCAAAGTCGCTCCCAGAGCCACCTTAGCCTCTATCTCCTCCCTCCTGTTTCTGACCTCCGCAGAGAACCTGTCCATGGCTATGGTTATGGCGTTCAGGGAGTTGCCTATAACGAGTCCTCCGAAGGGGATAACCTGATTGGGAACCGCCTGAAGCGTTCCGCTAAGTATCAGGATAAGTACCGATAGAAGGCTTGAGAAGGTTATGGATAGCAAACTTATGAAGAATATTCCCCTTATATTTCTTAACCTTTCGGTAGCTACTACGGAAGCGAAAAGGGACATAAATAGGAGAGCCGCGAACATCTGATAAAGCTCGGTAAGGTTAAAGAGGTACTTAAGCAGGAAGGCCAGGAGCATGAGCTGGAAAAAGACCCTGATGGAAGAGAGAAAAATCTCACGCTCGTATCTAAGCCCTTCTGCGTAGGAAAGCAATAAAGAGAAGCTTACAAGCAAGAGGGAGAGTAGGAAGGTTTTCTCAGCCACAGCCTTAGTAATTATAGATATAATCTTTTAGAGACATTATGGGCTGCTGGCAGGGAATCATAAATCAATACTCCGAGTTTCTTCCCGTATCTGACAAAACGCCCGTAATAACGCTGCTGGAAGGGAACACACCCCTGATAAAGGCGCAAAACCTCGCAAGGGAGATAGGCTTTAAGGGAGAGATTTACCTAAAGTACGAGGGACTCAACCCTACGGGTTCCTTTAAGGACAGGGGAATGACCGTTGCCATATCCAAAGCCAAGGAGAAGGGCAAAGAGGCGGTGATTTGCGCCTCTACGGGAAACACCTCGGCTTCCGCGGCGGCTTACGCGGCAAGAGCGGGAATGAGAGCCTACGTCCTGCTTCCCAAAGGTGCTGTTGCCCTTGGAAAGCTCTCCCAAGCCATGATATACGGAGCCAAGGTCTTGGCGGTAAAGGGAACCTTTGACGATGCCCTGCACATAGTCAGGAAGATAGGAGAAAGCTATCCGGTGGAGATAGTCAACTCGGTGAACCCTTACAGACTTGAGGGACAGAAGACGGGAGCCTACGAGGTATGCGATGCCCTTGAAGATGCACCAGACTACCATTTCATACCCGTAGGGAACGCGGGCAATATAACCGCCTACTGGAGAGGATACAAAGACTACTACAGGAAGGGGAAGGTGAAGAAACTCCCCAAGATGATGGGCTGGCAGGCGGAAGGTGCCGCTCCCATAGTTAAGGGCTTTCCCATAAAGAACCCCCAAACGGTGGCAACGGCCATAAAGATAGGAAATCCTTACAGCTGGAAGAACGCCCTCAAAGCTGCGCAGGAGTCGGGAGGCAGCATAGGTGCCGTCAGCGACGACGAGATACTTTTCGCCTACAAGCTGGTAGCCTCCTGTGAGGGGGTGTTCTGTGAGCCTGCCTCCGCCGCAAGCGTTGCCGGCCTCGTGAAGTTAACGAGGGAGGGATTCTTTAAGGGTGGCGAAAGGGTCGTATGCACACTAACCGGCAACGGACTGAAAGACCCCGACACTGCCATAAGGGTCTGCGAAGAGCCCACCGACGTTCCTCCTGTTCTTGAGAAAGTGGTTAAAGAGCTGGGGTTTTAGCGAGATAATTAGTACAGGAGGAGTCTTTTGTGGCTAAATGGGGGTAAGCCACCGACTACTTTATCTAAAAAACACTCCAAGACTCCTTCCGTAAGGGAGGAGATACGGAGTGTCGCTCGTAAGGGCGTTAAAATATAAGTTGACCGGAAAACATTTGTGGAGTAAATTAGCAAATAGTTAAATACCCCACCGCTCCCGAAAGGGAGACCAAAAGCTTTAAGGAGGGGTAGAAGAAGAACTAAGAAACGGAAAGTAGCTCCACTACCTATCTTCGGGTAGGTAGGCAGGAGTAGAGGCGGAGTGAACCCGCCTGTTGTGGTAAGGGACGCTACGAGTGTCCAAACCCACACGAAGCTCCGTCCGTGAGGGCGGAGAGGTTCACTAACAAGGTCATACTTAAGCGTTGCTATCTTAGGCCTAAATGGATATATATGGCAAGAGAAGAGCAAGGAGTTATAAAAGAAGAGATTCAGGAAGACGGGAGGATACGCAAATGGGTGTATATTGAAGAAGAAGATAGGTATTTAACTAAACCTACGCTCTAAGTCCTCTTCCGTAAGGGAGGGTTGTGCAGTGCGTCGCCCGCAAGGGCGTTCTGGGGTTGCACGTAGTGGGGTGAAGAACTAAAATAATTTATGCAGGTGGAGAGCTAAAGGGGTGTGATGCCAGCCTCCACCTGAGTGGTAAAAGGTTTGTAGTAGATTAGAAACAAAAGGATTTAGGGTTCACTCACCTGACGGGTGGTAGGGTCGGAGCGACCCGAACTAACGCCTGTGGAGAGAGCTCTGGCGGGATACTCTCAGAGGAGGGTGTTAGCC
>JALWEG010000033.1 GCA_027014155.1 Aquificaceae bacterium
CGCTGGCGGGGTTTATCGGGGAGGGCATACCGCCCACGGCAAAGTTGGGGTGGGGATTTTTCCCTCCGAAAATAGTGTGAATCTGAACTATCTTCGTTTGCCAATCAAGGGCGTCAAGGTAGTGGGCTAAGAGCATAAGGTTCAGCTCAGGAGGGAGCTTGTATTCGGAATGGTCCCAGTAGCCTTTGCTGAATATACCCAGTTGTTTCCTCTCAACCTGCTGAAAAACCTTCTTCTGAACGTCCCTAAAGTAGCCGGGGGTAGATTTCTCGTAGTCGGAATACCTCCTCGCAAGCTCGGAGGTCTTCTCGGGGTCAGCCTTGAGAGCCTGAACGGGGTTCACCCAGTCCAAGGCGTGGAGGTGGTAGAAGTGAACCACGTGGTCGTGGACAAAGAGGGTCCCTATCATAAGCTTCCTTATCAAGGAAGCGTTCTCGGGAATGTCTATTCCGAGAGCGTCCTCAACGGCTCTTATGGAAGCGAAGGCGTGGACGGTGGTGCAGACACCGCATATCCTCTGGGTGAAAGCCCACGCCTCCCTCGGGTCTCTACCTTTAAGGATTATCTCTATTCCTCTAACCATAGTTCCAGAGCTGTAAGCCTTCCGGATAACACCGTCCTTAACCTCGGCCTCTATCCTTAGATGTCCCTCTATTCTCGTTATGGGGTCAACCACAACCCTCTTCATCTCTTACTCCTCCTCTATGGCTTCGGCGACCAGGTCAATTAGGCTTACGAACCTGTAATCTCTATTTAGCTCCCGGGAGCCTCTGTCCAGTGCAAGCATACAGTTGGCACAGTAGCAGGCAACGCTCTTAACACCTACCTTGTCAAAAAGTTCAGCCTTTGCGAGGAAGGCCTTCTGCCTGTGGTAGTCCGCATCGTGCTCTACCACCACGCCACCGCCGCCACCGCAGCATATATTCTTCTCGGGAAACTCTACCGAGTCCTTAAACTCCCCGGCTATCAGTTTTAAAATTTCCCTCGGCTCTTTGAGGACACCTCCCCTTCTACCTATCTGGCAGGAATCGTGGAGTGTTATCTCTTCTATCACCTTTCTGCCCAGCTTGAGCTTCCCTTCCTCCAGCATTTTGTATAAGAACTCAACTACGTTGAGAACTTCAAAGCTCCACTCCTCCGGGAATACGTTGGGTGCCACGAATCTCATGGATTGGTAGGCGTGCCCGCACTCGGGAGCTATTATTGTCCTTATGCCGAGTTCCTTAGCTCCTACGAGTATCCTTCTGAGAAGTTCCTTCACCACCTCCTTACTCTGGGTAAAGAGGCCGAAGTTGGTAGCCTCGTGGGCCTTAGTTGAAAGTGTCCAGCTAACCCCCAAGTGGTTGAGAACCTTGGCAGTTGAAGCGACGGAGGAGGGATACTTCATAAGCTCTATGGAGGAGGGTATGTATAGGTAGTCCGCCTTCTTGTCAACGGGAATTTCAACCTCCCACTCGTCGGAAATGAAGTCTATCCTGCTAAGGAACGTCGGAACGTCAACTCCGAGGGGACTTCCCTTCTCAACGGCGGTGTTCGTAGCCTCCGCGAGGTCCTCTGGGACGAGGCCAGCCGATGTAAGTGCGCTCCTGAGTATCGCAACGAGGCGCGGTGTGTCTATCCCCATGGGACAGACTTTGGTGCACCTGTCGCACATGGTGCAGGTGTAGAAGGCGAGCCTGACCTGCTCTTTGAGGTCTTTAGGTTCTATCTTCACGCCGAGGCCTAAAGCTTTCTTCAGCCTTCCCCAAAGTGTATAGTTTTCTTTGTAAATATCTCTGAGTAGGTCTGCCTTGTAGGCCGGTGTCAGAGACGGGTCTATCTTACCCGAGATGTTTTCCCCCATGTAAAATAGACAGGCTTCCGCACAGAGGCCGCAGCGCACGCACGCCTCAAGGTAGGAGGCGACTTCGGTGTTTATGGAGCTTTTGCATACCTCGTAAAAGGTCTCTATCTCCTCCTGGGTAATCTGCTCTTTATGCTCCACGCGAAGCGTCATTTTAGAACCTCCATCAGAAGCTCACTCCCCTCTTTCCTACGTTCCAACCGTAGAAGAAGACGGACAGGAAGTAATAGACGAAATGAGATAGTCTGCTCATAGGTATGTAAATAATGAGGATAGCTCCCGAGAGCATGTGGAGGGTTATTATCCAAACGTAGACTCCTCCTCCGGACCATCTCATAGCGAGGAGTCCGGTGAAGATGATGGTTCCTATTAGAAAGTTTGCAAAATATTCATCTTTTCCGGTCAGAAGTTTAAGGACGGGGTTGAAAACTCTATGGACGGTAAGAGCAAATAGGGATAGCAGAGCAGAGTAAGCGAGTATGTCCGCCACCAATTGGGGCATATAGGGAAGTTCAAAACCGATTATCTCCTTCCAAAGGAAAGCGTGCTGGGGAACGAAGAAGGTAAGTCCAAGGAAACCCAAATGGAATAGAAAACCTCCAACGTACTGGATACCCCTGTGAGCGAATACCTCTATGAAGAATCTCCAACCCTGCGTCGGCTTTAGAGCTATCTTTTCAACAGCTTTGGCTAAAGGATTTCCCTTAGGTTTGGCGTAGTCCTTGGGAAGTCCAAGGAAGATAACTCTGACAAACCTGTAAGTCATACCCGCAAAAAAGAAGTAGAGGGCAAACTCCAGTAGCGGACCCCTTACGAAGTCGTAGGCCTTAACGTCTATCATATCACTCCCCCGCAAACAGGTTGTAAAGGAGAGCGAGTAGGAAACCACCTATGAAGCCGTCTATGAACCCCCATACACCCCCCATAACGGCTCCTACAATTCCCGGTGAGTAGCCCCAGTACAAATCGCCCATTACCTTTACGAACTCATCTCCCCAACCGAACATGGCCGTTATTCCCACAAGGAAGCACCCGCCTCCCCACAAAACTCCCACTGCAAGACCGAAGGGTTTAAGCCTCAGCATCACTTACCTCCTTTGAGCTTCTTATTTACCCACGCGATGCCGGCACCGGCGGCGGCTCCGATAGCTATCCCTGCAGCTACCTTTTTAAGTCCGAAACCCGTTTCCACGACGGGTAAGGGTCGGTATATAAAACCTCTGTCCCAAAAGTCCGGCTCCGCACACCCGAAGCACGGGTGCCCCGATTGAATGGGAAAGCTGAGACCCCCATTCCACCTTATAGTGGCACAGGCGTTCCTCGTTATAGGTCCCTTACAGCCGAGCTTGTAAAGGCAATAACCGTTTCTCGCCCCTTCGTCGTCAAAGCTTCCCGCAAACTTTCCGGCGTTGTAAAAGGCTCTCCTGTAGCACCTGTCGTGTATTGTCTGGCCGTAGAAGGTTTTGGGTCTCCCGAGGTTGTCCAAAGGAGGAAGTTTGCCAAGGGCGAGAAAGTGAACTACCGTGGCCACCATGACGTCCCCTATGGGAGGACAGCCGGGAATGTTCACAACGGTCTTCCCCCCCAAAGCTTCATAGAGGGGAACCGCTCCGGTTGGATTCGGCTCCGCTTTAGGGACTCCTCCCCAGCAGGCACAACTACCTACGGCTATTATTGCACCTGCGTCCTTAGCGGCCTCCTTCAGAAGTTCGTAATTGGAGCGTCCTCCCACGGTGCAGTAAACACCTTTGGGAGTAGTTGAACCTTCCACAACCAATATATACTTACCTTTATACTTCTCTATAGCCTCCCTTTTGGATTCCTCTGCACGCTCGCCGGCCGGAGCCATGAGGGTTTCGTGGTATTCCAAAGAGATAAAATCCAAGAGAACCTCCGTAGGCATTACGGTGGTTGACCTTATAAAGGATTCAGAGCAACCGGCGCAGTCCTGAAACTCAAGCCATATCACAACGGGTTTTGGCTTTGTTTCAAGGGCGTGGACGAACTGTGCGAACATTGAAGGCGGTAGTCCGAGCGCAGCTGCGGTCAAGGTCGCAAATTTCAAGAAATCCCTCCGGGAATAACCTTTCACCTTGAACAAATCGTATAAGGTGTGCATTCACTAACCCTCTTAAGGTAAAGATATATGATTAAGGTCATATTGTCAACAAGAGAGCCTGTATTATGCTTAAAAGCAGACACCAAGCTATGCCGCTGGGTAAAGGGGAAAAGGCTTTAGATTTCTCTTTGGAGTCCTTAGAAGGTGGTAAGGTATCCCTCAAAGACGTTGGAGGATTTAAGGTTTTGGTCTTTTACAAAGTCACCTGTCCCACCTGTCAGCTTACCCTACCCTTCATAAACAAGCTTTACAAAAAGTATGGAGACAGGATAGCTTTCCTGGGCATAGGACAGGACTCCCTCAAGGATTTAAAGATTTTTAAGAACAAGTACGAGCTGGACTTTCCCCAGCTTTCGGATACTCCCAAGTATCCGGTCTCTAAGAGCTACGACATAAGGGTGGTTCCCACAATCTACCTGCTTGACGAGAACAACGAGATACTCTTCATGGAAGAGGGTTTCGTCAAGCGGAGCATAGAGGAGCTGGACGGCCAAATCGCTCAGCTTTTGGGCGAAGAGCCGGTGGGCGTCTTTAAGGGCGTTCACGTTCCGGAATTTAAGGCCGGCTGAGGCTCAAGGAGCATAGCACTCGGGTAGTGCTACAAAAGAATGCAGGACAGAGAGCTTTGCAAGGGGTGCGTTTACTTCGTGGATAACCTCCCTAAGGAGGCTTACTCGGAAGAGGACTGGAAGCTGATACGGGAGCTTGAGTGTTCGGTGGGGGCCACGCCGGGAGACCAACTCTGTGAAGGCTTCAGAAAGTCCTCCTGTAAGCTCGTTAACCTGAGTGATGAAGATTAAACACCTCCTAATACTTACGCTAATCTCTTTAAGCTGGAGCTTTGCGGACGTACTCCTGAGGATAGACGGATACACCCTAAGCAGAAAGGAGTTTGAGTCCCTTTTCTCCTCCTACTGGAGGGACATATTCCACATACCCATACATAGGGCTTCGGCTTCCGACAGAAGGGACTTCCTGATAGAGTATGCGCGCTGTAAGCTGGTTCTCTTGGGCGCTCGGGAGGAGAATCTATCCGTAGGGGAGGAGGAGCTTAAGCTCGCGCTCAGGGAGAGGATAGGCAAGCTCTCCGTCCCCCCTGTAGTTAAAGAGCTGCTCAGATGCGAGCTGACCGTTGAAAGGGTGATGGAGGAGACCCAGAGCGAGATAGACCTGTCGGAAGAAGCGCTGCGGGCTTACTACATCTTAAACAAGAGGGACTTCTACTTCCCGGACAGGATTATGCTCTTGAGGGTGTTCGTCAAGGACCAGAGCAAGCTGAGCACGGTAAGGAACATATTGGATTACAGCGATAAGGTTTACATAAAGGGTGTGGCCGTAGGCAAGCCTATGTGGTATTCCCTCCAAACGCTTCCGACCGTCATAAAGAGGAGCCTTCCCTCTTACAGAAAGGGAGAGGTATCTAAACCCATACCCGTTGAAGGCGGCTACCTCCTGGTGAAGGTTCTGGACAGGAAGAAGGCGGGCATACTCCCCTTTGAGGAGGCCAAAGGTATGATAAGGGATAAGATAGTAAAGGAGTATAAAGAGGAGGTATTGAGAAGATGGTTAAGGAACGTGGCTCAAAGGCATCACATAGAGCTAAATACGGAATCCTTGTTCTGAGCCTGCTCCTGCTGAGCCTGCCTGTAGCTCTGGGTAAGACGCTTATAGATAGAGTCGTGGCCAACGTAAACGGCGAACCTATACTGGAGAGCGAGTTAAAGCTCGCCTCCCTCTTTTACGGCGTTAAGGATAGAGAGAAGCTGGTAAGGATGCTGGTGGATAAGCATCTGATAGTTCAACACTTAAAGAGCAAGGGTTTTAATTTACCTTCCACTTACTCGGACGAGTATCTGAAGGAGTTGGCCAAGTCCAACGGCAAGAGCCTTGAGGAGTTTCTAAAGGAGATGTATTCCGAGGGGATAACTCCCCAGGACCTAAAGAGGTTCGTGGAGCTGGAAACCCTTTCAACCTACGGGCTGAGGAACTTCCTGAGTCGTAAGGTGGACGTCTCCCAGATAGAGATAGAGATAGAGAGGCTAAAAAAGGGCGAGGTTAAGTTTGCCAAGAGGATAGAGCTTCTGGTTTTAGACAAGGATAAGGCACAGGAGCTTCTTAAGTTGGACAGGCTTGAGGACCTGGAGTACGTGGCCAAGAGTCTGGGGGGACAGATAGAGAGGCTGAAGGTCTATAAGGGAGACCTTGTAGAGCCGTTGGATAAAGAGGTTTGGAAGGCGGACGTGGGAAAGGTGGTGGTGGCCGAGGACGAGAATAACATATACCTTGCCAAGGTGCTCAAGGTGGAGAGGGAGTATTCCGGAAGGAGCGAGGAGGAGATAAAGGAGGAGATTGTATCCAAGAAGGTAGAGGCTCTGGCCAAGGAGCTTTTGGAGGAGTTAAAGGAGAAGGGTTATATAGATATCCTCATCTCCTCTAAATCCGCCAGCTGAAAGTCAACCTCCTTTCCAACTATGAGTTGAACGAGCTTTCCCAGGTTTGGAGATATGTCGGTGAAGAAGATTTCCAGTTTACCTTCTCCCGCGGTCGGACTCGCCACCTTGGACTTCAGGTCTTGGGCTATCACGCTCGCCGAATCAACTATCTCTACACCCTCAAGATACTCGTTTATGGCCTCCCTGAGCAAAGGGTAGTGGGTGCAGCCGAGGATTAGGGTGTCCATCTGAAACTCTTTAAGCTCGGCCAAGTAGTGTTCTATGACCGCATCTACCACCTTCCCCTTCAGGAGACCCTCCTCCACCAAGGGCACGAAGAGGGGACAGGCCTTGGCGAAGACCTCTATACCTTCGGAGCTCAAGAGGCGTTGATAGGCACCGCTGTTTACGGTGCTGGGCGTTCCTATCACCCCCACGCGTCCGTTCCTCGTGAGACTTACGGCTCTTCTTACACCCGGCTCTATAACCCCTATCACCTCTATCGGGAGCTTATCCCTGAGGATGCTCAAGGCGTGGGAGCTGGCCGTGTTGCAGGCCACCACCAATACATGCACCTTCCACTCCATAAGGAAGCTGGCGAGCTCCAGGCTGTACCTTACTACCGCCTGTTTGGACTTGGTTCCGTAGGGAACCCTGGCCGTGTCTCCCACATAGATTATATGAGCGCCGGGAATCTCCCTGTGAATCTCCTTCAGAACAGTAAGGCCTCCCACTCCGGAATCAAACACTCCGATGCGCATCTTCGTTATGATACAGCAAATTGAGATACGGGAATCTCTCCAGAAACCTCTATGGAACCCAGGCTAACCTCACACCTTAGCACCTTAACTCCCAGTCCCTTGCTCACGTAGTACCTAAAGGCTTCGCAAAACTTCGGGTCGGTTGAGCAGTTGGGACTAAAGCTCCTTGCATCTTCCCTGAGCACCACAAAGACGAGCAGAGGCTCGTAGGTAGAAGATAGCTCCACCAGCTCCCTCAAGTGTCTCGTTCCCCTGCGGGTGGGCGCGTCCGGAAAGAGGGCGACGCCGTCTCTTACCAGGTTCACCGACTTGACCTCAATCAGCCACTTTCCGTTGATGAGCAGGTCAAACCTTGAGTTTATACCCTTTGGCTCTCTCTTTACCTGCTTCACCCTGCAGGGGTAGCCTTCCCTCTTGGCCCACTCAAGGAAGAGCCCCGTGGCCAGATGGGAGTCCACGCATACCAGTGAACTATCCTCCTTTACGAGGAACAGCTCGTAGGCGTACTTGCCCGTGGACTTGCTCTTGAGGTACACCTCTTTGTCGGGCGTTAGGAGTTCCCTCATTCTGCCCGTGTTTCTTATGAGAACCCTCTCCCTCCTTCCTTCAAGCTCCACAACTCCCACAAAGCGGTTTAGCCTCTCAAGAAAGCGGGCTTTGAGCAGGTTTTCCAGTTTCAAAACTTCTTAACTTCTATTCCGTATTTCTGAATTCGGTAATCAAGCTGCCTGAGGGTGTATCCCAGAAGCTTTGCCGCCCTTGACTTTACGTATCCCGTTTTCTTAAGAGCTTCCTCTATCCTCTCCCTTTCTGTCTTCTCCAGCTCCTGCGGCAGGTTGGAGGGGGATATATCCGACACTTCAGCGTAAGCGAGTATGTGAGAGGGCAGGTCTCTGTCCCTTATGACACCCTCGTTCATTATCACGAGTCTCTCAACTATGTTTTCCAGCTCACGCACGTTGCCGTGCCAGGGATATTCCATCAAGGCTCTGACGGCCTCCGGACTCAGACGCACGGACTTGGAGTACTTCCTATTGAACTTCTCAAGGAAGTGCTCCGCCAGCAGGGGAATGTCCTCCTTCCTTTCCCTGAGGGGCGGCAGGTGTATCGGCACCACGTTTAATCTGTAATACAGGTCCTCTCTGAACTTACCCTCCCTTACCAACTCCTCAAGGTTCTTGTTGGTGGCGGCTATTATACGAACGTCCACCTTTATGGTCTTATCGCCTCCTAAGCGCTCCACTTCCTTGTCCTGCAGAACCCTCAAAAGCTTCGCCTGGAGGCTCAGGGGCATGTCCCCTATCTCATCAAGGAAGACGGTACCCCCGTCCGCCAGCTCAAACTTTCCCTTCTTGCGGGATACCGCTCCGGTAAAGGCTCCCTTCTCGTATCCGAAAAGCTCCGCCTCCAAGAGATTCTCCGGTATGGCGGCACAATTTATGGTTATAAAGGGGTTTTCCTTCCTATCGCTGAGTATGTGTATCTTCTTGGCTATGAGGCTCTTTCCCGTCCCGCTCTCTCCCAGTATCAGGACGGTGCTGTCGGTCTGGGCGACCTTCTTGACCATCTCAAGTAGGGTATTTATCTTCTCACTGACCCCTACAACCCCTTCCATGGAGATATTTCTCTTTAGCTCCTCCGTAAGAACTTTTTTCTCCTCCTCCCACTGGCGTTCCTTTTCCAAGAGCTCCTCGTTGAGCTTGAGAAACATTCCCAGCAGCGTTCCCACTATCATCAGGGACTCCAAGCCCTTCTCAACGCTCTCCCTCTGGGAGAAGCTTTTAAACACCGACAGAACGCCTATGACTGAGCCACCCACCTTTATGGGCACCGATATAAAGCTCTCCGTTCCCTCAAGCCTCTTTGCGATTTGAGTCTTGTTTAAGAAAGAAGAGTCCGAAGAGGAGAGCCTGTTCAGGACTATGGGAAAGCCAGTTTTGAATACCTTTCCCGTTATCCCCTCCCCTTTCTTAAACACGCCCCTCTCTATCTCCTCCCTGGTAAAGCCGTAGGCCTTGACTATCCTGAGCACCCTGAGCTTAGGCTCGTAGAGGGCTATGAAGCTGTGGCGCACGTCCCAGAAGGAGTAGAGGCTCTTTAGCACCTCGTTCAGAGCGGTATCAAGATTGAAACCCCTGCTGAGTATCTTGGCTACCTCGTTAACTATACTCAGCTCCTTAATCTCTAAGCTCTTTCTGGCTGCACCCATTATGTTTAGATAATTTCTATTTTATCCCTCGTCCAGAGGTGTGCACCTGTTTATAGCTCCAAAGCATTCTGGACACACGTCAAAGAATACCTGAAGGCCGAGGCCGCCCAGCAGCATGTTCACCTGAGTTATTACCAAGTTCTCCTGCCTGTCCGGGAGTATCTGAAACTCCTCAAGGGTCTGGCCGCAGGAGGTTTGCCCCTCGCCCTCTCCCAGCTTGTGAAATACGAAGACGAGCCTCTTGGTTCTCCTGCACTTCATCCAGACGGGCTTTAGATTCAAGATAACGAAGTTTATCTTCTTCTGCGGGTCCGCAAGCTTCGCCTTCTGAACCAACTTTTCCAATCTATCGGGATTTGATGCCATTTTTCCGCCTCCTGAAAGTAAATTCTCTACCACCTTTAACCCCCTTTCTATGGCAAAGGTCAAGGTGAGCCTCCTCAGGAGAGCTATCTTACACCAGTAAACAGGAGGTATGAGTGATGGAGGACAAAACACTCTTGAGTCAAGAGGAACTGCAAAAGGAGTTGAAAGAGTTAGATGGCTGGAGCAGAGAGTTCAAGTGCATAAGCAGGCGTTTTTACATAGAGGATTGGGCGCAGATAACCCGATTTATAAAACATATAGCTCAGGTGATAGAGGAGACCAACCACCACCCGGATATAGTCTTCCATACGGCGACCAAGACGATAACCGTGTCCACAACAACCCACAGCGAAGGCGGGATAACGAGGGCAGACATTCATCTCGCGAGAAGGCTTAACGAGTTTTTTGAGTAAAATCTTCTGAATGCAGATAACTAAGGTAAAGAGCGTAGGGGGAAGCCTCAGAGTTCCTTCCGATAAGTCCATCTCCCACAGAGCACTGATTCTGGGCGCGATAGCTTCGGGCAGGACACGGGTGAGCAAGTGGCTCAGCTCCGCAGACACCAGAGCGACCCTGGAAGTCCTGAGGAAGTTGGGAACCGAGATTACCCAAGAGGGGGACACCGTCCTGATTGAAGGTAAAGATTACCGATTTACAGAACCCTCGGACGTGCTTGACGCGCGAAACTCCGGCACTACCGCGAGGTTGATAAGCGGAGTCCTCTCCACCCAGAGCTTCTTCAGCGTGATAACGGGGGACGAAAGTTTGAAAGAGAGACCCATGCTGCGGGTGGTTGAACCTCTCAGGCAGATGGGAGCCAGCATAGACGGTAGGGAGAAGGGAAACAAGCTTCCTATAGCGATAAGGGGTGCCCGGTTGAAGGGTATATCCTTCTTCAACAAAAGGGCCTCGGCGCAGGTAAAGTCCGCCCTCCTTTTGGCTGGACTAAGAGCCGAGGGAATTACCGAGGTGGTAGAGCCTACGCTGTCAAGAGACCACACCGAGAGGATGCTGAGGCTCTTCGGCGTTCAGGTGGAGACCATAGCGCAGGAGAAGGGACACATAGTAAAGCTCAGAGGGGGACAAAGGGTGCACGCGGCGGAGGTTTTCTGTCCTGCAGACCCTTCCTCGGCGGCCTTCTTTATAGCTTTAACGGCCTTGGTAGAGGAGGGAGAACTTCTCCTCAAAGAGGTGCTGATTAACCCCACGAGGGACGGCTTTCTGCGCAAGGCCATGGAGATGGGTGCCCACATAGAGATGTTAGAGGTCAGGGAGACCTCCATGGAGCCGGTGGCCGACATCTTGGTAAGGTCCGGAAGCAGGTTAAAGGCCGTAGAGGTCAGACCCGACGAGGTTCCCTCCCTGATAGACGAGATACCCATCTTGGCGGTAATGATGGCTAAGGCGGAAGGGGTGTCGGTGGTAAGGGGAGCCAAGGAGCTGAGGGTAAAGGAAAGCGACAGGATAAGGGCCGTTGTGGAGAACTTGAGAAGTATGGGGGTAAAGGTAGAGGAGTTTGAGGACGGCTTCGCCGTGGAGGGACAGGAAAGTTTAAAGGGAGCGAAGATAAGGACTTACTCAGACCACAGAATAGCTATGGCCTTCTCCGTGGCAGGTTTGGTTGCCGAGGGAGAGACCATCATAGATGATATTAAGTGTGTCCAGATTTCCTACCCGGACTTTTACAGGGATTTAACTATCGTTTCTCTATAGCCACCTCCGCTCCAAAGCCCACCCTGAGAAGCTCTCTCTTCCCTTTGGTTATCTCTATCCTTACCGGAACCCTTTGAGCCACCTTGGTAAACTCCCCGGCGGTTATATCCCTCGGAATCAGAGCGAACTTGGAAGCCGTTGCCATATTAATCACCGAAACCACACCCTCGTAATCCTCGTGCGGCAGAGCGTCAACCTTTATGTAAACCCTGTTGCCTTCTTTCACCCCTTCCAGCTTGTTCTCTTCAAGCAAAACCAATATGTAAATGTCCTCGGGATTCAGAAGTGAGTACACGTATTGGCCCGGCCTGACCACCTCACCCTCTTTGAGGAACTCCTTCACCACAACCCCGTCAAAAGGCGCCCTTAGCTCCGTCTCCTTTAGCATATCTTCCAAGTCTTCCAGCCGCTTGAGCAGGGATAGCCTTCTCTCCTGCAGAGCCTCTATCCTCTTTTCCAGAGACGTTAAAGCCTTGTAGGAGACCTCAATAACCTCCCTCTGCCTGAGCAAAGACTCCTTCAACCTTAGAGCCGCCTCCCTCTCCTTGAGAAGCCTCTTCTTACCCGTGTCAATCTCCTCAAACCTGCGTGCCGGCACAACGCCCTTAGAGTAAAGCTCCTTGAACCTGCTCCAGTCCTTATCCAGCTGAGCAATCTCCGCCTCTAAGGCCTCTATCCTGCTTTGCGCCTGTGCCACCCTGCTGTCTATGACGGAAAGTCTCTTATCAAGCTCTTCCCTTTGCCGCTCCCGCTCCACAACGAGAGCCTCTCTCTCCCTTTCCAGAGCACTTATCTGATGCCTTAGCTGAGCAATTTTTAAACTAAGCTCCCTGTCCTCCAGCTTGGCCAGAATCTCTCCCCTCTTTACCCTCTCCCCTTCCTTCTTATACAGCTTCACCACCCTGCCGCCTACCCTCTTGTAGGCGAGGTTGACCAAGGAGTCGCTCTCCACGAAGGCGGCGTTGCTGACTGCATGGGACAGCCTGTAGCCGACCCACTTAACCCCCCAGATTCCCGACAGGATTAAAACAACAGCGAGAAGCGTTGCCCCTAAGACCTTACTCTTCATATCCTACTTCCTCTAAAAGCTTTAACTTCAATCGCAAGAGTTGATACCTGTTTACCTCAAGGGACTTTAAGGCGGAGGTTAGATAGCTCTGAGCGTCAATCACCTCCGTATTGGTTCCCAGGCCGGCTCTGTATTTCTCCTTCGCTATCCTCAGGTGCTCTTTAGCCTCCTTCAGCCTTACCCTTGAAAGCTCCAACCTCTGGCGAGCCGCCTTTATATCCTCAAGGATTCCCTCTATGGATAGCTTGAGCCTACGCTCTGTGTCTTCCTTGAGTAGCGTTTGTATCCGCTCGTCCCTTTTGGAAATCTCCAAGGCGTGAAACCTGCCTTTACCGCTAAAGAGGTTCCAGCGCAGGGATAAGGAAATCATGTATACGTCGTTGGGAAACACGTTGCTCTCCCTGCTGTGCTGGATAACTCCCCTGAGGGAGAGGCTGGGGAGGAAGGCAGAGCGCACCAGCCTTACCCCCTCCTGGGAAGCTCGCAGGCCTTCTCTGAGTGCCCCAAAGACCGCCCTATTCCTCTTGGCGAGCTTCAGAAGCTCTTCCGGACTCCTGTCCGAAAGGTCGTAGATGTCCTCTTGCCCCACATCTTCAACGTCCCTGACCTTGAGTCCCGATAGATAAGACAACAGCTCTAAGGCTTTTCTGTAATCCGCCTCGGTTGAGGCTATCTTCTCCTTTATCTGATGGAGCTTTACCTTGGTCTCAAGTATGTCCTTGAGAGCCACAACTCCCTGAGCGTAAAGCTCTTTAACGTCCCTTAGATGTGCCTCAACGCTCTCCCTCTGCTTGTTGTATACGTCCAGCAGAGCCTTCAGTTGCAGCGCGCTAAAGTAGGCGTCCCTAACCCGAGATACCAGCTCCCTCTCTTTTTCTCTCAACATAAACTCCTGCGCCCTCTCCCTTATCTTTGCGATGCGGTATCGGCTCAGCTTAACCGGATTGTAAATCTCTTGGGATAGCACCAGCACATACTTGGGATAAACTTCCCTTGAGAATATAAGCTCCTGAGGCGGTGTGTTGGGAAGCAGAGGAAAGAGGATACTCTGCTCTTTTGTGAAGTTCAGGGACAATTCGGCATTCACCTGCGGCAGCAGCTCGCTGAAGCTCTTTTTTCTCTCCAAGGCAGATTTATCCCTCTCTAACCTCTGGACTCTTATATTCAGGTTCTTCTCTAAGGCTCCGTGCTGGACCTGCTCAAGGCTTACGGAGAAGCCCGGTGCGGCAACCCACAAAAGTATAAGTAGGAATATAGCCATGAGTCCCAGAGAAGAATTATACTCCCATCGCTGGAGGCCTCTCTCAAGCTTCTCCATCACGGCGAAGGCGATAGCTGTAAGATAATCTTCTATTATGTTCAGAAAGATACTGGTGGCCAACCGGGGAGAGATTGCGGTAAGGATTATTAGAGCTTGCAGAGAGTTAGGCATAGAGTCCGCGGCCATATACTCGGAGGCGGACGTGCGCTCCCTTCACGTTAAGAAGGCCGACGAGGCTTACCTTATATCGGGAGACCCGATAAGAGCCTACCTTGATTACGTCAAGATAGTTGACCTGGCAAGGCAGATAAGAGCGGACGCCATACACCCCGGCTACGGATTCCTCGCCGAGAATGCGGACTTCGCGAGATACTGCAGGAGGAGGGGGATAACCTTCATAGGTCCCACTCCGGAGCAGATAGACACCTTTGGGGACAAGGTAAAGGCGAAGAAGGTGATGGCGGAGGCCGGTCTTCCGGTAGTTCCCGGTGTGGCAGAACCCATAACCGACACAGAGGAGGCGCTGAAGGTAGCCAAGGAGATAGGCTTTCCCGTAATGCTCAAGGCCGCATACGGGGGAGGCGGCAGGGGAATGAGGATAGTGTGGAAGGAGGAGGAGCTAAAGCCCGCCTTTGAGTCTGCCTACAGGGAGGCGGAGACCTTCTTCGGTAAGGGGGACATATTCATAGAGAAGTATCTTGACAACCCTAAGCATATAGAGGTTCAGGTCTTGGGGGACAAGTACGGGAACATAATCCACCTGGGAGAGAGGGACTGCTCAATCCAGCGCAGACACCAAAAGCTCATAGAGATAGCCCCCTCACCCGCGCTCCCGAAAGATATAAGAATGAAGATTCTCGGAAACGCCGTCAGAGCGCTCATGAAGGTGGGCTACGAGAATGCGGGCACCTTAGAGTTTTTGGTAGATACCAAGACGGGAAATTACTACTTCATAGAGATGAACACCCGCCTGCAGGTGGAACACACCATAACCGAGACCATAACGGGCGTTGACATAGTAGAGATGATGATTAGGATAGCGGCGGGAGAGCCGCTCCCATACCTGCAGAGCGATATAGGTTTCAGGGGATACGCCATAGAGTTCAGGATAAACGCGGAAGACCCCAAAAAGAATTTCGCTCCGGCACCCGGCAAGCTTACAGCCTACTACTCCCCCGGCGGTCCCGGTGTAAGGATAGACGCCGGTGTGTATAAGGACTACATAATCCCCCCCTTCTACGACTCCATGATTGCCAAGATGACCGTTTGGGGATTGACGTGGGAAAAAACGGTGGCGAGAGCCAGGAGAGCCTTGGACGAGTTCCTGATAAGGGGTGTTCCCACCAATATATCCCTCTACAGAGAGATAACCAGAGACCCCGACTTCCTTAAAGGCGAGTTCGGAGTCAAGTTCTTAGAGGAGAAGCTCAGAAGCAACGAGTACGATTTTGAGATAGAGGGCGAAAAGCCCTTAGAAGACGTGGTGTTGGCCATCTCCGCCGCCATAGCCGCCCACTACGGCCTATAGACCACCTTCGCCGGCTCGCTCCTGCCGCCTAAAGGATTTATCGCTATTACCTCGTAGGTGGTCGTTCCCTCAGGAAGCTTTCCTACAAAGGAATTGCCTCGGG
The DNA here is from genome assembly GCA_027014155.1 of Aquificaceae bacterium. Taxonomy (GTDB): domain Bacteria; phylum Aquificota; class Aquificia; order Aquificales; family Aquificaceae; genus WFYI01. The sequence goes on from JALWEG010000033.1 coordinate 15,405, forward strand.
TTCTATAAACCTCCCTTCCGTTCTTATAGACCACGTACTCAAGGCTTTCCTTCAGGCTCCAGACTAAGATTAGCTTGTCCTGGGACACTACCAACTCAAGGTTTTTCGGTGGCTCCGGTCTGGGAATCGGCTTGGGGGATACACAGAAGTTATAAGGGGGACTCTCCCTCTTTCCCATCACACCCGTTATCGCATAGCACCTCTTGACGTAATCCCGCTCCAGTCTGAGGGTCTCTCTCCTTACCTCTCTTTCGCTCTCAAGTATGAGATTGTCCTCCTTGAGCTCGTATAGATTCCATCGCCGAAATCCCCTCAGCGCCAGCTCCACGTGCTCCCCACGGCGCTTAATTTCAACCTCAGGTGTTAAGGTCAGCGCTTCCTCCACACAGACCCTTGCATCGGATTTGCCAGGCGATTTAACCTTAAAACAATCTTTACCTGAGACCATTTTTAAATAGTAATTTCCATGTTTTTTAAATCCTTTTACCGTTATATTATCTTCTTTTGGTATCACATACACGTAAGCTCCTATTCTTTTTACATCAAACTTCGGTTTTAACGGCGGTTTTGGACTTTTTTTTATTCCGCATGAGAGTATAATTGGGATTATAAGCAAAACCAAAAGCCTAACGGTTTTTACGACCATACTTATATGATACTCTTGGATAAAGAACTTGACAATCATACTTTTATGGTTTAAATTTAAATGCGCCTATCGTAGGCCTGCATAGCTCAAAATCTCTTAAAAGATTTGCTTTTTGTTTTGTACTTAAAGGAGGTGCGGTATGGAAAGAAAGGTTAAGTATGTCATAAAGCTGGAACACGTGCCCCAGCTGAGAGAGGAGGAGAAGAGGGAGCTCTCTCAGGTGACAGAGCGCTTCGCCTTCAGAACTAACACCTACTACAACTCCCTCATAGATTGGAACGACCCGGAGGACCCCATACGCAGGATAGTTATACCCACTGTGGAAGAGCTGGAGGTATGGGGAAAGCTGGACGCCTCCAACGAGAGCAAGTACATGAAGGTTCACGGACTTGAGCATAAGTATCCGGACACCGCTCTCTTGCTCGTCACCGACGTGTGCGGTATATACTGCAGGTTCTGCTTCAGAAAGCGCCTGTTTATGAACGACAACGACGAGGTCGCCAGGGACGTGTCGGAAGGTCTCGCTTACATAAGGGAGCATTCAGAGATTAACAACGTGCTGCTCACGGGAGGAGACCCCTTAGTTCTCGCCACCTTTAAGCTTGAGAGGATTCTCAAAGCCCTCTCGGAGATTCCCCACGTGAGGATAGTCAGGATAGGCTCTAAGATGCTGGCGGTGAACCCCTTCAGGGTTATAGACGACCCGGCGCTCTTAGAGCTTTTTGAGTGGTTCAATAGCGAGACCGGGAAGAAGCTGTACCTGATGAACCACTTCAATCACCCCAAGGAGCTGACCTCGGAGGCCAAGAGAGCCGTTGAGCTGGTGCAAAAGACCGGCACCACTCTAACGAACCAGACACCGGTGCTCAGGGGTATAAACGATGATGCGGATACCCTCACCCTATTGCTTGAGGAGCTATCCTTTATGGGAGTTCCACCCTACTACCTCTTCCAGTGCAGACCGACAGCGGGAAATAAGACCTACTCAACCCCCATAGAGGAGACGATAGACCTGGTTGAGGAGGCACGCTCCAGGGTCTCCGGACTGGCGGCGAGGGTCAGATACGTTATGTCCCACGAGAGCGGAAAGATAGAGATTCTCGGCAAGAGCAGTGAGAACGTCTTCTTCAGGTACCACAGAGCGGCAGACCCGGAGAACGCCGGTAAGTTCATGATTTACAGAAGGAACCCCGAGGCCCATTGGTTTGATGATTACACAGAGCTTGTGGAAGAATATAAGATAGAGGGTGCTCAAAGGTTCGTTTGATGATGGAGTTTCCGCCCGCCTACTTCTTGATGGCCAAGCTGGAGGAGGAGGTACAGAACCAAAGGAAGCTCCTGAACGTGCTCTTGGCTTCCGGAGGACGGATTTCCGGCAAAGCGAGACTGAGAACCCTTGAGCACATTAAGAGGCTTATAAGTACACTCAAGCTCACCGTGATGACCATAGAGGCGACGGACAGGGTATCGGACGATTATACGAGGGAGAGTGCCCTCCTGATGGGTGCGGAGTGCCTCTCCTTCACCGCTCTCACGCTGGAGCTTCTTGAGAAGAGCTTTCCCATATTCTTAGAGAGCATAACCCTGTATGAAGAGCCGATAGTGGAGCGCATGGAGGGAACCCTATCCTTCATAGAGTCCTGCGTAGGCAAGAGTGAGCCATCGCCTACGGAGGAGATAGTCCAGTCCATAGACGAGATTATCCGCGTGCTGGAGTACTACGTAAACGTGGGTGAGCGGAGCATCAGAGACATGGTCTGAATGAAGCTCTTTGTAGTTGAGTCCCCCACCAAGGCGAAAACACTTCAAAGGTATTTAGGAAAGGGTTTCAAGGTCAAGGCTACCCTGGGACATATAAAAGACCTGCCTCCCAAGGAATTGGGAGTTGACGAAGATAACCTCAAGGCGAAATACGTCTACCTCAGGGGTAAGAGGAAGCTGGTGGAAGGTATAAAGAGGCTGGCAAAGAACTCGGAGGAGGTTTACATAGGCACGGACCCGGACAGAGAGGGAGAGGCCATAGCTTACTTCCTGAGAGAGGAAATACTTAAGGTAAATCCCAACGTAAAGAGGGTCAGGTTTTACGAGATTACCAAGGAGGCGATAAAAAACTCCCTCAGAGAGGCCGGAGAGCTTGATATAAACCTGGTACATGCCCAGTTCTCCCGCAGGATTTTAGACAGACTCATAGGCTTCAAGCTATCTCCACGCCTATGGAGAGCTTACAGGGACTTTAAGCTTTCCGCCGGGAGAGTTCAATCTCCCGCACTGAGACTGATAGTGGAGAGGGAAAGAGAAATTCAGAGCTTCAAGGAGAAGAGCTACTACTACGTCAAGGCACAGGTGCGCAAGGGAGAGCAGACCTTCCTCCTTACCTACGACTACAGGTACGAGAAGCCCGCCAACGCCAAAGATATAGCCGATAGGATTGAAGAGGCCCTCTTCGTGGTAAAGAGCATCAAGGTAAACTCCCAGAAGGTTCCACCCCCAAAACCCTTTATAACCTCAAGCCTTCATGCGGAGGCCAACTCCAGGCTGGGACTGTCTGCGGAGAAGACCCAGAGGCTGGCACAGGCTCTCTACGAGAGGGGACTAATAACCTATCCGAGAACTGACAGCTTTAGAATGAACGAGAGAAAGGCCAAAGAGTTCATGAGCCACATAAAGAAGAGGTTAGGCCAGGAGTACGTAGGTAAGCTCAGGAGATTCAAAGAAAAGCCCACGGCGCAGGGTGCCCACGAGTGCATAAGGCCTACGGGACTGAAAAGCGTGAGCCTGAGCGGTGAAGAGGACGCCCTCTACAAGCTCATACTTGATAGAACCTTAGCATCGCTGATGAGTCCGGCGGTGGTGGAAAGGACGGAGGTTGAGGTGGAGGTCAGCACGCCCCGCCTGAGGAGTCCCATAATCATGAAAGCGAAAGGTTTGAAGATAGCCTTTGACGGCTGGTGTAGGGTTTACCCCTGCGGCCTTGAGGAGGCACCGTTGCCCCCCTTAGAGGAGGGAGAGGTGCTCAAGGTAGAAAAGGTGTTCCTTCAGGAGAGTAAGACAAAGCCCCCTCCCAGATATACGGAAGGCTCTTTGATAAAGGCCTTAGAGAAGCTGGGAATAGGGAGGCCCTCCACCTACGCCTCTCTCGTGAAGAGCCTCAAGTCTAAAGGTTACGTTGAACTCCGCAGAGGCGCTCTGGTTCCCACCGAGAGGGCCTTTAAGGTGGTTGATTTCCTCATGGAGAGCTTCCCCGGACTTATGGACTACAGGTTTACCGCCAGTATGGAAGAGAGGTTAGACCTGGTGGAAAAGGGAAGTGCCAACTGGAAGAGCGTAGTTAGGGATTACATGGGTTTGCTGTTTGATGGTGGCCCAGGGCGGACTTGAACCGCCGACACCCCGGTTTTCAGCCGGGTGCTCTACCAACTGAGCTACCGGGCCTTTGGGATAGATAATTATATCCCATCTTGGAGCTACTTGTAAAACCTCGTGCACTTGTCAACACCCTCTATCTCCTTGAGGGAGCGCATAAGCTCCTGCAGATGTTTTTTCCCCTCTACATCTATCACGAACTCCATGGAGGCCGTTCCGTTGCTGAGGCTGGCGCTCTTAGATTGGAAAACGTTGGAACCTCTCTTAGCAATCTCGGAGGTGACGTCGGACAGTATCCCCAGTCTGTCTTTTACCTCAAGCCTTATACGGGTCTTGAACTTACCCTTCGCCTGCCACTTGACCTTGAACACCCTCTCCGAAGAGCTGAGCATAATGCTCTTTAGATTTGAACAACCTTTTTCATGAATAACCAATCCCTTTCCCTTTACCACCACACCGTAAACCTCGTCGCCCGGAACGGGCATACAGCAGTGGGCTACCCTATACTCTACGCCTTCAAGTCCTTCCAGCGATATTACGCCCCTGCCTTCCCTCTGAACCCTGGAAGTTTTTTGCTCCTTCCTCTCTAAGAGCTTATAAAGCCTCAGTAAAGACAGCTTTCCGCTCCCGAGTGCCAGCAGCAGCTCTTCCTCTTCGTTAAACCTGACCCTCTTCCTCAGAGATTCTATAAGCTCCTCGTGGGAGACACCCATCTTTTGCCTTATCTTCTCCAGCAGTTTTCTACCTTCCGTCAGGTATCTTTCTCTATCTAACTGCTTTATATACTGCTTTATCTTGTTCTTGGCCCTTGAGGTTACCACGAAGTTGAGCCACGCCGGATTGGGCTTGCCACCGGGAGAGGTTATTATCTCAACCATCTCTCCGTTTCTGAGCTTGTAGTCCAGCGGCACTATCCTTCCGTTTACCTTTGCTCCCTTGCAGCTGTTTCCTACGTCGGTGTGTATGCGGTAGGCAAAGTCCACAGGGGTGGCTCCCTTGGGGAGAACCACTATGTCCCCCGCGGGGGTGAATACAAAAACCTCTTCGTAGAAGAGGTCTCTCTTTATGTTATCAAGCAGCTCGTTGGCGTCCTTGCTTCCCTGTATGCTCTCAACGAGGTCTCTGAGCCATACGAAGGTCTCACCCTCTTGTGCTCTTACGCCCTCTTTGTAAGCCCAGTGGGCGGCTATTCCCTTTTCGGCTCTTTCGTGCATCTCGTAGGTTCTTATCTGGAACTCAACCATCTTGCCTTTTGGTGCAACCACCGTGGTATGTATGGACTGGTAAAGGTTGGACTTAGGGACGGATATGTAGTCCTTAAACTTACCGGGCACCTGTGTAAAGAGGCTATGTATCAGTCCAAGAACCGAGTAGCACTCGGCAATACTGTTTACTATAACTCTCACCCCCAGTATATCGTGAACGTCCTCAAGCCTTATATTCTTCCTTATGGTCTTCTGCCAAACGCTGTAAAGGTGCTTTGACCTGTACTGCAACGTGGCCTCTATCCCGTTTTTTCTCAAAATCTCCTTCACCGGAGGCACCACGAACTTTTCCAGATACTCTTTCAGCTTATCCCTTGACTCGCTTATAAAGCTTCTGACCCTTTGATACTCCTTGGGGTAGAGGTACATGAAAGCCAAGTCCTCAAGCTCCGTCTTTATACTCCACACCCCCAACCTGTGGGCTATGGGAGCGTATATCTCCAAGGTTTCACGGGCGATTCTTATCTGCTTCTCCTTCCTGAGGTATTTTAGAGTTCTCATATTGTGGAGCCTGTCGGCCAGCTTCACCACCATAACCCTGATATCCTTGGACATGGCCAACAGGAGCTTTCTGAAGTTCTCCGCCTGAGCCTCTTCTGCCCGTTTGAACTTCAGCTTACCTATCTTGGTAACACCCTCCACTATATCCGCCACGTCTCTGCCAAACTTCCTGACCAGGTCATCGTAAGAGGTGTCCGTATCCTCAAGCACATCGTGGAGAAACGCAGACACTATGCTGGTTATGTCCATGTTCATATCGGCGAGTATCTTGGCTACCTCTATAGGGTGGATTATGTAGGCTTCTCCCGAGGCTCTTTTTTGGTTTCCATGCTTATCTTTTATAAACTCGTAGGCTTTGAGTACTTTTTCCCTGTGCTCGGGATACCTTTCCAGTATCTCTTCAGTTATAATTTTGTCTTTACTACCCTCTTTAAGTGCCATTAAAATAAATATATTCCCTAAAGGAGGAAAGATGTTTTTAGATAAACTCTTGGGATTCTTTTCAAGCAACATAGGAATAGATTTGGGGACTGCCAACACGGCGGTGTTCTTGGAAAACAAAGGAATAATAATATACGAACCTTCCATAGTGGCTATAGACGTAAGGAGTAAAAAGGTTCTCGCCGTAGGTAAAGAAGCCAAGGAGATGATAGGCAAGACCCCGGAGAACATTCAAGCCATAAGACCCTTAAGGGACGGAGTCATCACCGATTTTGAAGTTACCCACATGATGCTCTCCTACTTCATAAAGAAAGCTCTCGGCAACTCTATGTTTAAGCCAAAGCCGAGGGTGATAATAGGTGTCCCTACCGGCATAACGCCCGTTGAGAAGAAGGCGGTCATAGACGCCGCTAAGAATGCCGGTGCCAAAGAGGTGTTTCTGATAGCTGAACCCATGGCGGCGGCCATAGGTGCGGACATGCCCATAGACGAGCCGGTGGGGAACATGGTGGTGGACATAGGGGGCGGTACCACTGAGATAGCCGTAATATCCTTGGCCGGGATAGTGGTCTCCAACTCCCTGAGGGTGGCCGGAGATGAGATGAACGAGGCCATAATTCAGTATATAAAGAGGAAGTTCCACCTTCTCATAGGAGAGCAAACGGCGGAGAGGATAAAGATAGAGCTGGGCAGTGCCATAAAGGAAAACGAAGAGAGAAGCATGGAGGTAAGGGGTAGGGACATGACCGGCCTTCCCAAGTCGGTGGAGATTACCAGCAATATGATTACCGAAGCCCTTGATGACACCGTCAACTCCATAGTGAACACCCTCAGGGCTACCCTGGAAAAAACTCCGCCGGAGCTGGCCGCGGATATAGCCGACAAGGGTATAGTTTTGGCAGGTGGAGGCTCCCTTCTCAGGAATCTGGACGTTAGGATAACCGACGAGACGGGCATAAGAGCTTACTACTGCGAAGACCCGCTGACCGCGGTGGCCAGGGGTGTAGGTCGTGTTCTTGACCAGATAGACCTCGTTAAGAAGATTTCTATGGAATGAAACGCTACGGCTTTCACTTAGCGTTCGTATCGCTCCTGCTACTGAGCCTATTCATATTCTTCAGCGACCTGTCTGGAAGCCCCCTGCTGGACAGAATCAAAGAGGTATCCTACAGAGCGGTTCTGCCGGTCATAAACCTGAAGGAGGCGATTTTCAATTACGTTGAGGAGAACATGAGCAAGTATGTCCTTTTGGTGAACCTCAAGGAGGAGAACAGCAGGCTCCTTAAGGAGCTGGAAATGTGCAAGGTAAACGAGGTGGAGCTGAGCACCTACAGGAGGGTTTTAAGAAGGCTCGGACAGGAATTAAAGCTGGACGGTTTCAAAAGTTTGGGAGGAGTAGTATTTTCAAGGGTAGTGTATTACGACCCCACCGGACTTGACGCCTTTGTGATAATCTCTGCAGGCAGGCAGTCGGGTGTCTCAAGGGGAGACATAGTTCTGTCCAGAGGAGAGGTTATAGGTACGGTTAAGGAAGCCTACACGGCTACCTCAAAGGTGATTACTACCCTCAACGGAGAGCTAAACCTCTCCGTTCTTCTTGAAAGTTCAGGGAAGGCTTACATATACAGGGGAGGCTACCCTTTGGGAGAGCTTCTTTACGTCAACAAGAAGGACAGCATCAGCGTAGGGGACAAGATTCTCTACAGAGACCCCGAGGGCAGACTCCCCAACTTCATAGTCGGATACGTGGATAGAATAGAGAAGGGTGAAAGTCCCTTCTTCAGGAAGGTCTTCGTTAAACCTGCCGCCGACCCGAGGCGCTCGGAGATGGTCATAGTCCTCGCAGAGAGAAAAGCAAGATGATACATTACGCGGTTATATTCGTGCTGGCCTTCTTCCAGAGCTCCTTTCTATCTCCCCTCTTTGCACCGGGATTTCTCTCCCCAGACCTCGTCTTTATCTTCCTATTTACCTATTCCTTTAAAGAAAGGAAGGACATAATATTTAAGGCCTTCTTCGGCGGTTTCGTTCTGGACGTGCTCCACGACTCTCTGGGACTCTTTATGAGCGCCAACCTGCTGTCCGCCTACCTTATGTTCATGTTCTACGAGAGAATCCTGGTCAAGAGGCTCTTCTTCGTGCTGGGTAGCTTAGCCTTCTTTACACTCCTGAATTACTCGGTTAAGATAGCCTTGATGAGTAGGAAGTTCTCCTTTGAACTCAATCCCTTCGTCCTATCTCTGTCCCTCTTCATAACCTTGACCTTAGGACTCCTCGGCTACTTACTCTTCGCGGGTGGCAGAGATGAGCAGACGTAGGTTTATCTTTATCCTCGTTCTGATAGTTGCTACCTTCTTTGCAGTGCTCCTGAGGCTCTTCTACCTTCAGGTCATAAAGGGGGATTTTTACAGGAAGCTGGCCGGAAAGAACTTCAAGAGAGTCAGAAAGATATACCCTCCCCGCGGGGACATACTTGACAGGAGGAAGAAACCCCTCGCCTACGATGTTCCCGAATACGTCCTCCTCTTGGACGCTGCCAGGCTGAACAAGAGGGAGCTTATATCCCTAAGAGATACCCTGAAGGAGCTGTTCGGCGTGGACATAGAGGGAGTTATAAAGAAGGGCGTAAGAGGCATAGAACCCGTCAGACTCAAAAGTTCGCTCACCCAGAGGGACTTGGATACCTACTTCTCCAACGTGGACAGACTTCCAGGCGTTTACGTGGAGACTATTCCCAAGAGGTTCTATCCGGAGGGCAAGCTTGCTTCCCACGTGCTGGGCTACGTAGGACTACCTTCCGAGAGAGAGTTAAAGAAACTTAAGGAACTCGTAGGAGTAAACAGCTACGTAGGTAAGCTGGGTCTTGAGAAGTCTATGAACAGGGTTCTCTTAGGCGAGCTGGGGGAAGAGGAGGTTATAGTGAACGCCGTGGGTAAGATAGTGAAGAAGAGGAAAATCAAGGAGTCTAAGAAGGGCAAGAGCCTCGTTCTCACCCTTGACAGTAGGGTGCAGAGGATAGTTGAGGAGGTATTTGAGGAATCGGGTCAGGTGGCGGGAGGGGTGATAGTCTTTAAGGCTAAAACGGGAGAGGTGTTGGCCTTGGCCAGCTTCCCCAGATACGACCCTAACAAGGTATACGATGAGTGGGAGAAAATAAACGGCAACAAGCTCAAACCTTTGTTTAACAGGGTCGTCAGGGGCAGGTACCCGCCCGCCTCGGTTCTTAAGCTGCCAGTGGCTTACGCCCTCCTGAGCACGGGCATCGCCGGTGCGCACGCCTCCGTCTTTTGCTCCGGTTCCTTCTTTTTGGGAAACAGAACCTTTTACTGCTGGAAGAGGGACGGACACGGCAGCGTTGATATGGTGGAGGCCATAAGCGAGTCCTGCGACGTTTACTTTTATACCAACGGCTACAGGCTGGGTCTCAGGAAGATGGAGGCCTTTTTCAGGAGTTTCTCCTACGGAGAGAGGATACCCTTTGAGCTGCCCGTAAAGAGGGGCTTTATACCGACACCCAAGTGGAAAAGGAAACGGTTCGGCGAGCCTTGGTACGACGGGGATACCGTAAACGTGAGCATAGGCCAAGGCTACATGCTCTCTACCCTAATGGAACAGAGTCTCATGGTCATGGGTATAGCCAACAACGGGGTCATATACAGACCTACTCTATTGAGGGAAATCCTTGACGAGGAGGGCAGACTCGTATGGAAAAACAGAAAGAGCGTCTTTAAGGTAATAAGGGGGGATATGGAACACTTTGCGGTTCTACGAAAGGCTATGCGCGAGGTGGTAAGGAAGGGCACCGGACACCTTGCCTTCTCCAAAATAGTGGACATAGCGGGCAAGACGGGAACGGCACAGGTTTCAAGGGTAAGCCGTGAGAAGAGAAAGAAGCTCCCCTGGAGGCTGAAAGACCACGCCTGGTTTGTCTGCTTTGCTCCTTACAGAGACCCCTTATTTGTGGTAGGTGTACTCGTGGAACACGGAGAATCGGGGGGTAGGGTGGCAGCTCCTATAGCGCGGAGAATCTTGGAAAGGATTTACATACAGAAGCTCCACAAAGAGATTTAATTGAGGTTAAGATTGAGTAAACAATGAGCGGTGAAATCTTCCGGCTTGCAGAAGAAAGGCTGTTCGTAGCAGAGGGCATACTTCCTCGGAAACTTTACAATGCCTGCGCTTCCGAGCTTTACTTTGCTCTTTTCACCTTGATGAGGGCAGTCCTCACGGATAGGCATGGAAAGAGATGAAAGCACGTAGGTATATTTACAGCCTTCTCAAGAGAGTGCGTTGAAGAAGGACTCATTCCTAAGAAGCTTCTTAAGAAGGTGGGACAGCTCAATCAGGAGCTATATTACATGCGACGAAAGTTGATTATGGAGAGGGATTGGATAGCTTTGACATAGAGGTGCTGAGAGATTATCTTCCTCTTGTGAAGGAGGTGTTTGAAATTGTTAAAGGTAGAGTGGACTTCTGAAGTTCTTGAGAAGATTAAAGAACTTCCCTTTGTGGAAGATGTGGAAATACTGACCGAACTTCCCGAGGATGTTGAGGCTGAACTCGGGATAAGGATAAAGCTCACAAAGGACGCCGGCAGGTATCCGGTAGGCAGGCTAATTTCAAGGGTTCTCAACGAGATTAGCTGGAGGGAGTTTGAGAACTCAGGTAGATATCCGGCTGTGTATTGGGAGTAAAACGGAAAACCTTCAATTCGTTGAGTAGGGGAAATTAAGCCTCGTCTGAGAATATTCTCTGGGGAATCTCCGCCTTTATTATTCCCTTCTCCTTACCCAGTTTGAGTATGAGTCTGACGGCCTTCCTGCCGTCGTCTCCGTAGTCCACCGTCCTCTGGTTTACGTACATGCCCACGAACCTATCCGTTCTATCCATGTCGTCCGTCAGACCCCTGGCGTAATCTATCGCGTAGTCCAGAGCCTTTTCCCTTTCCCTGAGGGAGAACTCAACGCTCTGTCTCATCAGTTTCTCTATCTTCCTTATCACCTCATCACCCAAGTCCCTTCTGACCACGTTGCACCCCAAGGGAAGCGGTAAACCGGTTTCCTCCTTCCACCACTGACCCAAGTCCACCACCTTTTTAAGGCCAAAGTCTCCGTAAGTTAATTGCCCTTCGTGAATCACCAATCCAGCGTCAACCTTGCCTTCAAGAACGGCCTCTATTATCTCGTCAAAGGGAATTACTACGTGCTCAAAGTCCGGCTCATAGAGCTTCAAGGTCAGGAAGGCGGTCGTAAGCTCTCCCGGGACGGCTACTCTCTTGCCTTTCAGAGAGTCCAGCCTTTCCTTCGCAACCACCACCGGCCCGTAGCCGTCCCCCACACTTCCGCCGCTGGGCAGAACGAGGTACTTGTCGGCGACGTAGGGGTAAGCGTGAAAGGATATGGCGGATACCTCATAGGTGCCCTTTAGGGCTTCCCTGTTGAGGGTCTCTATGTCCGCGAGGACGTGCTCTATCTCCAGGCCCTGGGTATCTATCTCTCCCTTAACTAAGGGGTAAAACATGAAGGCATCGTCTGAATCCGGACTGTGGGCTATCCTGATTCTCATGGCCTATCTATTCTAACAGCTTTTCACACTTTCATACCCATAAGGAAGCCGACGGCAAAGCTCCCGGAGAAGGCAGCCGTCTTCAGAGCCGAGGTGGCGAAGGCCTCAAGGGAAGAGAAAGAGTGGCGCACAAAGCTCTCAAGCCCGTCCCAATTAACGGAAATTACCCCTTTATCCGCAAGCCAGAGCAGGCTGAGTATGTAAAGGCCCATAAACAGGGTCAGGAACTTGAAGACCCTCTTGAAGGTAAACCCCAGGACGAAACCTACCGCTCCCCCGAAACCCACGTCCTTCAGTGGAAAACCTTCCGCTATGTCCATGGCTCACTTACCTACCTTGGCACCCTCAAGGACGTTGCCGCATTCGCAGCCCCTTTCCGAGGGCAGAGCTTCTACGAACCTGACGATAATCTTGCCTATCTCCTCCGTCTTCTTACCCATCAGCTCTATAACCTCATCGCTGGTGAGCCTGTAGCCGGAGATTCCTGCCGCGGGATTGGCCACAACACAGAGGGAAACGTAGCACATGGTAAGCTCCCTCGCTAAGGCCACCTCCGGATATCCCGTCATACCTACCACATCGGCACCCAAGGTCTCCAGCATCTTTATCTCCGCCGGGGTCTCAAAGCGTGGGCCCTCTGTGCAGGCGTAAATTCCCGCAGAGAAGTACCTGCGACCCATACCCTCCATAACCGCGGCCATCACTCCCTTCATCTGGGGACAGTAGGGGGTGGTCATGTCCAAATGCACCACCGCACCGGAGTTTATAAGCTCGGCCACCTTATCGTCGCCCTCCACCTTCTTAGACAGCCTGCCCTCGTAGTAGGTAAACTCCCTCCTCTTGGTAAACTCTATAAAGCCGTCCACGAGAACGTAATCCCCCGGACGCAGGGTTCTGTTTATGGCACCCACAGCCGACACGGCCAGAACCCTATCCACGCCCACCTCCCTGAGAGCCCAAAGGTTGGCTCTGTAAGGAACCAGGTGGGGGGGATAAGAGTGTCCCTCTCCGTGGCGGGAGATAAAGGCCAGCTCTACGCCTTCGCACTCAAGTATGGCCACGTCGGAAGAGGGTCTGCCGAAAGGGGTATTTAGCGATACCTTTTCCTTCAGCTTGAAGTTCTCAAGCCCGTAGAGACCGCTTCCGCCTATAATACCAAGCATGGGACGGGTTTGTATTTTATCAAAAGGGGGCTGGTAAAAATGAAGGAGACAGAGGTAAGCGACCCTAAGGAGCTGACAGAGGCTCTTAGAGAAGGCTACGATAGGGTGTATCTCCTCTCCGACGAGGCGGTCAGAGCCTTCGTCAGGCTCAAGAGGAATTACTCCCTGATAAAGACCTTTGCCATAATGCTTTCTTTTATGACCGTCTTCGCCGTTTATTTCGCTCTCTATGAAGCCATGAAGTATCCCCTTTCCGTAGCGGCACCGGCCATGGCCGCGGTAGTAATTATGGAGGTTGTGGGACTCGTCCTCCTTGACAGAGCATTTAAACCACTTCTGAGATACAACCTCCAGAAATTAGGAGACGGCAGATACCTCTTGAACAAGAGGTGAGCTAAGCGCTGGCCATCAGCCTTTCTGGCTTTAGCAAGCACTCCTTAACCGTTCCTACGCCCACGAACTTGCCGCTTATGTACACCCTGACGTATCCGTCAATGTCGCACTCCTCCAAGGGCACGCTGTTTCCCTTAACCAACCTGCTTCCCAAGACGGAACCTAAGCTTACCGAAGGCAGGAAAGAAAGAGCCTTATCGGTGGGAATCAGCAGGTTGCCGGGTTCTTTGAAGCTCAGAAAGTCCTCAAGGGTAGGTGCGTCCTCAACCCTGAAGCCATCCACCGCCGTCCTTCGGAGCTCTACCACCGTAGCCCCAACTCCCAGGGCTTGGCCTATATCGTGAATTAAGGTCCTTACGTAGGTTCCCGAAGATACGGTAGTCCTGACCTCAAAGTGGGGTAGAGTGCAGCGGGTAAGCTCCAAGGAGTGCACCTTCACCTTCACGGGTTTCAGCTCCACCTCTTCGCCCCGCCGGGCCAGCTTATAGGCCCTCTTACCCTTTACCTTCTTGGCGGAGAACTTGGGGGGCACCTGCTCTATTTCTCCTCTGAATTTTCCCAAGACCCTTTTGATAGACTCGCAATCAACGCTCACCTCCCTCCTCTCAATTACCTTGCCCTCAAGGTCGTAGGTGTCCGTGGTCAGACCAAGCTCTCCCACCACCCGATAGCTTTTATCAAGGTTCAGAAAGAGCCAGGAGAATCTCGTTGCCTTTCCTACGAGCAGAAGAAGCAGTCCGGTGGCTATGGGGTCTAAGGTGCCGGTATGTCCGACCTTATCTTTGAGCTTCTTCCTTACCAGTTCAACGACGCGGGTGGAGGTGATACCCTTGGGTTTGTCTATGAGGAGCAGCCCGTCCATCTCTACGTCAGGAAGTCCCTGAGATGTCTCTTCATAGCTAAGCTCCTGAGCTTCCTTAAGGCTCTCGTCTCCAGCTGGCGAACCCTCTCTCTGGATACTCCCAAGGCTTCTCCTATCTCTCTGAGGGTTTTAGGTTCTTCCCCGGAAAGTCCGAACCTCAACTCTATAACCCGCCTCTCCTTCTCCGGTAGCTTTTCTAAGAGGTCATACACCTCCTTCTCAAGAACCTCCTGAATTATGTTCTCTTCCACGTCCGCGGTTCCGTGCTTTGTCAGGAAGTCAACGAAGAAGGTGTCCTCGTTGTCCCCCACCGGAGCGTCCAAAGAAAGGGGTATCCTGCACACCTGCAGATACTTCTCCACCTCCTCGGGGGTAATCCTGTAGCCCTCCTTCTCAAAGGCTTTCTCTACCTCTTCGGATTTGGGTTCTCTACCCAGCTCCTTCTCTAACTCTTTGGCCAATATCTTCTTGCTAACCCTCTCGGCTACCTCTTCGGGGGTGGGTTCCCTCTCCAGCTCCTTAGCCAGCTCGCTATAGACCGTCCCTACCTTGCTTATGAGATGAGACTGCTTTAGGGGTATCCTGACGGCTCCCGTTTGCTGGGATAGGGCTTGCATTATGGCCTGTCTAATCCACCAGACGGCGTAGGATATGAACTTAACGCCCCTGTCCGGGTCAAATCGCTTGGCGGCCTCTATCAAGCCCAGATTGCCCGCCGCTATCAGCTCGGAGAAGGGCAGCCCGTATCCCGTGTACTGCTTCGCAACGCTTATGACGAACCTGAGATTGGACTCCACCAGCTTCTTGAGAGCCTCCTGGTCTCCCTCCTTGGCCCTCTTGGCCAGCTCCTTCTCTTCCTCCGGAGATAGGAGAGGTATCTTAGAAATCTTCTTAAGGTATTGATTTATAAGCTCCTGTTCGGTATCAGAAATCATAACTTCCTCACTCTAAACTCAGAACCAGATAAAGGTTAGACCTTCCCCTCTTCACGAGGAGCAGAACCTTCCTCTTGCCCGTCTCCCTTATCCTATCTATAGCCATGTAGAAGTCCTCCTTAGTCCTTATAGGGACGTTGTTCACCCTAAGTATTATGTCTCCGGGACGGAGTCCACTCATGTAGGCGGAGCTTCCGGGGACCACACCTACCACTATGGCACCCTCTATCCCCAGCTTGCGTTTTTCCTCCGGCGTCGGATTCCTGAGCGAAAGTCCCAGACTTCCCTCTTCCGTGTCCGTGTCCGCTTTGACGCCGCTCTCGGGCAACTCACCTATCTTTACCTTCAGCACCTTCTCCTTGCCATCCCTGATGACCTTCAACTCTACCTGCGTGCCGGGCTTGGTCTTCATAATCCTTAGCTGCAGGTCCCTAACCTTATCTATGGGTTTTCCGTCAACCTCAACTATGACGTCTCCCACCTTTATACCTGCCTTGTCCGCAGGGCTACCCTTGACTACCTGAGCTATCAGTATCCCCTCTTTAACCCCTATGGCCTCAGCTATGTCGGGGGTGACCTCCTGAATGACCACTCCCAACCAGCCTCTGATAACCCTTCCGTTCTCTATTATCTGTTCCATCACCCACTTGGCTAAGTTGATAGGTATGGCAAAGCCGAGTCCCTGACCCTCCGCCACTATGGCCGTGTTTATCCCTATCACTTCCCCCTTTATGTTTATGAGGGGACCTCCGGAGTTTCCGGGATTTATGGCGGCGTCCGTCTGTATGAAGCTCTCGTACTGGGTTATGCCTATGCTTCTCTTTAAAGCGGATATAACTCCCACGGTTATAGTTCTCTCAAGGCCGTAAGGGTTTCCTATGGCTATGACCAGCTGTCCCACCTTTAGGTTGTCCGAGTTGCCAAACTTGGCGATTCTCTTGTCTATGTCCTTTATGTCGCTGACATCTACCTCCACCACCGCTATGTCCGTCTTGGGGTCTCCTCCTATTAGCTTTGCCTTCTTCTCGGTGTGCCTATCAAACCTGACGGTTATACTCTTGGCGTCCTTGACCACGTGGTTGTTGGTGAGGATAAAGGCCTTGTTGCCCTCTTTCTTGACAATCACCCCCGAACCCAGAGAGCGCCTCTGTCTTCTTTCGGGAGAGAAGGGGAAGGGTAGGTGAAAGGGGATATCAAACTCCTCAAGTGGATTTATCTTGGTCTCTTGAAGGGCAAATATGGTAACCACCGAGGGTGATACCTTCTCAACTACGGAAGTTAGCTCTCTCTCAAACCGCTCTAAAACGCCCGTTCCCGTTAAAGGGCTCTCTTGAGCACCGGTCTCTGTTTGCTGCGCTTTACAACTTCCTATCAGGAAAATCACCAATACTGCGAAAATGGAAAGGACTCTGTTCATTTTCTCCTCCAGCTTAAAGTTCCTAACAAAGTTAATTATATAGCGATAGTATAATCAATCTCTATGAACAACCGAAAGATTTTCAAGGAAGCTTTGGGTCTTCTTCCCGGAGGAGTTAACAGTCCCGTCAGAGCCTTCAAGGCTGTGGGAGGCGAGCCTATAGTCCTGACCAAAGGCAAGGGATACAGGGTTTGGGACGCGGATGGCAAGGAGTACATAGACTTCCTCGCCTCTTGGGGTCCCCTAATCCTGGGACACGCTCATCCTAAGGTGGTAAAGGCTCTGAGGCAAGAGCTGGAGCAGGGTATATCCTTCGGACTGACCAATCCCCACGAGGTAAGGCTGGCAAGGCTGGTGGTGGAGATGGTTCCGTCGGTGGAGATGGTCAGGTTCGTGAACTCGGGCACGGAAGCCACCATGTCCGCGGTCAGGCTCGCAAGGGGAATCACCGGCAGGAAGCTGGTTCTCAAGTTTGACGATTGCTACCACGGGCACTACGACAGCCTACTGGTGTCCGCGGGTTCGGGCGTTGCCACCTTCGGGATACCGGGAACTCCGGGCATACCGGAAGACATAGCGGGCCTGACCTTGGTAGTTCCTTACAACGACGAGGAAGCCTTGGAGGAAGCCTTTAAGAAACACGGAGAGGATATAGCCTGTGCCATAGTTGAGCCTGTAGCGGGCAACATGGGCGTGGTTATTCCAAAGAAGAGCTTCTTGAGTAAGCTCAGAGAGCTGACCCGGGCACACGGTGCTCTTCTGATATTTGACGAGGTCATAACGGGTTTCAGGCTCTCTAAAGGCGGTGCTCAGGAGCTTTTCTCCGTAGAGCCGGACATAACCTGCTTGGGGAAAATCTTAGGAGGTGGAATGCCGGTGGGAGCCTACGGAGGAAGGAAGGAGCTCATGGAGAGGGCGGCTCCCGAGGGCGAGGTGTATCAGGCAGGCACCCTGTCCGGAAACCCCTTAGCCATGGTCTGCGGGGCAGAGACTCTAAGGACTCTCAGGGACACGGAACCTTACGATGAGCTGGAGCAGAAGATGGAAAAGCTCGCAGAGGGCGTAAGCTCCATTCTCAAGGATAAGGGATTGCCTTTTAGGATAAACCGGATAGCCTCCATGATGACTGTCTTCTTCACGGAGAAAGAGGTGGTTGACTTTTCCTCCGCCAAGACCTCGGATACTGAGCTCTTCTCACGGTTCTTTAAAACGCTTCTGGGCAAAGGGGTTTTAATTCCTCCCTCTCAGTTTGAGGCCTGGTTCATCTCCACCGCACACGACGAAGATGCCTTGGAGGAAGCCTTAAGTAGAATTCAAGACGCCGTAGGTTCCCTGTAGATGCGCAGAACCTTCCTATACGGAACGCTCCTCTTTGTGCTAATTCTGCTGGTCAGCTTGGGCTTTATAGTCTTTAAAACCTTTTCAAAGGAAACCCTATCGGCTCTGGCCGGCCTAAAGAGGAAGTACATATTCCTGTCGTTTCTTATTATCTTTCTCTATCATACCTTTGATAACCTAAGATTATTCATTCTCTCTAAAGCCTTGGGTGTGAGATACTCCCTCGGATACGGCTACATAATATCCTTTACAAACACCTTTGCCGCAACGGTGACTCCAGCGCACGTAGGAGGTGAGATGTCCTCCGTATACATGCTCCTCAGAAAAGGCGCCGGGCTTCACCGGGTCATGAGCATAGTGACCATGAAGACTATAACTGGAGCCTCCTTCTTCATCTTCATGCTCCCCGTCATGGCCTACTACCTCTACAAGCATCCGGAGGCACTGAGCAACACCCTCAGATTGCTGGGGATACTCTTAGCAGTGTCCGCTTTCGTTTACATTGCCGGCAGGCTCTTCTTCAACAGGAGCGAGAATAAACACCACAAGGAGAAGCTCAAGAAGTCCCTAAGGAGGTATCTGACCTACATGAAGCTCTTTGGCTACAAGAGAAAGAAGGAGGTGGTTCTTGCCACACTCTCAAGCATCACCCTGTACATCTGCTTCCTGCTCATAGCGCCTACCCTCATCATGGCCTTCGGCAAGGATATAGACTTGGTTGAGGGGGTATTCACACAGCTGGGGTTGCTCTACGCCATATTCATGAGTCCGTCGCCGGGGGGCAGCGGTGTAGGTGAGCTGGGTGGGCTGGTAATATTTGCCAACTTCTTACAGCCTTACGAGATAGGTCTCTTCGTCCTCCTTTGGAGGTTTATAAGCCAATACATGAGCGCTCTCTTGGGAGGAGTGTTTTTCCTGATATGCCTCTGGATAGACTTAAGGAGATAGGTAAGGCTTTACTCGTAGCGCTTCTGTTTCATCTACCCTTTTCCAAGCTAAACCTCTGGTTCCTCCTTCCCGTACCCTTCTTCTTACTGATAAGGGAGAGGTCCTTCCGTTTCTGGCTGCTTACGGGATTCTTCGCCTTCTTCCTGAGCTTGCACTGGGTTTACATAGCCTCTTACAGATACGGAGGTGTGAGCCTGCCGGTCTCCTGGCTTATGGTAGCTCTGCTGGCTCTGGTTCTGGCACTCTACCAGTTCGGTCTGAGCTTCCTTCTTTGGAAGCTCCTGGGTTTTAGGATTTGGGCCTTCCCGCTGGTCTGGGTCCTCGTTGAGCTGATGCGTTCCTTTCTCCCCTACGGAGGCTTTCCTTGGATTCTAATGGGCAGCGTCCTGATGGAGGTTCCGATACTCAAGTTTCTCCTGAGCACGGTGAAGGTCTATGGGGGCAGCCTCCTGGTGCTGACCGGTGTAGTGTTGACTTATACGAAGCACAAGAAGGCGAGCCTAACGTTCGCACTGGCCGTGGGCGGGCTAATCTACCTGAGCCTCTGGAATTACTACTCAAAGGTAAGTCCCCGAAAAGAAAAACCTTTTCGGGTTGCCATCGTGCAGCCGGCCATACCTCAGGACGTAAAGCTGTCCGACGAAGCCTTCAGGAGAGCGTACCCCCTATACCTTGAGCTTATAGAGGAGGCTCTAAGGCGAGGCGCTCAGCTTATAATACTTCCCGAGTCTGCCTTCCCCTTCTTCGTTTCCGAGCTGGGCTACGAGGGCAAAGAGATTCTGGAACTTTCCAAAAGGGTTCCAATAGTGGTAGGTATGGTGGACGTGGACTTTGATGCGCGCATAGCCTACAACTCTGTACTCGCAATAAAGAACTACAAGATTGTAGACAGGTACGATAAGGTTAGACTCCTTCCCTTCGGAGAGTATATACCCCAACCCTTCGGGTTTGTGAAAGAGCTGTTTCCCGCCGTGTCGGGCATAGACTACTTACCGGGAAGAGAGTTAAAGCCTCTAAATCTGGGAAGCCTTAAGGTGGCCACGCCGGTGTGCTTTGAGGTGGCCTACTGCCGTTTGGTCAAGGAGCTTTCCGCAAACGCAGACCTTATAGCTGTCCTAACTAACGATGCGTGGTTTGAGGACTCTTTGGGCACCTATCAGCACATGAGACTCGCGCGCTTGCGAGCCTTAGAGAACTCTAAATATGTCCTTTGGGTCAACAACACGGGGCCTTCGGCGGTGATATCTCCGGAAGGCCAAATCTTAAAGGCCACCGAGTACGGCAAGGCTCAGATTCTCGTGTATGAGGTGCCTTTAGTAAGTGTCAAATAGTATAATAGATACTGACGATATAATTATTAATGCGCCGAGGGTGATGCCTTTATCATTAATTATCATAACCTCTCACAAGTCCCCTCGGCGCTTTTATAGGTTTTAGCCATGGAATGGACGTTTAGTAAACAGGATATTGAAAATGTTAAAATAGGGTAGGAAAGGAGAAGGGATAAAATAAAGGAATTATCAAAATATAGTCTTAAAAGAAAAAAGTATAGTACCGTAGATAAACTAAATAGATGGATAGAAAGTTTACATGGAATTTTAAGCCAAGAAGAGGAAGTGGAAAAATTACTGGACGACTTAAATAGGGATGTATACAAATTCTCACCTTTTAAGTTCATCTTTTACATAGATAAATATTTTCTTAAACTGAGGACTACTCTGAAGATTGTAGGCGCTAACGGTATCCAGCTAAGTAATAATAAAGCATTTTATGATTTTCTTGTATCAAAGCTTATAGCTAATAAGGTTTTTGAATTCTTGAAAGAAAAAGACTTACTTATGCCACCGAGGAACAAGGCTATTTCTGAACTTGTGCGTAAGTTGAGAGATGAAAACAACTTAAAGATAATAAAAGGTGATTTTGTAAGTTATACACAGAATATCCCCAGAAAAAGTTTAGAAAAGGAACTTAGAAATTTTTTAGATATTCCAGATAATGTTGTAAATTTAATATTAGCTTATTTAGAAGCTGGTAATACATTTTCTGTTAAAACAAAAACGTACGATATAAGATCTTTCTTTTCTAAAATTAGATTCGAAAACGATTATTTATTTGACGGAGACTTTAGATCTATCATAAATGAAAGTGGTGTGCTTGCGGGCACACCTATATCAACCCTGCTTGGTCACGTCTTTTTATTGAGATTTGACAAAAAAATGAAAGAAATTGCCACTGGTAATGGATTTTATTGTCGATATAATGATGATTTTATTCTATTATATCCGAGTAATTTGGAATTTAATGTAGTAAAGAGCGAAATAATAAACTTCATCAGGGATTTATACGATTTAAGAGGAAGGGATTTACAGGACATAGAAAGAAAAGTGGTGAGGATAGATAACCTGAAGGTAGGAAAGGATATAGATTTTCTTGGATACATTTTGAAAAAAACACATGTAGGTGGCGAAAACGGCGGAAATAAAAAAAGGCCAACTGTATCTATAAGTATAAGATACAAAACTTTAAAAAAATTCATATTTAAGTACATAATAGAGTATAAACTTGCAGAAAAAGAAATTGATTATAGATTAAAGAATATAAAAAATAAGGAAAAAGATGATGAAATTAGAAGATACATAGCTGCAAAGGCAATATATTTAAATAATTGGCTTTTAAGTTTCATACATATAAACGACAAAGATTTATTATACTTGTTATATATAAAATTTGTACACCCTGAT
>JALWEG010000034.1 GCA_027014155.1 Aquificaceae bacterium
GCTATCTACCCTACGTGTGGGTGGTTGCAGCCACCTGGTTTTTCATGTTTCCGATTGCAGTTGAGAGGGGATACCTACAGGCAAACTCCCGCTTCGGTATATTCGCTCTCCAAAGCTCCGGGGAACTGACCCTTCGTCTCCTGCTTGCCGTGGTCCTGCTTTGGTCTGGGTTCAAGGTGTTCGGTGCTCTGTTTCCCTCAACGGCGGCCTTGGTGGTCAGCGTTGTGGTCCTGTTGGGTATAAACGGGAATCTATGGGGTAGGTTGAAGAGAATACCCTTTAAGAAAATGATAAAGGTGGCCCTCTACGCTTCTCCGTCCGGATTCTTCACATACGCCGATGACCTCTTCATAAGAAGGGTGTTTGACGAGCATACCGCGGGACTCTTTGCCTCTGCATCCATCGTGGGTAAGGCCTTTATATGGCTCTCACTCACCCTCTTTTCCGTATTCTTCCCAAAGCTCATAGAAAAGAGGAACGAGCCTAAGGAATTCAAAAGGCTCAGCCTTTACGCCTTGGTACTTGTGGTGGCGATATTTTTGGTGGGAGACCTCCTGGTGCTCCTAATAGGAGAGCCTATATTCCTGTTCCTGTTTGGAGAAAAGTTCCTGCAGGCCTTTGAGTATCTGCCCCTTTATGTGATAGCGGTTTTGCCCCTTACGCTGAGCTTGATTTTTATAGGCATAAGCGTCTCCGCGGAAAGGAACCTCAAACTCATATACCTGCACATTTTCAGCTTTTACGCCGGCTTTCTGCTCGTTGAGTTCGGCAACGTAGAGGACTACATGAGCTACATATTTGTCCTGAATGCGTCCTTTTTGATTCTATACCTGCTGCAGCTCGCGAGGTATGTACCATAACGGTAAAATCTATTATATGGGGTGCGGAAGCAGAGACGATACGTTTCTTAACATTGAACCCAAAAGTGATAGAGAAGCCAAGCTATGCAAAAGGTTTTATGAATACTACATGGACGTATTTGAGAAGTTAGCACCGAACTTTTGGGGTTTTACCTTTTTAGAATACATATTAGGCAAAGACCACGCAAGTGCTATAAGATACTACTTAAAAAACAATCGCTCATATACGGGTTATAAAGAAAACCTTTACATGCTAAGAGCAATAACCTACTATGTATATTTAAAGGAACATACCGAAGAAGAAATTGAAAAGAAATCTGACGAAGAGCTAAATAGGGAATTAAACCAAATATTCTTTGAAAATGCTTTAAGAAGTGCTATAAATTCACTTATTGAAAGTGCCGAAGAAG
The DNA here is from genome assembly GCA_027014155.1 of Aquificaceae bacterium. GTDB lineage: Bacteria > Aquificota > Aquificia > Aquificales > Aquificaceae > WFYI01. The sequence goes on from JALWEG010000034.1 coordinate 1,271, forward strand.
AAGTTAAAGCAAAGGATAAGAATCTTCCCAGATTAATAGCAAACAGAACGATGTATTTTGTGAACAAAAAGAAAACATTAAAGAAATACATACAATCTCTATACAAAAGGCACGGATTGAAGCTTGCAGATTTCAAAAGAGATATGCAAAAATTTAGTGCAAATGTTTATCTCAATGCTGTTAAGTACAAGGAAGTGAGTGATTCTCCCTTTGGCAATTTCCTTTACGAACAAGATTACTTCAAAAATATAAACCTTACCTTCCACGAATTTGTTAAGTACGCTCCAGAGGTGTTAGATTTTGGATACTACTATTGGAAGTGTGAAGATATAAGCGAGCCATTTAAAAGAATTTTGGTCATAGGTTATAAAACTCTTGAAGAGCAGTGTGAGGATTAACCTCTTGTATCGGAAGGAATGGAAAGAGAACAAAGACCAATCGGTAGGTTATCATATAAACCATGAAGACGATAATAGGCGTTCTTACCGTATCCGACAGAGCCAGCAGGGGAGAGTACGAGGACATAAGCGGCAAGGCGATAATAGATTACCTGCAAGAGGTGATTAGCACCGAGTTTGAGACCGATTACAGGGTTATTCCCGACGAGCTGGAGCTCATAAAGGACACCCTCATTGATATGGTGGACAACAAGGGCTGCAGTCTCGTGCTTACCACCGGTGGGACGGGACCGGCTCCGAGAGATGTGACGCCCGAAGCCACAGAAGCGGTATGCGAAAAGATGATGCCCGGTTTTGGAGAACTTATGCGGAAAGTCTCCCTGGAGCAGGTTCCAACTGCTATACTCTCAAGGCAGACGGCGGGAATACGCAAGCACTGCCTAATCGTAAACCTCCCTGGCAAGCCCCAATCCATACGCCTTTGCCTTGATGCGGTGTTCCCCGCCGTTCCCTACTGCGTGGAGCTTATAGGCGGAGCCTATATAGACACAGACCCTTCCAAGGTAAAGGCCTTCAGACCCAAAAAGTAGTAAGATTTTTCTATGGAGTTTACCAAGCTACAGGGTTCGGGAAACGATTTTATTCTCATAGATAACAGGGACGGCAAGGTTTACGATAAGGTTGAAGAGATAGGCATCTGCCTGAAGGAGTTCATCTTTAAGGTCTGCGCCCAGCATACGGGCGTAGGAGCCGACGGGCTTATCCTCATAGAAAACCCCCAAAATCCCGAAAACGACTTCAGGTGGCAGTTCTTCAACGCCGACGGCTCGGAAGCGGAGATGTGCGGCAACGGTTCCCGCTGTGCGGTAAGGTTCTGCTACGACAAAGGAATTGTTAGGGGGGAAGAGGTAAGGTTTGAGACCCTTGCGGGTGTGATAAGGGCAAGGGTTCTTGAGGGGGGTAAAAAGGTGAAGGTTCAGCTAACTCCACCCTCAAAACCTGCGGAAAAGGAGCTTGAGGTAAAGGACAGAAGGCTCAAGGGAATTTTTATAAACACGGGCGTTCCCCACTTCGTAGTTCCGATGGAGAACTTAGACGGCTTAGACGTGGTATCTCTGGGAAGAGCCATAAGGTTCCACGAAGAGTTCCAGCCGAAGGGAACCAACGTAAACTTCATACAACAGGAAGAAGGCGGTGCCATAAGAATAAGAACCTACGAGAGGGGTGTAGAGGCAGAGACCTTAGCCTGTGGAACGGGAGCCACCGCCGGAGCCATAACCGCCTACCTGCTGGGACTTGTCAAGAGCCCGCCGGTAGATGTCAGAACCAGGGGTGGAGAGACCCTGAGGATATACTTCAGCAAAGACCTAAAAGAGGTATTCCTTGAGGGAGCGGTCTATAAGGTTTACGACGGCCTACTGCACTACGAGATATTTTAGCCCCCTGTAAGGAAGAGAGTTATGTCCAAGAGATACTCCCTCATGTAGTTTATGAGTACCAGTCCTATAACGGGCAGGGCGAGCATGAGCACCACCAACCCTATCATAAGTTGCAGGGGAAGCCCTACCATGAAAACGTTTATCTGGGGAATGAACCTGTTGACAACGGCGAGAATCACGTTGGTAAACATGGCAACCGCGAGAATGGGGAATCGCCAGTTTGAAGCCGAAGGAAAAGCTCTTGTAAAAGAGCTTAAAGAACTCTTCGGGGTTTAGAGAGTAAAGCTCAAATCCGCCTAAAGGGAAGGTCCCGAAGCTGTTTATCAATCCCAC
>JALWEG010000035.1 GCA_027014155.1 Aquificaceae bacterium
CCTCCACCTCCTCCACCGCTACCTCCTCCACCGCTACCTCCTCCGCTGCTGCTGGTGTAGCAGTCCGGGTCTCTAACGGTTATTGAAAATCCCTTTGTGTGTGTAGTACAAGAGCTGACCTGCACCACGAAGTTAAACACGTTCCCAGACTCCGAACATCCGGTATCGGAGATACTTACGGTTCCGCTTATCTCCCCAGTAGATGAGTTGAGGGATAGACCTGGAGGTAGTGAGCCCGAGACTATGCTGTAGGTATAATTCCCGTCTCCCCCTATTGAGGATAGTTTGGCGGAGTAAGAGGCTCCCTCCGATGCGGTAGGCAACGAGTTGGTTATTATCTCTACCGGGCGAGCGTTGACGGGAATGTTGAAAGTTTGATTTCTGGTTTGACCTGCGGAATCGCTTACGGTGGCGGTAAAGGATATGTTGCTTGAGCAGCCAGAGACCACTCCGGTGGAGCCGGTATTTGTATTGGCCACTCCGCTTATAACTCCGTTTGAAGCCAGGGAAAGGCCGCTTCCTATACTACCGCTCCAGGAGTAGGGCGGAACCCCGCCGCTGGCCTCCAGCTTGTAAGAGTACCCGGCATCTTCCTCTGCGGGCGGCAATGTGGTAGGTGAGGTTATGACGAGTCCCTCACACTTCCTCGCAGATTTTAACTCATCTACCGTTACCCACTTAACTATATCGTCGTACTCCTCTGGGCGGTTCACATCGGAAGTGTTATCGTCAATGTTAGGCACACCGTAGGTGTAAACTCTTATCGTGCTCGTGGTAGAGGTAGAGGTTTGTATATTCTTATTATGGCCGCTGCTGATTATCAGAAAGGCTACGTTGTTGACCGTTTGTGTAGGGGTGGAACACCCCGCATCGGGGCAGACCTCAACCGATATTGACGATGAGCTGACGCCACATATATTGGAGGAGGGCAAGGTAGTGTCGTAAACGTATACGAGGTCTTTTCCGTAAGAGTCCTTCTTGGAGGGAGCTACGCTATTAAAGCCTGAGCTGTCCGGCAGAAGTCCGGAGGAGGCAACCTGACTGGTTATGGCCTCTGCAACGGCATTTATAATTTCCTTACTTTCGTTGTATTTTGCCCTCTTTACCAAAACGTTCATCAGGCCCGCACCTGCACCTATCAGCAGGCCTATTATCACGAGAACTATCGCCAGCTCTACGAGTGTGAAGCCTCTTTTAGTCCTCATTGCTTTACCCCCCAAGAGCACTTTCAAGAAACCTGACCCTTTCTCTTACCATATTTCTAATAATCGGATTTTCAACCTCCATGGTGTAGAGTTTTTTGTATATCTCGTAAGCTCTTTTAACCTCACCTTGAGCCTCCAAGAGCCTTGCGTAGTTGAAGGCGAAGTATCCGTTGTTGGGATTGGTCCTGTAAGCTTTCTCGTAGAACTCTAAAGCCCTTTCTAAATCCTTATTTCTTTCGTAGAGGTTTCCGAGAGCTAAGCTAACGAATCCATCTTTATCGGAATCAACAACTCTCTTTCCGAATTCTATTGCCTCTTCGGTATGTCCCACATTTGCCATCTCTAACATGTATGTGTAAATTAGCTCGCTATCCCTGTACTTGTTTATCAGGTCTTTGGCTTTGGATAGCTTGCCTGTTCTTATATACAGGGAGAGAAGGTTGTTTATGACCACCTTGTCCTGCTTCATGCTCAAAGCTTTTTCATAGAGCTTTATACTCTCGGAAAGCCTTCCCTTCTTGAAAAGCTTGTCTGCCTCAAGGACTAAATCCTGAAAAGCTAGAGATTTCTCCGATGTAGGTACACTACCGGGAGCCGGAGGGGGTGGTGGTAGCTTTCGGTTGGCTATGAATTCCTCTTCCGAGGGTACCTTTTCTGTGGACGCTTTTGAGGACTTTATTTCTACTTTTGGGGAAGAAGCTGCATTTTTAGGTGCTGGCTTTTTCTTTTCTTTGTGCACTCCCGGGGGCGGAGCCTCAGGAACTACCTCCGTTGTGGGTGGTGGCCTTTTTGCGAGCGTTGCAGACGGGATATCGGCAAACTTGCTCTTTCCCATGGACAGCATGTTTACCACGAAGTACCCTGCAACGGCGCCCGCTACGCCCATCAGAGCGATACCGGAAATCAGGAGTTTATTTCTTCTGTTAGCTTTGGACGCATTGCTCTTTAGGAAGAAGGGGTGCACCGATACCTTCTTTTTACCCTCTTTTAGCCTGTTTAGCACCTCCATCAAAAGGCTCATCTCTCTCCAGCTCCGACTATGGTAGGCCTTAGAAATATGACCAATTCTCTCATTTCACGACGTTTTGACTCGCTCTTAAAGACTTTACCGAGCACCGGCACGTCCTTGGCTATAGGTGTGCCTGTATCGCTCTCAACGCTGGTGCTGTCTATCAATCCGCCTATGACTACCAGCTCTCCGTCCTTTACTTTTACTATAGTGCCCATCTCCTTCACGTTTAGTATCGGTGCGGTTGCAAGTTCCTGCCCAGTCTCCGGGAACCTCCTCTCTCCCTGTAATCTGCTGGATATGGGAATTATATTTAAGAGCACCTCATTGTTATCCTCCACGTAAGGAACCACACCTAACATGACGCCGTGGAGAACAGAATCCACGTATATGTTTACCGTTTGAACGTTGGCAGCACCTCCAAATACGGCTTGGGCTTCTCTCCTAAAGAAGGGAATGGATACTCCGGCGGTTATCAGTGCAGGTTGGCCGTTTACCGTCATAATTCTCGGGTTTGCGAGTATCTTTGCTTTGCCGTATTCGGATATAGCCCTCAAGATTGCCGAAAACTGGTAAGCAGAGACCCTTAGGGTGAAGAAACCTCCGTTGAAGTTTGAGGCTTGAGACAGCTCCGCATTTATCCTTGAGCCGAGGATATTCAGCAAGAGCCTGTTCCAGTCCAGACCGTAGCTGCTTGAGTCGGACAGTATTACCTCAACTATCTTTGCTTCTATTAGAACCTGCTTTCTTACTTCCTTCTTTATTCTCTTGATGAGCTTTTCAACGCTTTCCATAGTTCTCTTTCTGGCCCTGACCACGAGGGTCCCGGTGAACTTATTGAGAACGTAGCTCTCTCCGTTTTCGGTATCAAGGAGAGATTGAAGGTTCTGTTCTAACTGCTCGTAAAAGCCACCCTGCTCTTGTGGGCTGCTAAACTCCAACTGAAACGACCCACCTATACCTCCACCTATGGACGTTCCTGAGGTTGATGCTCCTCCACCCCCGGCCGCACCCGCAACACCTCCGCCTTGTCCAGCCGTTGCACTGCCTCCCAAGCTGCTCGTGTAGGAAGTTTGGGTGTTTACATAGGGGAGTTTGAAGGTTTTGGTAATTATTTCCCTAACGAAGAGAACGTTCCCCTTGAGTTGATAGTCCAGTCCGGACAACTCCATAACCACTTCAAGGGCATCTTTGATGGATGTGTTCCTAAAGGTGGCAGTTATAGTCCTGTTTAGGTTCACCTCCGGAGATATAACCAAGTTTAGTCCGGCGTCCTCGGCTATGGCGTACAGCACCTTTGTTAAAGGTGCATCAACGGCAGAAAAGGTAAATTTCTTATCTTCCAGGGGGTCTATCTCCCGGTAGGTGGGTGGTAGGAGCGGTGGGGGTGGTTCAGCAATAGCGGGGCTATTTGTGGCGGTTTCTACGGGTTCTTCTAAGGATTCAAGCTGCGGTCTCTCCGTTGTTTTTACATTTGCCTTCTGTGCACATGACAGCAGTCCCAAAATCAGCAGGAAGGCAATTAATCTAAAACCTTTACCCATCTCTCACCCCACTTACCTGTTAATAATATGGAATCCTTACGGATTTTGAGAATCTTTTCTTCCGAAGGTAGTAAATCTCCTTCCATGTAAAGCTTGCCATCTATCACGGCAAACTTTTTGTTTTTGCCTATATATACAAAGCTCAGCTTGTAATTCGGGGGTGGTTCTTCGGTTTCCCCTTGTGCCTGTTGTGGAGCGTAAGGCACTACGGGAAGGTTTGATAAAGAGTTGGCAAGCTTATCTATCCTGCTCAGCCCCTTTAGGTCAATCGCTCTGACGTTCTTCATAGGCATCTCTGTTTCCTTCCTGATTTTGGCAAGCACGTCCTCTTTTAGCGTCTGACCTATGTACCAACTTACTATAAACCCCCCTATCGCGGGGGCAACAAGCAAGAAGGTATACTTATCCAGCTTTAATCGCATTTTCTCCAAAAAACGGCTGTATTAATCTTAGCCTCAGGTTTAGAACCGTGCCCTTTTGCGATGTTTGTAGCTCCATATCGTAAATCTCTATTATGGGACTGCGGCTCTGCATTAGCTGTCTGAGAATGTCGCTCATCTCTTGAGAGCTGTCGGGATAGATTTTCAGGGAGAGTTCTACCTTTAGGGTGTTGCCTTCCTTTGAGAAATCACCCACCTCTCCTTGGAGCTCAAACTTATTTTTGAGCCTTTCTATCTCTAAGGCAAGGCGTTTGGACGCTTCCTCTTCCGTTAGCTTGGGTATCCCCGCCTCTTTTACAAATCTGCTCAGCTCAGCTACGTAGCTTTTGTTCCTCTGAATCTGTCTAATTTGGGACTCAAGGCCTTGTATGCGAGCCTCCAACTCTCTGTTTATATCGGACAGAATATAGAAGGCGACAGCCGATGCGGACAGCAGCAACCACGCTAAGATGTAGGCTACCGTTTTAGGGGACAATCATTTCCTCCTTGTTCAATCTTACGGTCATAGTAAGTTCTTTCTTGGCTATATCTTTCCTTAAGCTCGTTATCTGGTAGCTTATACCTCTGTCTCTGAGCTTCTCTAAGGAGTCCCTTACCCTTTTGACGAACAGATTCATGTCCGATATGCTGGGCAAGTTAACGGCCAGCACCACCTCCAAGGACCTGCTACCGCCGCTACTCTTGAGGCTTAATCTGACAGCATGTCTGAGTAAGGAGCTTAACTCGGGCACTTCCGTAAGAAGAGTTAGGGGAGTTTCCTTCAGCACTTTGTCTATCAACTCTACGTAGTTGGCGTAATATTCCAGCTCTTGGGGTGAGTTAAAAAGGCCCCTGTGAACCGCTGCCGCCTCCGCCAAAGCTCGCCTTTTGAGCTGTATGGCTCTATCGTAATTGTTTTTCACTCCGTAAACCGTGTAGCCCAAGGCTAAGAGAGCTATCACGAGCAGGTATGTAAGAACCCTAAAAACCTTATCTCTTACCCTCTCAAACCCTTTTAGCTCCTTGAGTTCCAAGGGTGAAAAGTCGTAGGTCTCCGGAATGAAGAATACCCCTAAGGGGGGTATTAGCTCGTGAAAGCTTTCGGTATCCAAGCCAACAAATGTATCACCGGGTAAAGGGACGGCCACAGGGACATTTTCAATTTGAGGTTCTATTTCCTTAGCCTTGCCGCTCAAAAGAATCAATTCAATGTTTATACCTTGGCGCTGAGCAACGAAGGAGTAAGTCATGGTAAGATTTTCCAGTATGAAGCCTTCCATGCCTCCCGCCTGCTCCCTCATGTACTCTGGTATGGCCTGAACGCGGGAGTATAGAATTTCACCTCCGGAGCTAACACAGCTCATCACCCTACCTTCGTCGGCGAACAGGTGAAGAACCTTTGCCTCTTGTGCCACTACGTTTGATATTCCCGCGATGGAGAATTCAGAGGCCGTTATGAGCTTTACACTCTCGTTGCCCACCTTCTTGGACACCTTGAGATAGAGTTCCTTGGGTATGCCGTGAACGCTCAGGAGCTTTGAACTCGTCCTTGCCTCCGGCACTTCCTTGTAAAAGAGGATAAGTTCGGAATGAATGCCCAGCTCCGAGAGCCTCTTCTTTATGAGTATCTCCAAGGTCTCCGGGTCGTCAACGGGCGGAACTTCTACCTCCTCAATTACTGGGTTTGGATAAAAGATGCTTACGTAGGTGGGCGTTCCTCTGAACTCCTCCAAGGGTTTATCTTCCGTGCCGTGAACCAGAACTCTGCCCTTTAATCTATCTACCCTCAGGACCTTCAGTTCCTCGCCGGAGATTTCTACGCTTATACTCTTCATGTTAAAGGCCTATCTTGCTTATCAGGTCGTATATGGGCACCAGCAGGCTTATCATTATCACCGCCATAAAGAAGCCCACCACTATAATCACCATAGGCTCTATAATCTTTGCTATATTTTGGGTTATGTAATCCAGCTTTGCGTAGTAGTGCTGAGCCAGGTAATCAAGCTGCTCCTCTAAGGCTCCCGTCTCTTCCCCAACCTTAACCATTCTCACAAAGAGAGATGAGAATATTCCGGTTCTCTGGACGGCGGTTCCCAAAGACTGACCCCTCTCTATGTCTTCCTTTATATGGGAGACGGCTCTTCTGAACACCCTGTTGCCTACGGAGTTCTCAAGTATGGACATGATGGTGTGAATTGCCACACCCGCATTGAACATAAGTCTCACGTATTCGGCAAAGAAGGCGTAATTGAAGTTGTAGAGGATAGCCTTCACGACGGGAATCTTTAGCATTATCTTGTCGGTTATGTATCTGAACTTCTCACTCTTCCTTCTGGCTATGGCAAAGGCTATCATCAGCAGGGCTAAGGAAATTCCCATGGGCAGCCAGTAGTTTTGCATGAACTCCGATACCTTCATTAGCATTACGGTGGCGGTGGGTAGCTCAACGTTAAGTCCCTCAAAAAGGCTTACCAGCTTTGGCATTACGTAAACGAGCCAAAAAACCATGGCGAAGAGTATGGAAACCAGAGCGAAGGCCGGGTAAATGAAGGCCTGCTTTGCCTTGCTCACGAACTCCTCTATACGGGCGTAGTGTTCAGATATATCTTTGAAAACCCTATCTAACCTCCCCGTCTCTTCCCCTATCTTTACCAGATTTACGGCGATGCTTCCCAAGATGCTCTCGTGCCTCGCCATAGCCTCGGATATGGATATACCCGATTGGATTCTGTAGGATATGTCGTGCAACATGCTCTTTATGACGGGGTTGTCGGCGTCTTCGGCCAAGTCCCATATGGCCACACCTATGGGGACTCCCGACTTGGCTATCAGATGTAGGTTCTCAAAGAGGTCTATCAGTTCCTTTCTCTTTACCCTCCTCAGATGAAAGCCGCTTAGCAGCTTGCCTACAAAAGCAGGCCTTTTGGATACCTTTACGGGGGTGAGTCCTAAGAAATCTAAAAAAGATAACAGTTGAACCTCGTCGTCCGCTTCAAGGGTCTTAACCACTTTCCTGCCAGAGTTGTCTATGGCCTTTACCACGTAGTAAGACATCAGCCTATTACTCTCTTAACCTCTTCCGGAGTGGTCAAGCCTTTAACCACCTTTAGGAAGCCGTCCTCCTTTAGGGTCCTCATGCCCTTTTCCTTGGCCTTTTGTAGTATCGCAAGGGGTGAGGAGTCCTTTATTATCATGTCTCCTATGTCTTCGTCAACCTTTAAAAGCTCGGCCACGGCCAACCTGCCTTTATAGCCCGTATTCCTGCAGTTCTCACAGCCTTCGCCCCTCATCACCCTAACTTTACCTTCCTGGGTGTGCTCCTGAACCAGCTCCTCGCTAAAGCCCAAGCCGATAAGCTCCTGAGCGTCCACGAACACCTCCTTACTGCAGAAGGGGCAGTTTCTCCTTATGAGCCTCTGAGCCGATATGGCCAAAACTCCAGAGGCTACCATGTACTCTTTAACCTTCAAGTCTATCAAACGGGGTATGGTGCTCACAGCGTCGTTGGTGTGAAGGGTAGAGAGGACAAGGTGTCCGGTTATGGCAGCCCTTACCGCCATCTCTGCGGTCTCTTCGTCTCTGACCTCACCCACCAGTATTACGTCGGGGTCCTGTCTGAGGAAGTGTCTTATGGCGGTGGCAAAATCGTACCCGGCCTTGGTGTTCACCTGAGTCTGTTTAATGAAGGGGAACTTATACTCTATGGGGTCCTCAACGGTGAGTATGTTCTTCCTGAAGAAGTTTATTTTCCGCAGGACGGCATACAGGGTCGTGGTCTTACCGGAACCGGTTGGACCCGTTACCAGTATCATGCCGTAGGGCTTACTTATGACCTCCTCAAACTCCTGCAGTGTGTCCTCTTCAAAGCCCAGGCTCTTCAGGTTAAAGAGAGATAGGTTCTTTGGCAGGAGCCTCATAACTACGTTCTCTCCGTGAGCCGTAGGAACGGTGGACACCCTGACGTCGTAGTTCTCACCCAAGAATGTGTAAGAGAAACCCCCATCTTGGGGTAGTCTCTGCTCGGATATGTCCATGTTGCTTATGATTTTTATGCGTGAGACTATGAGCTGATGGAGCTGCTTGGGTATGACGTAGTAGTGGTGCATAACGCCGTCTATCCTGTAAAACACGTGAGAGGCGACTATCTCGGGTGATATGTGAACGTCGGTCGCCCTCTCTATTACTGCGCTGTTAATCAGCAGGTCAACGAGTCTGGGCAAGTTGGCCTCGTTAGTCTGCACTGCCTTTATCAGTTCATCTATCTGAACCTCTATGGGCTTGAGGAGCCTTTCGTAATGTATCTCTATACTTCTGAGAATGCTCTCCCTGTCGGATACGTATATCTCAGGCTCCAAAAGGGTCTTTCTCTGAATTACGTCTATAGCGTTCAGGTTGTAAGGGTCTGACACGGCAACCATAAGCCTGTTGCCCTTTTCCTCTATGGGAAGGACTTCCAGCTGAAGAGCCGTGTGCTTGTCTATCAGCTGGAGCGCCTTCAGCGATGGCGTATATAAGGACAGGTCTATAAATTCCTTACCGCTCTGCCGGGCTATGGCCTGTGCCAGCTCCTGTGGAGACACGAAGGAGAGCTCAAGAAATATCTCCCCTATGCTCTTCTTTACGTACTTTTGAACCTCTAAGGCAACCTGTATCTGTTCTTCTGTAATAAAGCCCAGCTCCTTGAGGAGCTGGCCTATAGGTTTGCGTTGCATCAGGCATCAGTTGGGAGTCTTATCAAAGAGATAGACTATTGATACGTTGGTTTCCGGACTTGTGCAAGCTGAGTTCCAATCGTCTGTGGCGCTGTTATAGTAGGTGTATCCTCCAGTCCACCTCCTAATTCTACCTCTACCCGAGTGAAGCACCCCATCTACGGAAGAGTCTATAGCCTGCGCGGCGTAGCAGGGAATGTTTTGAATGCCTATAGCGTTAACCAAGGTTCCTGCCGAGCCTCCGTAAGCCAATCCTATACGAAATTGGCCGTTGAAAGTGTGCCTTGCCAAGTCTGTATTGGCTGCCTCTTTCGGAAGCAGTCCGGCAAATTTTAGGTCGTTGAAGGGATAGTTGCCGTTGTTTCCTGTCCCTGTGCAGAATCCGGTAGGTGGTGTTGTGGAGCTGCTAAGGCCGTAGCTTATATAAGAGTTAAAAAGGCCGTTCCCATCGCAATCTCCCGGGAACTTGCCGTATCTGTCGTAAAAGGTCCAGATTAAGGCTTCAAAGCCCCGCATATCGTTTTGGAGCCTCTTCACCTTGGCGTTGTTTATAAGGTCTTGCCCTTTCAGCACTGCCCCCAGTATGATTCCTATGATTACGAGGACTATAGCCAACTCAACGAGAGTGAAACCTCTATTAGCCCGTGCTCCTTTCATAACTTCCACCTCCATGATTGCTTAATACATAAATATAATATCGGCTTTAGAGCTGAGAAGTGAACCTCTCCGCCCTCACGGACGGAGCTTCGTGTGGGTTTGGACACTAATAGCGTCCCTTACCACAACAGGCGGGTTCACTCCGCCTCTACTCCTACTCATACCACTATACAGAGGTATGACGGAGCTACTTTCCTTAAGTTTGCAAAACACCCTCAACCTCACAGGCTTCCCCATGGCGGTCTTCAGGTCAAACTTACCTACCTTCTTTAGCATATTCCTCACAGCATTCACATCTGCATTGAGAAGACCAAGTGAGCTTCTAAAAAGCCCTCTCTCTATTCTCGCTTCAGGAGTGTAGTTCTCTTTGTTAACTCCACAGCTCAGTGTGGAGTCCACTCCTGAAGTGTATGCCTCTGACACATACTCAACTTCTATACCGTATTCTTCCGCTTTGTATTCTAAATACTCCTTTACTTTCCCGTGTGGTAGCAAGCTCCATATCTGGTCTGCTATTGAGTTTAAATTGCTTTCCCTGTTCTTGCTCTTTACCGCATCTCCTATGTAGATTTTCTCAACTCCGCACTTGAGTGCAAGTTCAAGTATTAGGTTGGATACCGTGTGTGCATAGTGCCTGAGCAATCTCTCTATCTTTATCCAAAGTTTGTTTATCCTTTCCTCTACCCTGTGGTATGGAAGTCCCTTATTCTTTAGGTTGTCTTTCTGGCTCTGGAGCTTCGCTATCTTCTTTAGATACTTCCTCAGCAAGCTCTTTAGTCCCTTGCCATCTATTATGTAGGGAGTTCTAACTCCTTCTATACCTACAACCATGAAGTTCCCTGAGTTAGGGTCTATGGTCATTACCTTGTCCCCTTCATGCTCTTTTCTCTCCGCTTCAGGTTCGTAGATTACGTGGAGCTCAAACTCCTTGCCTTTAGGGACTATCTGGACGTTCTTTATGAGTTTCTCTTCCAGCTTAAGTCCTGTCTCTATCCACAGATACTTTATGTGTATGTCATGCTTTTCTTTTAGCCACCTTCTTAGTGCTTTGGAGACAGAGAGTCTTATCTTGGTTCCTATTACCTTAAAGCCTGTTCTGTCGTAGGTTAAGGTTCTATGGGATTTTCTTTTGGGTCTGAATTTGGGAGGTTTTAT
>JALWEG010000036.1:0-18793 GCA_027014155.1 Aquificaceae bacterium
CCACGAGACCGGCTATTATTCCCGAAGATAGGCCTACCACCGTGGGCTTGCCCGTGTGGAGCCACTCGGAGAACATCCAGGCAAGGGCGGCGGCAGATGTGGCTATGGTGGTGTTGAGCATGGCGTAGACCGCAACCTCATCGGCGGCCAAGGCTGAACCTGCGTTAAAACCGAACCAACCGAACCACAGTATTCCCGCTCCCAGTGCCACGAGGGGAACGTTGTTGGGAATTAGTGCGGTATCCTTTCTTTTTCCGAGAATCAAAGCTCCCACCAGACCGGCTATACCGGCGTTTATGTGAACTACGGTTCCACCGGCAAAGTCAAGGGCCCCGTCTTGACTGAGGAAGCCTCCACCCCATACCCAGTGGGCTACGGGCGGATAGACTATTATGCTCCAGAGGATAGCAAAGATTATCCACGCGGAGAACTTCATTCTGCCTACGAAGGAACCGCTGACGAGGGCGGTGGTTATGGTGGCGAAGGTGAGCTGGAACATCACGTCCAAGAGCGCCGGATAACCCGTATCCGCATTTATACCGCTTATACCCTTAGCGAAGAGGTACTGGGTGGGATTACCCATGAAGCTGGCTATGTCGTCCCCGTAAGCTATGGAGTAGCCGACCGCGAGCCACGTCAGGCTGACTATGGCGAAGGCTACGAAGGACATGGCTATTGTGTTGAGAACGTTCTTGCTCCTGTCCAGCCCTCCGTAGAACAGGGCGAGCCCGGGCACCGTCATGAATACCACCAGCGCGGAAGCGGTCAGCATCCATGCGGTAGTCCCCGTATCAAGCTTAGCGCCCTCCTCGGCAAAGGCGGGAAGGAAAAAAAGCAAAACTGCTATAATACCCCATACATGCAAGCGTCCCATCGTTATTCCTCCTGTTTTTTAACCCCCGCCGAAAGAGGCGGGGGTTTTTTGATTAATTAAATATCAAAGTAAAGCTCAAACTCCTTGGGGTGAGGAGTGAACCTTAGCTCATCTATCTCGGCCCTCTTGGTCTCTATCCAGAGCTGTATGAGTTCCTCGGTGAAAACTCCGCCCTTGAGCAGGAACTCGTAATCGTTCTCAAGCTCGTTTAGGGCCTCTTCCAGAGAACCGGGGAGTTGAGGTATCCCCTCAAGCTCTTCGGGGGGTAGAGAGTAGATGTCCTTGTCAAAGGGCTCTCCGGGGTCTACCTTGTTCTCTATTCCGTCTATGGCGGCCATCAGTATGGCGCTGAAGGCCAGATAGGGGTTAGATGTAGCGTCGGGGAACCTTACCTCTATCCTCTTAGCCTTGGGGGACTGGGAGTACATGGGTATCCTTATGGCGGCAGACCTGTTCCTCGCAGAGTAAGCGAGCCTTACGGGTGCCTCGAATCCGGGAACGAGCCTGTGGTAGGAGTTTATGGTGGGGTTGGTAAAGGCCACGATAGACCTTGCGTGCTTGAGTATTCCGCCTATGGCGTAGAGGGCGGTCTCGGAAAGGCCTGCGTATCCGGAGCCCGCAAAGAGAGGCTCGTCTCCCTTCCATATGGAGAAGTGGGTGTGCATTCCCGAACCGTTGTCGTTGGGGAGTATCTTGGCCATGAAGGTGGCGTACTTTCCGTGCTTCGCGGCAACGTTCTTGACTATGTATTTGTAAAGAAAGAGCTTGTCCGCCTGCTCAACCAGAGAGTCAAACCTTATATCTATCTCCGCCTGTCCCGCGGTGGCAACCTCGTGGTGGTGAAGCTCCACTATCACGCCGAGGTCGGAGAGTATGGTCACCATCTCGTTCCTTAAATCCATGGTCTTGTCCAGCGGGGGCGCGGGGAAGTATCCCCTTTTGTGGGGTATCTTGTATCCGGTAGAGGTTATCTCCCTGTTCCACCAACCTTCCTCAGAATCAACTCTCCAAAAGGAGTAGTTGGCATCGTTTCCGAACTCAACGGAGTCAAGTATGAAGAACTCCGCCTCTGGACCGAAGTAGGCGGTGTCTCCTATTCCCGTCTGCTTGAGGTACTCAATGGCCTTTTGAGCTATGTATCTGGTGTCCCTTCCGTACCTCTCGCCCGTGACGGGGTCGTAGATGTCGCATATCATCACGAGGGTCTTGGGCTCTATGAAGGGGTCTATAAAGGCGGTGTTGGGGTCAGGTTTTGCGAGCATGTCGGACTCGTTTATGGACTGCCAGCCCCTTATGGAGGAGCCGTCAAATCCCCTTCCGTTCTCAAAGGTGTCCTCGCTTATCTCGTAAGCGGGTATGGTCAGGTGTTGCCACTGGCCGAAGGGGTCGGAAAACCTTAAGTCTACGTACTGGATACCTTCTTGCTCAATCATCTTGAGCACTTCTTGCGGCGTGTATTTTGGCATAGCTGCACCTCCTTATATTGGATTTTCTTAAATTGCTACTTCACCCTTTTCACCGGTTCTTATTCTTACGACGTCCTCAACGGGGATAACGAAAATCTTTCCGTCTCCTACCCTACCGGTCTGAGCCGTCTTCACTATCACGTCCACCACCTTATCCACGTCTGCATCGTTTACCACTATCTCTATCTTCACCTTTGGCAGGAAGTCTATCACGTACTCGGTTCCCCTGTAGATTTCCGTGTGTCCCTTCTGCTGTCCGAAGCCCTTAACCTCCGTGACGGTCATACCACCGACGCCCACCTCAACGAGGGCATCTTTAACCTCGTCAAGCTTAAAGGGTTTTATAATCGCCTCTATCTTCTTCATATCTCCAACCTCCTGCGGTTATACTTGCAACCTCCGTGCCAAAACTTGAAGGGCGCCCTTCTCCAAGAATTATAACTTCTGACGAAGGTCTGAAGGCTCCGGCTTTTGTATAAATGTTTACAATTTTGTTAAATAGTTAACACTTCAGAGGCATGACCCTGTATCCCCGTCCCACCGCTCGGCTATTCTTTATAGACTCGGTTATGAAGTCTTTGGCTCTTCCTACGGCACTTGGAAGCTCAAGACCCTTAACTAAGAAGGAGGTTATGGCAGATGCGAATACACAGCCCGTTCCTCTAACCTGAAAGGGCAGCCTCTCACTTACAAACTCGTAAACCTCACCCGCCCACAGGAGAAGGTCCACCGCCTTGCCGCTTCCCAGATGCCCCCCCTTTATGAGGACCGAGTCCGCGCCCATGTCCTTGAGGACGTAGGCGGCCTTTACCATGTCCTTCGCAGAGGAGATGCTTACACCGCTCAGAGCCTCGGCCTCGGGCAGGTTGGGCGTTATCAGGGAAGAGAGGGGAATCAGCTCGTTCTTGAGCACGGCGATGCCCTCCCTATCCAAAAGGGGATGTCCGTTCTTTGAGAAGAGGGGCGTATCCAGCACTATGTGTTTTACATCTTTGCCCCTGAGAGCACGGACTACGGCGGACACCACCCTGCCGTTGCCGAGCATTCCAATTTTTACTCCGTCTATCCTTATATCCTCAAATAGCTTGTCTATCTGACTATAAACGAGTTCCGGCTCAAGGTCAAACCTTCCGAACACACCCGTGGTGTTTTGCACCGTTATGGAGGTTATGATGCCGAGTCCATACACGCCCAAGGCGTGAAAGGTTCTCAGGTCCGCCTGAAGTCCGGCACCGGAGCTCGGATCCGAACCCGCTATGCTCAGAGCCGTGGTGAGCATCTCAGAAGTATCCGCCCAGTATGAAGTGAACCCTCGTGGGTGAATCGTCCCCCGGAACACGCTTGAGTTTGTAAGCGAAATCTATCTTTATGGGAGCGAAGGGGGTTATGAGCCTTATCCCGAATCCAACACCTCCTCTGAGGTTTCCGGGCTTGAAATCTCCCCAGTTTTCGGCACCCATACCTATGTCCAGAAAGGCTCCCACGTAAACCATGTTCGTAATCGGATAGTTGGCCTCAAAGTTAAAGAAAAGCTCCTTGGTGGAGCCTATGGGGTCTCCGTTGGCATCTATGGTACCCGCATAACCGTAATCGTAGCCCCTTATGGTGAAGTCTCCGCCCACGAAGAACCTCTCGTCAAGGGGAACCTCGGCACCGCCGTATCCCTCCACAAATCCCACCGTTCCCTTTCCCGAGAGTATCAGGCCGGTATCAAAAATCCTGTCCTGCCAGTAGGTCGCGTGGGACAGCCTGAGCTTGAAGAACTTCTCCGTGCCGCCCAGCACCGGCACCGCAAGGCTCGTGTAAAGCTCCGTCAGGCTTCCCTTTCTCGGGAAGAGATAGTAGTCCCTCGTATCCCTTTTCACGGTAAGGAACACCTTCCTTGAGTCCCTGGTTCCCTCTTGGTTCTTTATGAAGCTGGAAGCGTCGTCGTCTATATCCGAGTAGCTTATCCTCTGTGCGCTTATCCCCACAGACCACCTCCAGAACTCCCTGAACTCCTTAGAGAGGTCTACGGTAAAGCCGGTTCTCTGCACCGTGTAGGTAGTGTACTCAACCCTCTTATCAAAGATAGAGCCCGACAAATCCATGGGACGGTTCAGAAACCACTTGCGGGTGTAAGAGATGGAGTTGTCCCTGTACTGGGAGCCGTAAGATATGGAACCTCCGATTATGTCCCCCGTTCCCCTGAAGTTCCCCTTCTTGGCCGATAGAAATCCCGACAGCCCCGTCACCTGATTGTAGGAGAGACCGACCGAGAACTGTCCCGTGAACCTTTCTCTGACCTTCATCAGCAAGTCCCACCTCTCTTCATCTCTGGGAATTGGAGTAAGGCTAACATCGTCGTAGTAGCCTAAGGAAAGTATCCTTGTTCTGCTCCTGTCCATGCTCTTTTTGGAAGCCAAGCTCCCCTCGTGAATCCTCATCTCACGCCTGAGGACGTAGTCTCTGGTTTCGTAATTGCCTTTTATCTCTATCTTCTCCACGTAAACGGGCTTACCCTCCTCTATTCGTAGCTTTACGGACACGCTCTTATCCTTAAAGTTGACGTGTTTCTGCTCTTGCACCCTAACCCTCATAAAGCCTATGTCCGAGTACTTGAGCTTTATATTCTTCTTTATGTTTTCCAGAACTTCCCTTCTGTAATAGCCTCCCTTATTCTTCCTCAGGTAGTCCTCTACAAGCTCCGAGTAGGCGAACATCTCGTTGCCCTCTATATCCAGCCTGCTCAGCCTGTAGCGGGGACCCTCTTTTATGAATATCTTTATGTCCCTTCTACCGTTTTTGGCCTCAACCCTGTAGCTGACCTTTGCTTCAAGAAAGCCCTCGTTCCTGTAAAACTGCCTGAGGGTCTTTATATCCTCCTTGAGTACTTCCTCGCTGAAGGTGGGTTTCCACCTAAGGAAGAGTATATTTCTGTCTTCGGTCTTCATGAGCTTCTTGAGCCTTCGGGAGCTGAAACTCTCGTTGCCTTCAAAGCTGATGTCTCCCACGAATCTCTCGTGGCCTTCCTCTATGATGAAGAGGAGCTTGGAAGCACCCTTTTTGGGTATTATCCTGTAGCTTATCTTTACCTCCGGGTATCCCTCCTCAAGGTATATGTCCTTTATCCTTCTCTTTATGTCTTCTATCTCTTTGCGGGACAGAACCCTACCCAGTTTGAGCTTCCTCTGTATGACCAGTTTCTCCTCTATAGCGGGGCTTGAAGTGTAATCCTTGAGCACCTCTTCGGGGTCAAGCTCTCCTACCTGGGTCTCTATGCCCAATTGCTTGGAAAGGTCGTCGCTGTCTATCTCATCGTTTCCACGAAACTCTATGCTGTATATAACCGGCAGGTCTTCTACCTTGTAGATTAGCTTTACCTCTTTCTCTCCCTCTTTGTAAACCTCCATGTTCCTGAAAAAGCCTGTTGAGAAGAGCCTCCTTATGTCTTCCCTTACTCTCTCTACGGAGAACCTTGTCCCCTCCTTGGAAAGGAGGAGGGACTTTATCAGCTCCTCAGTCAGGTATCTGTTGCCTTCAACCTCTATCTTGGATATAACTTGTGAGAAAGAAAGTAAGATAGATACGAGAAGGAGAAGAACCCCCTGCGCCGTCTCTTTCACAGGGGAGTATTATAACAGAAGCACTTAAGTGGTCTCTTCCAAGAGAGCCTCTATCTTTTCCTTCTTCCTCAGAGGCTTGATGTAAGGTTTGTCTTCCTTTACCCTAAGCTCTACCTCGGCAACGTCCTTGAGGCTCCCCTTTAGAAGCTCCTCTGCCAAAAGGTCTTCCACGTACTTCTGGAGTGCTCTCTTTAGACTCCTGGCTCCGTATTCGGGCTTGTACTCCTTGTCTATTATCCAGTTGATAAAGCTCTTGTGGAGCTTTACCTGAACCTCCCACTCCTGGAGCTTCTCGTTTATCTCCTTTACCTGCAGCTGGAGTATCTGCTCTATATCCTTCTTCTCAAGGGGTCTGTAGACTATAATCTCGTCAAGCCTGTTGAGGAACTCAGGATTGAATGCCCTCTTTACCTGGTCCATGACGTTCTTCTTCATCTGCTCAAAGTCTATCATTCCGAACTTCTTCTCAAAGCCCATAGTTCCACCCTGAACTATCATCTTCGCCCCCAGGTTGGAGGTCATGATGATTATGGTGTTGGAGAAGTCTATGGTTCTGCCTATGGAGTCGGTGAGTCTTCCGTCGTCAAATATCTGGAGGAATATGTTGAACACGTCGGGGTGAGCCTTCTCTATCTCGTCAAAGAGCAGAACCGAGTAAGGACGCCTTCTTACCTTCTCGGTCAGCTGTCCGCCTTCCTCGTATCCCACGTATCCGGGAGGTGCGCCTATGAGCCTTGATACGGTGTGCTTCTCCATGTATTCGGACATATCAAACCTAATTAGAGCCTCCTCGGTTCCAAAGAGATACTCCGCTATCGCCTTGGCGGTCTCAGTCTTACCTACGCCCGTGGGACCCAGGAACATAAACACCCCTATGGGTCTGTGTTTACCCTTCAGTCCTACCCTTGAACGCCTTATGGCCTTGGCGACCGCGGTTATCGCCTCGTCCTGACCTATCACCCGTTTTTTTAGCTCGTCCTCTATGTGCAGGAGCTTCTCTACATCGCTTTCATGGACTCTCCTTACGGGAACACCTGTCCACCTGGCCACCACCTCTGCCACGTCCTCGGATACCACCTTGGGTCTGTTCTGGGACATCTCCTGCTTCCACTGGGCTTTCAGGTTTTCAAACTTCGCTCTGAGTCTAAGCTCCTCGTCCCTTATGTTTGCCGCCCTCTCGTAATCCTGCTCGTTTGCCGCCTCTTCCTTTTCCTTCTCCAACTGCTTAATCTTGTCCTCCAGCTCTTTTAACTCGGGGGGTAGGTTCATGGACTTGAGCTTAACCAGGGCTCCCGCCTCGTCTATAACGTCTATTGCCTTATCGGGCAGATTCCTGTCGGTTATGTATCTGACCGAGAGTGCTACGGCCTTCTCTACCGCGTCCGGGGTGTAATCAACCCCGTGAAACTCCTCAAACTTCTTTTTAAGTCCGTAGAGTATCTGAATGGTATCGTCCTCCGAGGGCGGGTCAACTATCACCGGTTGGAATCTCCTCTCCAGCGCTCCGTCCTTCTCTATGTACTTTCTGTATTCGTCCAGTGTGGTGGCACCTATGACCTGAATCTCTCCCCTTGCAAGGGCGGGTTTGAGCATGTTAGAGGCATCTATGGAACCTTCGGCGGAACCGGCACCCACGAGGGTGTGTATCTCGTCTATGAAGAGTATCACGTTGGGTGCCTTCTCCAGCTCCTTGAGTATGTTCTTTAGCCTCTCCTCAAACTGTCCTCTGTACTTGGTTCCGGCCACCAAAGCCGCAAGGTCAAGGGCTACCACCCTCTTGTTTATTAGAGGTTCGGGGACTTCTTTGCTCGCTATCCTCTGAGCAAGACCCTCAACTATCGCGGTTTTACCTACGCCGGGGTCTCCCAAGAGAACGGGGTTGTTCTTTCTCCTTCTGACGAGTATCTGAACCACCCTCTCTATCTCCCTCTCCCTGCCTATTACGGGGTCAAGCTTGCCTTCCCTGGCCATCTGGGTCAGGTCTCTTGAGAACCTGTCAAGGTTGGGAGTAGGAGCGTACTTGGTGCTCTCTTGGGGCGGAAGCTCTCCGAGAATCTGGAGAACCTCCCTGCGCACGGAGTACTCGTCCAGGCCAAAGCCTCTGAGTATCCTTCCCCCCAATCCCGTCTTTTCCCTCACCACGCCTATGAGCAGGTGTTCGGGACCTACGAACTGATGGTGAAGTATCCTCGCCTCCTCAACGGCGAACTCTATGACTCTCTTGGCGTCCGGGGCAAAGAGTATCTCTCCCGAGTGGGAGCCTCTCGTGATTTGCCCCATTATGGCCTTTCTAACCTTGTCCGCAGACAGGCCGAATCTGGACATCACCAGTGTGGGAATGTCCTCGTCCTTTATAAGGGCAAGAAGTATGTGTTCGCTGCCTAAGTAGCTGTGGCCCATCTCAAGGGCCTCTTCTCTTGCTTGCAGAATAACCTGTCTCGCTCTTTCGGTGAATTTCTCAAACATCTCTTTTTACCTCACTTGAGTATTTAAGATAACAATACTCTTGTCCGATGACAATACCATGTTTAATGTCAATTCAAGGCTTTAGGGAAAGATAGGAAGCGTCTCCAGCGCCAGGGTCTCCTTAAACCCCATCATCGCGTTCATGTTTTGAACCGCCTGAAGCGAGGCCCCCTTACCCAGATTGTCTATCGCCGACTGAATTACCAAGAGACCGGTTCTCTCATCGTAATAGGGATATACGAGGCAGTAGTTGGTTCCGGCCACCCATTTAGGGTTGGGCGGGTAGTCTATAACCCTCACGAAAGGCTCGCCCGCGTAAACGGAAGCGTAAAGCTCCGATACCTGAACCTTCTCCAGTCTGACGTAGACGGTGGAGAGCATACCCCTCGCCGTGGGCACCACGGTGGGGGTGAAGCGGATTTTAGCTCCGCTCCCCAAGAGGGATAGGATGCCTTCCATCTCCGGCAGGTGCCTGTGCTTGTCCACAGAGTAAGAGAAGAAGCCTTCGCTCATCTCCGGATAGTGGAAGGCCTGCTTTGGCTTTCTACCGGCGCCCGATATTCCCGATAGGGCGTGAACCACCACATCTTTAAACTCTAACCCTTCCCTTAGCAAAGGGTAGAGCGCCAGCAGGGTAGCGGTGGGATAGCAGCCGGGGTTTGCCACGAGACGTGAGCCGGCAAGCTCCTTTCTGAAGACTTCCGTCAGTCCGTAAACGGCTTCCCTTAAGAGCTCGGGGTGTTTGTGCTCAAAGCCGTAATACTCGGGATAGTGGGCGGGCTCCTTAATTCTGTAAGCCCCAGAGAGGTCTATCACCCTTTTACCTTCGTCCAGAAGTTTTGGAACCAGCTCCAAGGAAACCTCGTGGGGAAGGCACAGAAAGGCTAAGTCAAAATCCTCCTGAGGCTCTTTCTCTAAGGTTATGTCTCCCAGGTTGCGGGTTATGGTATGGGGAAGAACCTGGGAGAGCTTCTTGCCGGCCTTTGAGCCGGAGATGAGAGAGCTTATCTTTACCTCCGGATGGGAGCCGAGAACCCGCAGCAGCTCCGTACCGGTGTAGCCGGTTGCCCCGTATATGGCAACTCTGACGGGCATAAATTATCTCTTACTCCACCTGTATTTGGCCCTTGCACCCATCTGGGCGTACTTCTTCCTCTCCTTCTCCCTTGCGTCCCTCGTGAGAAGCCCCGCCTTCTTGAGGGTCTCCCTCAGTTCTGGGTTGTAAGCGAGCAGTGCCTTGGCCACGCCGTACATGACGGCCTCCGACTGAGCGGAGATTCCACCTCCTACAACGGTAGCGTATATGCCGAACTTCTCCTCAAGGCCGGTGAGCTTTAGGGGGAGCAAGACCTTGTTTACGAGAGAAACCCTCTGGAAGTACTCCTCCAGCTTCCACTCCTTGCCGCTTCCCTTTGCCTTCACTATCTTGGCCTCGGGCTTGTCCTTTATGAGCCATACCCTCGCTATGGCCTCCTTCCTCTTTCCCGTTCCGTAGACGGAGTTGTCGGCGGTTATGGTAAAGTCTTTGAGCCTGTTCATGCCTTAACCTCCAAAACTTCGGGTTTCTGTGCCTGGTGAGGATGCTGGGGGCCCCTGTAGACCTTTAGCTTTTTGAGCATCCTGTGTCCCAACCTGTTTTTGGGGAGCATCCTCTTTACGGCGAGCCTTATGACCTCTTCGGGCTTGTTCTCAAGCATCCATTTGAGAGACCTCGCCTTTAGGCCTCCGGGATAATTGGAATGCCTGTAGTATATCTTTTGGGTCAGCTTGTTGCCTGTGACCCTGACCTTCTCCGCGTTCACCACGATAACGAAGTCTCCGCAGTCCACGTCCGGCTGATAGTAGGGCTTGTGCTTACCCCTCAAAACCTTGGCTATCTCACTCGCGAGCCTTCCCAGAACCTTCCCTTGGGCGTCAACCACGTACCACTTCTTTTCCACCTCTTGCGGCTTTATCCTGTAAGTTTTCATCTCGCTACTCTCCTTAAAGATTGGCAAGTCAGATATTGTATTACTTTTTACCTATGTAATCAAGGGGATTTAAGGCGCTTCCGTCCACGGTTCTAAGCTCAAATCTGAGGGCGCACCGTCCGGAGCCGGGCTTTAGTCCCACCTTCCCTATGATGTCTCCCCTGTCCACCACGTCTCCCCGTTTCACGAGGTTCTCCATCTGGTAGGCGTAAACGGATATGTAGCCGTCGTGCTTGAGTATCACCATGTTGCCGTAGGGGGCTATGTCGTCCCCGCTGTATATGACCATTCCCTCGTCTATAGCTTTGACCTTTTCACCGCAGGGGGAGAGTATGTCTATACCTCTGAGTCCCTTCCTTATCTTGCCGTCCACGGGCAGCAGGGAGAGCTTAAAGGAGGGCTTCTTTACGTACCTTCTCTCAAAGATAAATCTGTTTACGGGAATCCTTAGCCGTTGACCCACCCTTATGAAGTTACTCTTTAGGCCGTTTGCCTTCTTTATGCTCTTTACGGAGGTGCCGAACTTCTTGGCTATCTTGATTAGGCTGTCTCCGCGCCTGACCCTGTAGGTTATGTAGGTGGTCTTGCTCCTACTCTTGCGGGATTTGGCCGTTGCTGAGCCTTTGACCGGTATCTTGAGCCTTTGACCTACCCTGATGAGGTTTCCCTTAAGGCCGTTTGCCTTCTTTATGTCGCTTACCCTGACGCCGAAGCGTTTTGCTATCTTCTGCAGGCTGTCTCCCTTACGAACCCTGTAGAGCTTATACCTTTTTACCCTTTCCCTTTTTTTGGGTTTCTTTTTTACCTCGGCTTTGGCGGTTGCCTTGCGTGGAACCTTGAGCTTTTGGCCTACCTTTATGCTGGGGCTCTTAAGGCCGTTTATCCTCATCAGCTCCCTGTAGGAGATGCCAAACTTTTTGGCGATGGATATGAGCGTATCCCCCCTGCGAACTCTGTAGGTGGTCAGTGAGTAGGACTTTTTGGCGGACTCCTTCTTGGCGACCTGCCTCTTTTTGCTCTTTTTGGTGGTGGGCAGGCATATTCTCTGTCCGGGCTTTAGATACTTCCCTAAGGAAGGGTTGGCCTCTTTCAATCTCTTTACGCTGATTCCCTGCCTTTTGGCTATACTCCAGAGGGAGTCCCCCTTTTTGACTTTGTAATACTTACACTCACCGCCGAAGGCGGTAGTTATCAATAAAAAACTAATACTTGATACTAAAACCAAAAAGAGGCTCATGGTTATCCTCCCTGTGCACCTCTATGCTGTCCACTTTAGCTGCCGGGGGACCCTTCCACATTCTCTTTATCAGCTCCCATACCAGCTCTTGGTCTCCCTCTATCAGAGCCTCCACTCTGCCGTCGCTCAGATTCCTGACCCAACCGAGCAGTCCGAGGGAGTCCGCTTCATCTTTGGTAAAGGCTCTGAAGTAAACCCCTTGTACCCTTCCCGAAACGAACACTCTAACGCGCATACCTCTATTAAATGTTAAACTAAATCGTGATGGCAATCGGTGGGGAACTTTTAGACGTGTTGGCCTGTCCCGAGTGCAAGGGTGAGCTTACCTACGATGAGGAGAGGGATATACTCGTCTGCAACGGGTGCAAGGTTTACTACGAGATAAGGGACGGGATACCGGTTCTCCTGATTGATGAGGCTAAGCCTCTGGAAGAGTAGGACTTCATCAGAAGAGTCCCTTCGCAAGCTCTATCAGTCTTAGGCTCTTCACCTCTTGGGGCGCCTCCGCGTATATGCGTATGAGGGGTTCCGTTCCGGAAGCTCTTATCAGGAGCCAGCTGTCGTCTCCGAAAACGAGCTTGAGTCCGTCCTTGGTGATTACCTTATCAACCGTGAACTCTCCCAGCCTGTCCGGTGGGGACTCTATCATCTCCTTCAGAAGGAGCTTCTTCCTCTCGTCAACCCTGAAGTCCTCCCTACGGTAGTGGGCACTACCGTAGGTATCAAACACCCACTCTATAAGCTGGGAGAGCCTCTTACCCGACAGGAGCATGTATTCCAGAATCATGAGAGCGGAGAGCAGTCCGTCCCTTTCGGGCAGGAAGTGGGGAAAGCCATAGCCTCCGCTCTCCTCACCTCCGAATATCACCTTTTCTCTCAGGAGAACCTCGTTTATGTTCTTAAAGCCTACAGGCACCTCCTCCAGGGGG
Source organism: Aquificaceae bacterium (assembly GCA_027014155.1). Taxonomy (GTDB): domain Bacteria; phylum Aquificota; class Aquificia; order Aquificales; family Aquificaceae; genus WFYI01. Next base: position 12,548 of record JALWEG010000036.1, read on the forward strand.
ATACCCTCTCTCTGGCAAATCCTATCCACTAAGAAGCTGGTGGAGACGGTCTTTACCACCTTTCCGTCCCTGAGGTCTCTGTTCTTAATCAGGTGCAGAAGTAGCAGCACGTAAATGAGCTGGGTGTTAACGAACCTTCCCCTCTCATCTACGAGTGCCAATCTGTCCCCGTCTCCGTCGTTGGCAACCCCTATGTGGGCCTCGCAGGCTCTGACCTTGTCCATCAGGAGTCTGAGGTTTCTCTCTACCGGTTCGGGTGCCGAGCCTCCGAAGAGGGCGTCCCTGTAGCTTCTTATCTGGAGAACCTCCTGCTTAGTGTTTTCCAAGACTTTGCTCAGCAGTCCGGCCGAGGTTCCGTGCATGGCGTCGTGGACTATCCTAAGACCCTCTTCTTTGAAGAGGGAGAGATTTATCTCTCTCCGAAGCCTATCCACGTAAGGCTCTGTCAGGTTAACAGTTTCCTCCTCTGAGAGCTCGGTTTGGGGAATATCCTCAGGCTCCCCTGATATTCTCTCCTCCACACCCTTGACCAGCTGTGCGGTGGCCGAGCCTCCGAAGGAGTCCTTTATCTTGTATCCGTTGTAAAGGGGCGGGTTGTGGGAAGCGGTAATCATGACCCCATTATCAAAGTCCAAGTATTTGACGCCGAAGGAAACCTGTGGTGTGGTCACGGCTCTATCGGAGAGCGCGACCTCAAGTCCAAGAGATTTAAAAACCCTGTAAGCCTCCTTAGCAAAGTTCTCGGAGGAGAACCTCCAATCGTATCCGATTACTACCCTCTTTAGACCTTTCTCTTTGAGAAGCTCTCCGTGAGCGCGGGCTACTCTCCTCAGATTTGCGTAGGTAAAGTCCTCGCCTATTACGGCTCTCCAGCCGTCGGTTCCGAACCTTATCATCGGGATACCTCTCCGAGGAAGGCCTCAAGTGCCGAACCTGCAGAAGGATTTTTGGCTCTTATAACCTTTTCAAGGGCGGCGATTGCCACCACCGTGTCGTTTACGTCCATTCCCATGTGGGAGATTCTGAATATCTTACCTTTGAGCTTACCCTGTCCGCCTGCGACCCTTACTCCCTCTTTGAGGAGTGCCTTCCTTATCTCGTCCGCCGGAATGTCTTCGGGTGCAACCGCCGTCAGGGATACGGTCGGGTTTTCAGGAAAAACCTTAAGTCCCAGTGCCTCTACGGCGGCTCTTGTGGCCTTAGACAGGAGTCTGTACCTTTTCTCCACCGCCTCCATGCCATCTTCAAGGAGCATGCTCAGGGACTCCCTCAGGGCTAAAATCAGGCTTATGGCCGGAGTCCAGGCCGTCTGTCCCTCTCTCTGCTTTTTCAGTTCCTTCTTTACGCTCAGATAGTAGGCTCTATCGGTAAGTCTGTCCTCGGCCTTCTCCGAAAACCACAGCATAGATAGTCCGGGCGGTAGCATAAAGGCCTTTTGGGAACCGCCCACCACCACGTCAAGCCCCCATCTGTGGGGTTTCATATCGTAAACTCCCAGGGCGGTTATGGCATCAACCACCAGCAGGACGTCGCTATCTTTGGTCAGTTGAGCCACAGAGCGCACGTCGTGGAAGGCTCCCGTTGAGGACTCGGACATCTGAATCAGGATTCCCCTGCAGTCAGGATTCTCTTTAAGCAGCCTTTCTAAGTCTTGAGGGTTAACACTCTTACCCCATTCTACATTGTGAGGGATAACCCTTAGCTTCCAGTGATGAGCCAGCTCAGCCCATCTCTCACCGAACTTCCCCCCGACAACGGCTATTACCTTATCCCCCTCTTCAAAGAAGTTGAGAACCGAAGCCTCCATAGCACCGGTTCCAGAAGAGGAGAAGAATACGAAGTTCTCCGAGCTGCAGTCCACCAACCTCTTGAACAGCTCCCTCGTCTCAAGGAATGCTTCCGTAAACTCCGGAGTCCTGTGGTGGATTATCTGCTTACCCAAAACCTCCCTGACCCTGTCGGGCAGCTCTACGGGGCCGGGAGTGAATATCCTCTCTCCTTTGAAGGGTTTCATGAAATACAATTATAAGCGGTTGAAAGCATGCGAGCGGTGATACTGGCAAGACCGGCGTCTTATCAACGCCGGTACTGAGCAGAGATACAAGCTTTTTCTATGGTGGCCTTGTTTACCGCATCGTAAACGGCCAAACGGTTTTGGTAATTGTTCGTGTTTATGTTATCTACATTCAGAGCAGCTACACAGAATTTATACGTGTGGGCAGGATCACCCTTAGGAGGGCAAGGACCTATATACATAGTGCCCTGTAGACCAAGAGGTGTGAAGCTGTTAGGATAGACGGTTATATTGCTCCCGGCAGGAGGCTTATATCCCTCATCTACGCTCATTATGTTAGTCGGTATATTGAGAACCACCCAATGGTAAAAGGGCACCTGGTTATTAGGATCGCTTGGATCTGTTGCAGATTCATCGTAAACCAAGATAGCAAAACTCCTTGTATCCGCTGGAGGATTCCCCCAACTCATGTCCGGAGATACACCTACACCGTTGGTATTATCACAGGTATATTTAACAGGTACAGTTCCACCATCGGGTATAGCATTTGAATTTACAGAAAAATTACTACCGCCAGTATTCTCACTATCGCTTCCCTCATCTTTACCAACACTTCCTTCATTTCCACTACCTGCTTCCCCTCCTCCGCTGCTTCCACCATTTCCATCGCTTCCACTGTCCTTTTCTACAGGGGCGTTACCACTTTCACTAACGGCACCGCCTCCACCTCCTCCGCAAGCTACCAAAAATATAGACACAACCATCAATAAGGCGGCGATAATTTGTCCCAGCATAACCCTAACCTCCCTTACCTATTGTGTAGGCTTCAACCTTATGATAGCCTTGGTCATTGGCTATCACGAATTAGTTTATAACGTTCCATTTGAAAAATCAACTTCTTCGGGACTGTGCCAAAAATTGTGTAAAAAGGAGGTACAGGTATGAAAGAGAGAGAAAACTTACCAAAGCAAGACCTCAACCAGCTCCTGAGAGAATTCCTCTCCCAAACCATAGGAAAACTCCTTGAGGCTGAACTGGAAGAATTCTTAGGCTACGAAAAGCATCAACGCTCTACCAATCCCAACTCCAGAAACGGATACTACCCCAAATCCCTCAAATCCCAACTTGATTAGCTTCAAATTAACGTCCCAAGAGACAACTCTCCGAGTTCAATCCAAAGCTCGTCCCTAAAGGTTTCTCCCGTCAAGATGAGAAGAGGAAACAAAGTAAGGAACGTAGCGGTATTACTATACTCTTCACTTAGACCTTTTTCAAGAACTCTCTCAGAATCATATACGGCGTACTCAAGATGTAGTTTCACTTCCTTTAAGACGTTCCTTACGTCCTTCAAGCCTCCTCCTACCTCATTTTAACCTTGAGAAGTCCCTTCGGGACATATACGGCTTGCGGAATCGCGGTTAAATATAACGTTAAATTGTAAGCTTGTATTAACACACCTTTGGGAATATTCTGAATATTCATGCGCAAGAGTATAAAAGTTCAGGGTATGACCTGTGTTAACTGTGCCAGGACCATAGAGATAGGGCTAAGGAGGAAGGAGGGAGTTAAGGACGTAAAGGTGTCCTTTGAGCTGGGGAAGGTAGAGGTGGACTTTGAGCCTCAGCTGATAACAGAGGAAAAAATAAAGGAGACCATAAGAGAGCTGGGCTACAGGGTGGAAGAGGAAGAAAGCAACAGAAGAGAAGCTCTAATCCTGCTCGCGGTTATAGTTATGTCCCTGCCCCTGATGCCTCTAATGTTCGTAAAGACCGCCTGGAGCTTACACCTTCAGATGGTTCTTGCCACCTTGGTGCAGATTGTAGGCGGCTACGGATTCTACAGGGGTGCCCTTCACTCTCTCAGGAATGGAACCGCAAATATGGACGTTCTGGTGGCTTTGGGAACCACGGGAGCGTACACCTTCAGCCTCCTTGCCTACGCGGGTCTCCTAAAAGCTCACCCATTCTTTGAGACGTCGGCCTATCTCATAAGCTTCGTAAAGTTGGGCAAGTTTTTGGAAGACTATGCCAGAAGGAAGGCCTTAGGCTATCTGAAAGACCTCTTCAGCGCTCAGTATAAGAGCGTTAAGATGGAGTCTCTGCAGGGGGAGATAGAGGTGCCCGTCAGAGAGGTGTTCAAAAACAGCGTAGTGCTCTTTAGAACCGGGGATACCGTTCTCTTTGACGGCGAGATAGTTGAAGGACAGGCTTACCTGGACGAGTCCATACTTACCGGTGAGCCGCAAGCGGTGGTAAAGAAAAAGGGAGACAAGGTTATATCCGGAGCTACGCTCATAAGCGGTTTCATAAAGGTCAAAGTAGAAAAAACCTTCAGTGAGTCCTTTATATCCAGGATAACCAAGATGGTGGAGGAGGCACTAAACTCAAAGCCACGCCTCCAGAGACTTGCGGACAGGGTGTCGCACTACTTCGTTCAGGTGGTCGTTCTGATATCCCTGATTACATTTGCCGCCTGGTTCACCCTCACCGAAGACCTGCAGACGAGCATAACTTTCTCTCTTGCCGTGCTGGTTATATCCTGTCCCTGTGCCTTGGGCATAGCTACGCCGCTTGCGGTGGCCGTTGGAATTGTCAGGTCTCTGAAGGAGGGAATACTCATAAAGAAGCCCGAAGTGTTGGAAAAGGTGGGAGATATAGAGCTACTCTTCTTTGATAAGACCGGAACCCTGACCGAAGGCAGGTTCAGGGTCGTCAAGGCGGAAGCCTTCACCGACGACGCGTACAGCTACGCTCTTTCCATGGAGAAAATTTCCAATCACCCGGTAGCCAAGGCCATAGTGGAGTTTTGCAAAAGCAAGGGCGCTAAGGAGTTAGATCTGGGAAACTGCAAGGAAGAGGTAGGTGTAGGTATAACCTGCGGCAACCTCACGGCTCGCGAGGCTTCTTTCTGGGGAATATCCACCAACGGAGCCTCCAACGTAGTAGGCGTTGGAACCGAGGACAAGCTTTACGCCCTCTTCTACCTTGAGGACCGCATAAGACCCGAAGCTAAGGAGGTCATAGAGCGGATAAAGTCCTTAGGGATAAAACCCGTCCTAATTACGGGAGACAGGGAGGACAAAGCCAAGAAGGTGGCCGAATCTTTAGGATTTGAGGAATTTTTTGCCCAGGTAAGGCCCGAGGATAAGCTGAATAAGGTGGAAGAGCTTCAGAGGCAGGGCTACAGGGTAGGTATGGTAGGGGACGGAGTTAACGACGCACCCGCCATGGCAAAGGCGGACGTATCCTTTGCCGTAAACACCGGGACGGACATAACCAAGCAGGTGGGGGATATAGTCCTCCTGTCGGGAATAAGGGCGCTACCCTCATCGGTGGTTTGGGGAAGGGCCACCTACAGGAAGATAAAGGAGAACCTTTTCTGGGCTTTTGCCTACAACTCTGTGGGTATCCCGGTGGCGGCCGGGTTGCTGTACAAGTGGGGAATATACCTAAAACCGGAGATAGCGGGCCTACTTATGGCCCTCTCTTCCTTGAGCGTAGTTCTGAACACGCTCCGCCTCAGGTTCAGGAAGAGCTACCGTTGAGTTCCTCCACGGGCAGGACGCTGACGAACTTCTTCTTTCTTTTGTTTTCAAACTTAACCACGCCGTCGGTCAGCGCAAAGAGAGTAAAGTCCGAACCCATACCCACGTTTTTACCGGGATAAATCTTCGTGCCCCTTTGGCGGACGATTATATTACCCGCCTTTACCAACTGCCCGCCGAATCTCTTAACACCTAATCTTTTAGAATTACTATCCCTTCCGTTCTTTGTTGAACCACCGCTCGCCTTAGAAGCCATGATTTAACCTCCTTCAGCTTTACAATTTAAGCCTTTATATCCTTTATCAGCAACTCTGTGTAGAGTTGCCTGTGTCCCTTCCACCTCTTGTAGTTTTTCTTGGGTTTATACTTGAAGACGGTGACCTTCTTACCTTTGCCGTGAGCCAGAACTTCGGCTATCACCTTACCCTTAGAAAAACCTACGTTTCCTTCATCGTCCGCTACCATCAGAGCGTCAAACTCAACCTTTTGACCCTCTTCCTGGGGGAGCTTCTCTACCCTTATCCTCATACCCTTCTCTACCTTGTACTGCTTTCCTCCGGTCTCTATCACGGCAAACATCTCTGTCCTCTTTCCTCCTGGCCGGGGTATTTTTATCCCGCCCTTTCAGGGGTGCCCACTCCCCGGCAGGCGGCATTTGAGCACCCTAAGAGCAAAAAGTTGATTTTAT
>JALWEG010000036.1:18803-28418 GCA_027014155.1 Aquificaceae bacterium
ATACGGGGGTATAACGTATAATTTTTACCATGGAATACGAAGCCGTAATAGGTCTTGAGATACACGTTCAGATGGACACCCAGACCAAGATGTTCTGTTCCTGCCCCGTGGAGTTCGGAGCTGAGCCCAACACCAACGTGTGTCCGGTGTGCTTAGGGATGCCCGGAAGCCTGCCCGTGATAAATAAAAGGGCGGTGGAATACGCCATAAGGGCTTCCTTGGCTCTGAACTGTAAGGTCCACACCCACTCGGTTTTTGCGAGGAAGAACTACTTTTACCCGGACCTGCCCAAGGGGTACCAGATATCTCAATACGAGGAACCCATAGCCACAGATGGCTACTTAGAGGTGGAGGTAGGCGACAAGACCAAGAGGGTAAGGATAAGGAGACTTCATATAGAGGAAGACGCCGGCAAGAACATACACGAAGGAAGCAAAAGCTACGTTGACCTCAACAGGGCCGGAACGCCCCTTATGGAGATAGTCACGGAGCCGGACTTGAACACCCCCGAAGAGGCGAGGCTCTTCCTTGAAAGCCTGAGGAACGTGATGAGATATACGGGGGTGTCCAGGGCGGATATGGAAAAGGGACAGCTCAGATGCGACATAAACGTTTCCATAAGGCCTAAGGGCTCAAAGACTTTGGGAACGAGAACCGAGATAAAGAACGTAAACTCCTTCAGGTTTGTCCAGAAGGCTTTGGAGTACGAGATAGAGAGACAGATAAAGCTCGTATCCCAAGGTGGACAGGTAGTTCAGGAGACGAGAACCTTTGACCCTTCCACCGGAAAGACCTACACCATGAGAACCAAAGAAGAGGCAGAGGACTACAGATACTTCCCGGACCCAGACCTTCTGCCTTTGGTGTTCAGCGAGGAGTGGGTTAAGGATATAAAGGCTTCCCTGCCGGAATTGCCCCACCAAAGGATAGAAAGATACGTGCGTGAGTTTAATCTATCCACTTACGAGGCCAAGGTGCTCACCGATAACAAGGAGCTGGGAGACTTCTTTGAGGAGAGCGTAAAGCACCTCCAAGAGCCCAAGATGCTTGCCAATTGGTTGCTCAACGACCTGCTGGGACTTTTGAGAGAGAAACAGCTCTCCATTGAGAGCTCCCCGGTATCTCCCGAGAACTTGGCACAGCTGGTAAAGCTGGTAAAAGAGAACACCATATCCACCAAGATAGGCAAAGAGGTCTTAAAGGATATGGTTGAGACGGGCAAGGATGCCCAGAGCATAGTTGAAGAGAAGGGGCTCAAGCAGATAAGCGACGAGTCCGCCATAAAGAGCATAGTTGAAGAGGTCATCGCCAAGTTCCCCCAAGAGGTTGAGAGATACAGACAAGGAGAGGAGAAGCTCATGGGCTTCTTCGTAGGTCAGGTGATGAAGGCCACCAAGGGAAAGGCAAATCCCAAGCTGGTCAATCAGCTCCTCAGGCAGATGCTGAGATGACCTCCTTTATTATGAAATCAACCTGAGCTTCGCTCAGGTAGGGGTGAACCGGGATAGAGAACACCTCCTTCCTGAACTTCTCCGCGGTAGGAGTAGGCAGATGCTGCGCCCCCCTAAGCTCCTGCAGAAGGTAGGGGTAATACACCCTTGCATCAATTCCGCGCTCCCTCAGCCTCTCAAGGATAGCGTCCCGTTTAGGGTGCCTTAGAGTGTAAAGGTGAAAGGCGTGCTCCGAGCTTTCCCTCTTCCTGGGGACGATGGCTATGTCCCCAAAGGCCTCGTTGTATCTGGCAGCAATCTCTCTGCGCCTCTCGTTCCTGTCCTCAAGGTGCTTGAGCTGAATGCTCCCTATCGCCGCCTGGAACTCCGTTATCCTTACGTTAAAGGCCGGGTGGTCTCCGAAGTCTATCCACTTCCTTATCCTCTGAGCCATGCTCTCATCGTCGGTGGTCAAGGCCCCACCCTCTCCCATCGGAAGGTTCTTTGAGGCGTAGAAGCTGAATGCTCCTATATGCCCCCAAGCACCCGACTTCCTACCTTTCAAGGAGGCTCCGTGCGACTGGGCCGCGTCCTCAACCACGTAGAAGCCGTATCTGTCCGAAAGCTGCATTATGCCTTCCATGTCCGCCATGCCCCCGTAGAGGTGAACGGGCATGACCACCTTCGGAGAGAACCTCTTTACCGCATCTTCCACCTGGTTCAGGTCCATGGTGTAGTACTCATCAACGTCCACCACCACCGGCTCGCCACAGGCCAGATATACGGCGTCTATGGTGGCCATAAAGCTCATCGCGGGGACGAGAACCTTATCACCCTTATCTACACCCAGAGCCTTCAGAGCTATGAAGAGGGCTACCGTCCCGGAACACACGCTGAAGGCGTATTTGACTCCCAAATACCGGGCAAACTCCTCGTTGAATCTGCGGGTCCACTTGCCCCTCGTAATCTGGTGGCTCTCTATTATCTCCACGAGGGCTTCTTTCTCCTCCTGAGAGAAAACCGGTTCAACTATGTTTATCATCTTCCATCTCCCTTAACCTTTTCATAAACTCTTTCCTGAGCTTTTGCCTTCCCAAGAAGCCCAAGGTGTCTATCAGTGCCAGTAAGAACTCTTCCCTCGCCTCCGCACCCAGCTCCCTTATATCAAGTTCGGAAGGGTCTTCGGGAATCTTTAAGTTCCTTACGCTATCAAACTTACAGGACAGGTCGTAGATTAATTTTTCAAGTATCTGGCGCAGGTAGTTTCTACCGACCACCTCTTCCAGTCCTCTGAGGACCTCTACGGCTAAATCCTGCTCTCTCAAAGTCTTTAAACCTTCTCTATCAGAAGGTTGGAGTTGGTGTATATGCATATCTCCGCAGCTATCTCAAGGGATTTTTTCACTATATCCTCCGCGCTCATATCCGTATTCCTGTAAAGAGCCAGCGCCGCAGCCCTCGCATACTCGCCGCCGGAGCCTATGGCGAGCACCGGCTCTTCGGGCTCTATCACGTCCCCGTTGCCGGATATGAGAAGCATACTCTCCTTATCCGCCGCCAGCAGCAGAGCTTCCAGTCTCCTGAGATACTTGTCGGTTCTCCAATCCTTGGCCAATTCCACGCAAGCCCTCAGAAAGTTCCCTCTAAACTCCTCCAGCTTGACCTCAAGCCTCTCCATGAGAGCGAGGCCGTCGGCGGCACTGCCGGCAAATCCTACAACTACGCTACCGTTGTAAATACGTCTTATCTTCTTGGCCGAGTGCTTTATAACCGTGTTTCCTAAGGTTATCTGTCCGTCTCCGCCTACTACCGTCTCGCTCTCTCTCCTGACCGCTATTATGGTGGTAGATATGCTCTTGTTCACGTGTATTTATCTTAAACTAAATTCTTAAACTTGAGGGGCTTGATGAGAGGGGTTAAAGGATTCTTATACGACATACTTGAGAACGACAGGTCAAGGAACTTTGTCGTTTATCAGAGCTTCTCCTTCAGTGTCCTCATGCTATCTATCATCTTCGGTATATATGACGAACTTAAGGGCTTTCACTGGGAACTTCACCCCCTTATAAGCCGCTTTGAGCTTTTTGTGTCCGTGATAATCGCCTTTGAGTACGTGGGCAGGCTGATTCTTGCCGAAAGGAAATTGGAATACCTGCTCAACCCCCTGTCCATGATAGACCTGATAGCCATAATCCCCTACCTGCAACCCTTCAGAGTGCTTAGGTTCTTCGTGATAGGGGCGAGGTTCCTGAGGATAGCCTACAGGTACAGATACTTCGCACGGGGGATAACCTACATATTCAGGAACATATCCTTTGAGTTCTACTTTATTCTGGCCTTCTTCTTTCTTTTCTTTAGTGTGTCTTTCATCATAATGTACTCCCTTGAAGTAGGTGCCGGAAATCCCAAGATAAGAACCTTGTTTGACGCCTTCTACTTGGTGGTGATAACCATGACCACTGTGGGCTACGGTGATATAACCCCTATAACCAAAGGCGGCAAGATACTCTCCATGCTTCTGGGGGCCGGCGGTCTGTTTATGTTTTCCATGACCATAGCGACGGTAAGTGCTGGATTCTTTAACTATATACAGCTGCTTAAAATGGGTATGATAAGTCTTAAGGAGATGAAAAATCACATAGTCATCTGCGGCTGGAACGAGACCGCGCAGGTGATTATAGAAAACTTAAAGAATTTGGGAAAGGATATAGTCCTCATAACACAACAGGATATAGTGTCTGCCGAAGACTTCCACTATAGAAAAGGGGACTTTGGTAGGGAGGACATTCTTTTAGATGTGGGTGTGGATAAGGCACACATGGTAATAGTGTTGGCCGAAAAGCCCGAGGGCTTTACGGAAGACTCGGTAGATGCCAAAACCATTCTTACCGGTATGCAGGTCAGGGATATAAACAAGAACGTGGTGCTGGTGCTTGAGATTCTGCTCAGAGAGAACGCAAAGCTGATAAAGAGGAGAAGGATAGCGGACTACATAATTATAGGCGGTGAGATGCTTGGCAAGGTCATTTCCAAGTTCGCCCAGCAGAAATTTTACGGAGAGTTCTTTAGCCACGTGGCGGAACACGTTGATGTTCAAGCGGTGGAGTGGGACGAGGCGGTAAGCGTCGGTGAAGCAGAGAAGAGGCTGGAGCACAAGGGCTACAGGATAGTAGGTGTCATAAGAGACGGTAGAACCACCTTCTTCCCGAGAATCTCTTACCTCCTCAGGAAGGGGGATAAGCTCTTGGTTATAAAGGGTTTGAGAGGTTAATACAGCTCGTCCAGAACCTCTATGCAGGGCAGCGTGTTGCCCTCCAGAAGTTCCAAAAAGGCCCCACCGCCGGTGGATATGAAATCTATGGCGTTATCCACACCCGCCCTATGTATGGCGTGGTCAGTATCCCCGCCGCCGGCTATGGTCAAGGCCGGAGAGTTGGCTATTAACTTGGCCGTCTCAAAGGTTCCGTTCTTGAACCTGTCCAGTTCAAACACACCCATGGGACCGTTCCATATAGCCGTTTGGGTGTCAGAGAGTATCTCGCTCAAGAGCTGAACCGATACGCTCCCTATGTCCAACCCCATCCAGCCGTCGGGAATCTCCTGCCACGGGACCACCTTAGTGGGCGTGCTATCGGACAGCTCCCTACCTATGACGAAGTCCACCGGCAGGTAAAGTTTCACGTCCAACTTCTTGGCTATATCAAGTATGTCCAGTGCGGTTTCCTTGAGCTCCTCCTCCACCAACGAGTTTCCCACCCTGTATCCCAAAGCCGATATGAAGGTAAAGGCCATAGCACCACCGATAAAAAGCTTATCAACCCTCTTTAGGAGGTTCTTTATTATCCCCAGCTTGCTGGATACCTTTGCACCGCCCAGTATGGCCGTCAGGGGCCTTTGGGGGTTGACCATGGCCCTCTCAAAGTACTCAATCTCCCTCTCAAGCAGGAAGCCCATAACGGCGGGCTTGAGCATTTGGGGAACCATATACGTGGAGGCGTGTCTCCTATGACACGTTCCGAAGGCGTCCCCCACATAGACCTCTCCTAAGCTGGCAAGTTCCCTTGCAAACCCTCCGTCCGCCTTGCTTTCCTCATCATGGAACCTGAGATTCTCAAGGAGCAGCACCTCCCCCGGCTTTAGGGAGTCCGCCATGGACTTGACCTGGGCACCCACGCAGTCGGGAGCCAGCAGGACTTCTTTATCTATAAACCGGGACAGCCTCTTGGCTACGGGAGCCAAGGAGTACCTCTCGTCCCTACCCTTGGGCCTGCCCAGATGAGACATCAAAATCACCTTAGCTTTTGCGTCCAGAAGATACTCCACCGTAGGAAGAGAAGCTCTGATACGCGTGTCGTCCTCTATGTTCCCGTACTCGTCAAGGGGAACGTTGTAATCAACCCTTACCAGAACCCTTTTTTCTTTAACGTCAACGTCTTTGAGGGTCTTCTTTCTGGGCATTTCCGTTCACTCCCGTCAGATTTGTTGAACCCCAACCATTTTAGCACAGCGACTTTACAAGCCGGCTCCGTTATGACATTCCTCATAGAAATTAATATTGAGATTTGATTTCATTTTAATCGTAAACCAAGAAGGAGGTGAAAAGATGAAAGCCAAACTTCTGTTAGGGTCGCTCTTAGTAGCAGGTACCGCCTTTGCTCAGCCTCAGGACGAGCTTAAGAAATTAAGAGAGGAGGTTGAAGTCCTTAAAGAAGAGATAAGGAGATTGAAACTTGAAATCAGTGAACCTGGCATCACCGAGTATAAGAGCTACTCGGGTTTGGGACCTGCGGCCTCAAAGGCTCTGCTCAATCCTAAAGGCGTTTCCGTAGGTGGGTACGGGGAGGTTCACTTCATAAACTCACCCGATAAAAAGCCCAATACAACCTTTGACGCTAAAAGATTGATAATGTATTTCGGATACTCATTTTCAGAGAAATTGAAATTCAATTCTGAGATTGAGTGGGAGCACGCCTTCGTGGAGGGTGGTGAGGAAAGCGGAGAGGTCGCCGTAGAGTTTGCGTTCGTGGATTACAGACACAGCAAGGCTCTGGGACTCAGAGGAGGTATGGTTCTAATACCCGTCGGTATAGTTAACGAGCTTCACGAGCCACCCACGTTCTACACCGTGGACAGACCCTACCTTGAGAGGAACATAATCCCTACCACCTGGAGGGAGAACGGCTTCGGTGTCTATGGAGACATAGGAATGGTGTCCTACAGGGCCTACGTGATAAACGGAATGAGAGCCAAAGAGGGTGAGTATAAAAGCTCCGCTCCGTTGAAGAAACTAAAGCAAGATGGCTCTTTGGCATCTGCCGACAGGCCGGGATTCACCGGCAGGGTTGATGTGAATCTACCTAAAAACCTGAAGGTGGGGATATCAACCTTTATATCCGGCGTGCAAGACAAGAAGGGCAAAAGCCTGGGAACTGTATCTCTCTTCTCTTCCCATCTCGTCTGGCAGTATGCGGGCTTTGATGTCAGGTTCGTGGGAGTTTATACCTCCACGAGCGGTGCGGATAAGATTACTAAGGAGCTGTCTCCCGCCTCCTGCGAGATAGATAAAAGCACCTGCAACGTATTCCCCGACAAGATGCAGGGCTTTTACCTGCAGGTAGCTTACAACGTCCTCAGGTTCACCGACTCTGAACAGGAGCTTTACCTGTTCGGAATGTATGAGAATTACGATACCCACGCAAGCGTCCCCTCGGGATATAGCAAACCCTCCGGCCATAAGGTAAGCGTGTATAACTTCGGTCTTGCCTACAAACCTCACCCGCTGATAGCTCTCAAGGCCGACTACGTAAAGGAGAATGTGGAAGGTGGAAAGGACAAGAACCTTTACAGAGCCGCTATAAGCTGGATGTTCTAAACTCTGCACCCCCCATAGCTGCCTCTTCCGGGAGGGGGAGGCTTTCCCCTTTTCCACTTTTGTGGAGGTGATGGATATGAGGTCTAAGCGTTTCATATTGCTGATGTCGGTAGCGGGTCTGTACCTCTCCTGCGGTGGCTCTGATATAAGCTCTGAAGAGATAGTTTCCTCCAAGCAGTTTAACCCGGAACCCAACATACCCTTAGAGTGCTACACCGATACGGGGGTTGTGCGCTACGGCTTTGCGGTGGCCAACCCCTGCTACGTGTGTCATACCTCCGCGAACACTCCCTACGCCAACGAGCTTGATGACTATCAACTCACCCTTGAGTACGCTTTCCCCGAAGCGATAAAGGAGCTTGGAAATCCGTGGCTCAACGCCGTAGCTCCGGAGCTTACCATAGGTTCCATACCGAAGCCTTCGGACGCGGAGGTAAAGAAGTGGATACGCATGGATAACTGGTCGGAGGCCTACTCCAACAGAGGAAAGGGTCAGCTTAAATACTTCCCGGACGTTCCCCCAATTTACGCCTACGACGCTTCGGGATACAGGCTAATCAACGTAGATTCCGAGGGTTTCATCAAGGTAGGCCAAGAATACACTGGTTGGCGAGCCTTCAAGTGGAAGCCGTTTCCCGGTTTCTTTCCCACCAACGGACGTATAGACTCCACCTTCATAAGGCTGCCCGCAAAGTTCAGAAGCTCCGGAGGTAGACTCAATCTGGAAACCTACAAAAGAAACTTGGCCATACTTGAGTGTGCCGTCAAAGGCATCTCGCCGGGACAGATGTGCTCCGGAACCGAAGTGGGCAGCTTCGTTATGCCCGAGCGCTACGAAGGGGACGCAAACGACGTTGAAGTTGTAGCATTACAGTACCCTCCGGGAACCGAGTTCGCACACCCCGTCTACTACTTAGACCCGGAGAACATCATATCCTTTAAGTCCCTGAGACTCAAGGAAATGAGGTATATGAGAAAGCTTGCCTACGCTCCCGTAAGGGAAGGGAGCGGTGAGGAAGAGGAGGAAGAAGGAGAATTCTTCTGGGACGAGGGTAGGTTTTTCAACGGCTCCGGCTACTGGGAGATGAGCGCCTTCATAGAGGACGAGAAGGGTAGGCTCAGGCCCCAGGAACCGGAAGAGGCCAAGTTCTGTATAGGCTGCCACGGAGGCGTAGGCGGGAGCGTGGACGGAACCTTTACTTTCTGGAGGAAGGTTCCGGGAAGAGAAGGTTGGATAGACCAAGATTACAACCTAACGCAGGCCTCAATAAAGGACTGGAGCTACAGGGATGTGAGCTGCGAAGGCCTAACTGCGGCTAAAATGGGTAAGGAAATCGGAAACATACTAAGAGCTTTCTGCAGTGGCTCTAAACCGGGTGAGTATCAGCTCTACTTCTCAATGACCAACGGAGGAGACCACTTCAGAAGCAACAGAGAGATACTGAGCAGGATAAGTAAAGATACGAACAAGATATCCTTCCTTTTGAGTCCAGATGAAAACATAATAAACGAGCCTTCCCTGCTAAATTACTTGGATACGGAGGGCTACATAACGCCCGACCTGTTCCTGCCTTCAGAAAGCAGAGCGTACAGCATCAATAAAGAGTATTTCAAGGTGGTGAAGGCCCAAGCCTTCATCTACGGAAGAGACGTATTCGGTAAAGCCTTCGGTGTGTCCAGGGGCGGCAACTCCGTAGAGTCCCTAAGCGGTGTAAGCTCTACGGGGGTAGCCGAAAGGGACATCTTTCTCGTAATTAAAACACTCCTTAGCCCCTACTGAGGGACTCTCCATGTCCTTCCGTCCGCCTCCTCTTTTCTTTTTTCACTTTTCCGAATTCGTAGTTTTGTAAGGAACGGGGATATACTGAACCGAAGGTGGTTGTGCACCCATGGGTTGGTCGTAAAGCTCCATGAGAGCGTAAACCTCCTGGGGAACTTCGGTGTTTATGTTAAGCCCCAAGCTTTTCAAGTAATCTACCGTAAGGGGATAGTCGTGGGTAAACTTACCCGTGGCAAGCTCGTGGGCTATCCTTTGGGCCTTTTCCCTGTCCATTCCCTTGGCGGTCAGCAGGGTAAGGAGGTAATCTTCCATCTGCTTTATGGCCTTCTGTGCCACATCGGCCATTATCAAGGTCTGGTCTTCTATATCCTTGGTTTCCTTTTGTTCCAATACTTTAAGTATTGAGGCCGCGGGCATCTGTCCCAGTTGAGGATCAACTGGTCCCAGGACGGCATTCTCGTCCATGATAATCTCATCGGCGGACAAGGCTATAAGCGTTCCTCCCGACATCGCGTAGTGGGGGACTATAACTC
>JALWEG010000036.1:28428-34111 GCA_027014155.1 Aquificaceae bacterium
ACTCTAACCGGTGCCTTGTGCTTTGATAGGGCGTTGGCTATCTGCGTGGCGGCGAGGGCAAGCCCGCCGGGCGTATGTATTATCAAGTCTATGGGCATATCGTCGGGGGTCATTCTGATGGCTCTGAGCACCCTTTCGGAGTCCTCTATGTTTATGAACTTGAATATGGGAATTCCCAGGAATCCCATGGACTCCTGTCTGTGTATCATGGTTATCACCCTGCTGTTTCTCTTCCTCTCTATCTCCCTTATGGCGGACTCCCTGGCTCTGGCTACCGCCATCTTCCTGAACCACGGACTTAGCACAACGAAGAAGAAGAACATGAACCACAAAAGGTTAAACATGTAAGAAAACGGGTCGTACGTAGGCATACCAAAACCTCCCTGCTTGTTAGTCTTTATTATAATTCGGTGCGGGTGGTAAGTCATGGCCGTGCTTTTGGTTGAAGGCAAGGACAGAATCAGGCTGGACAGATTCCTCCACGAGAGGGGAATAACCCCTTCAAGGGAAAAGGCCCACGCGCTGATAATGGCCGGTCAGGTCTCGGTAAACGGTAAAGTAGTAGATAAGGCCGGTTTCAGGGTTAAGGCCGGAGACAGGGTAGAGGTCAAGGAGCTGCCCAAATTCGTATCCAGAGCCGGGTACAAGTTAGAGGGTGCGATAAAGACCTTCGGTATAGAGGTAAAGGGTAAGGTCTGCTTGGATATAGGCTCCTCCACGGGAGGCTTTACCGATTGCCTCCTACAGTACGGAGCCAAGAGGGTGTATGCGGTGGACGTGG
This sequence comes from Aquificaceae bacterium, assembly GCA_027014155.1. Classification (GTDB taxonomy): domain Bacteria; phylum Aquificota; class Aquificia; order Aquificales; family Aquificaceae; genus WFYI01. The sequence goes on from JALWEG010000036.1 coordinate 29,210, forward strand.
GAAGGGCTCAGATGGACTACAGGCTCAGGCATGACGATAGGGTTATCCTGTGGGAAGAGACGGACGCCCGTCAGCTTTCACAAGAACACGTTCCTGAAGAGGTTGACCTGATAACGGTGGACGTATCCTTTATCTCGGCAACCAAGGTGATACCCGGCGGGATCAAGTTCCTCAAGAGAAAAGGCGAACTGATAGTTCTGATAAAGCCCCAGTTTGAGCTTTGTCCCAAGAAGGTAAAGAAGGGAGTGGTGAGAGAGGAAAGGTATAAAGAGGAGGCAAAGGAAAAGGTGGTTTCCTTTTTGCGGGAAATAGGGTTTGATGTCAAGGGAGTGATAAAGGCCTTCCCCAAAGGAGTGAAAGGAAACGAGGAATTTCTCGCTTACGGGGTCTTAAAATAGATAACCATGAACGCCCTTTGGGTTATCCTCTTTGCTTCAGTGATGTATCTCTTCGGCTACCTGATTTATTCAAGATATATAGCCGATAGGGTCTTCGGACTGGACGAGGAACGCACAACTCCCGCCAAGGAGCTTGAGGACGGAATAGATTACGTTCCAACCAACAGGTGGATACTCTTGGGACATCACTTTACCTCCATAACGGGTGCCGGACCCATAGTGGGTCCCGCCATAGCTCTGATATGGGGCTGGGTGCCGGCACTTCTGTGGGTAGTTTTGGGTGCCGTATTCATAGGCGCCGTTCACGACTTTGGAGCTTTGTTCGTATCCGTAAGGAACAGGGGCAAGTCCATAGGGACTATACTGGGAGACTTTGTGGGAGAGAGGGTAAGGCTTCTCTTTCTGCTCCTTATACTGGCGTTGGCGGTGTTGGTGAACGCAGTTTTCGCTTACGTTATAGCGAAGCTCTTCGTGGCTTACCCATCAAGCGTGATACCGGCGTGGGGAGTAATACCCCTGGCTCTGCTGTTCGGGTATGCGGTTTACAGACGGAGTGCCAACTTCGTAATTCTAACCCTAATCTCACTTATCCTCCTCTACGCCTTAATAGGTGTGGGTAAGTACGTTCCCCTTGACATATCTCCTGTGGCGCAAACCTTGGGATTGTCTCCGATAATGCTCTGGATAGTCCTGCTGTTTATATACACGTTTTTTGCCTCTTCTCTACCCGTGTGGCTACTGCTGCAACCCAGAGATTTTCTGAACGGAATACAGCTCATAGTTATACTTACCGCCCTTTACGTAGGAGCACTGCTGTGGCAGCCTCAGATAGTCGCTCCCGCTCTGAGGGTGTCTCCGGAAGGAGCGCCTCCCATATTCCCCTTTCTATTTATAACCATAGCTTGCGGTGCCCTCAGCGGATTCCACGCTCTCGTGTCTTCCGGAACCACATCTAAGCAGTTAGCCAACGAGAAAGACGCGAGGGTGGTGGGCTACCTCGGATTTCTGGGAGAAAGTTCCCTTGCCGTTGCCGTCATAATAGCCTGCGCCGCCGGTATAGCCATCTTTGATGCGGATAAGTTCCATCAGATATACGCCTCGTGGGGAGAGGCCAAAAAGAGCGCTCTCTTGGCAGTGGTTGAAGGGGGAAGCAACCTAATAACCGCCATAGGCCTTTCCAAAGAGCTTGCGATAACCATGATTTCAACCATGGTGGTTCTTTTCTCCGCAACCACTATGGATACGAGCGTAAGGATACAGAGATACATACTCAACGAGCTGGGGGTATCCTACAACCTGAATCCCCTCAAAAACAAGTGGCTGGCTTCCGGCGTGGCGGTTATAACCTCTATGGCCCTCGTCCTCTCCAAAGAGGGGGGCAAGGGTGGTATGATTTTTTGGCCCGTGTTCGGTGCGGCCAACCAGATGCTCGCGGGCTTAGCTCTGCTGGTGGCCGTGGTATATCTAAGGAGTGTGAAGAGGCCTACCGCTCCCTTCCTCGTACCTCTTATAGGAATCCTGGCAATCACATCTACGGCCATGTTCATGAATCTTACCGGGAACCTGGCCAAAGGCGATTACCTGCTGGCATCTGTGAGCGGCGTTATACTCCTGCTGGAGGTTCTGATAGTTCTTGAATCCGTGAGGGCGCTCAACAGAGGACTTCAGGGGGCCGGAGCGTGAGGTTTGCAAAGGTTCTTGAGGAGTTTTACAGACTTAAGTTCGGCCAGACCTTTTTACGGGAATCAAGGACCTTGGAGGAGGTCTTCTTCCTGTTCCTCTTCTCCGATTACTTCGGAGTGCCAAATACCCTTAAGTTCTATATCCTGGAGGCTTTCCCTTACATAATAGAGGACTTCCACGAGTGGCACAAAAGGCAGGGCTTTGAACGCTCTCCTATTGAATGGATAAAGTGCTGCTGAGTTAGTATATTATTTAAGTAAGGAGGTTTAATATGCACTTTCCTTTACCGTGGCAGTTGCTTTTGGTACTCGTCGTGGTACTCCTGCTCTTCGGAGCCTCAAGGTTGCCCGAGATGGGTAAGGCTTTGGGAGAGGGCATAAGGAACTTTAAGAAGGGACTTTCAGGAGACGAAGAAGGCAAAGAAATCAAGAAGGCGGAGGAGAAGTGATGTTTCCAGGTGGGATATCCGTTCCTGAACTCTTAATCATTCTCGCCATAGTCATGCTCTTGTTCGGAGCTTCCAAGCTCCCGGAAACGGGCAGAGCCCTCGGAGAGGGCATAAGGAACTTTAAGAAGGCTCTTTCGGGAGAGGTGGACGAGGAAGAAATCAAAGAGGTAAAGGCCAAGGAGATTAAACAGGAGGAGGAAAAGAAGGAGGAAGAGAAGGCCTCTTGAAGTTCTCCTTCTTACGCTCATAACTTCCGTTCAAGTCCGAGAGAACCTAATAAACATTTGCATACGCAAATCTGCTGTAAGATAATTATTTGGCGTGTTAAATCGCTGAGGCTGGGGAAATAGCGCCTGCCGGACTCATTCCCAGCCTGAAAAGGCGCTATACAAGTAGGCCGGCACCTGAGCCGTAGCAATGCGGCTTAGGTAATTGGTCTCTCAGAAATGGCAAAGATTTACTACGACGAAGATGCAACCCTTGAGCCACTGAAGGATAAAACCGTGGCCATATTGGGCTATGGAAGTCAGGGACACGCCCACGCTTTGAACCTAAAGGACAGCGGCGTGAACGTGATAATAGGACTTCACCCCGGAAGCCGCTCTAAGGAGAAGGCTAAGAAAGACGGCTTTGAGGTGGTGGTGCCCTCCGAGGCCGCCAAAAGGGCGGACGTTATCATGTTTCTCGTTCCCGATACGGTTCAGCCCGAGCTTTACGAAAGCTGCGTGAAGGAGCACTTGGACGAGACCAAGACCCTTGCCTTCGCCCACGGCTTTAATATCCACTTCAAGCAGATAGTCCCTCCCCCGGAAGTTGATGTCTTTATGGTCGCCCCTAAGGGGCCAGGACACTTGGTAAGGTGGATGTACGAGGAAGGTAAAGGTGTTCCTTCCTTGGTGGCCATTCATCAAGATGCGAGCGGCACCTGTTTAGACAAGGCACTGGCTTACGCAAAGGGCATAGGGGCTACCAGAGCCGGAGTTATAGAGACCACCTTTAAAGAGGAAACGGAGACGGACCTCTTTGGAGAGCAGGCGGTTCTGTGCGGCGGAGCCACGGCACTCATAAAGGCGGGCTTTGAGACCCTCATAGAGGCCGGATACCAACCTGAAGTGGCCTACTTTGAGTGCCTCCACGAGCTCAAGCTGATAGTTGACCTGATATACCAGTACGGTATAGCGGGAATGAGATACTCCATATCCGATACCGCCAAGTATGGAGACGTTACGAGGGGAGATAGGATATACGAGGTGGTAAAGCCGGAGATGGCCAAGATGCTTGAGGAGATACAGAAAGGAGAGTTCGCGAGGGAGTGGGTGTTGGAGAACAAGGCCGGAAGGCCCGTGTTCCACGCTCTACTTGAAAGGGACAGAGAACACCTGGTTGAAAAGGTGGGAGAGGAGCTTAGAAAGATGATGCCCTGGCTGTCCGGCAAAGGACTCAAATGAACTTGACCAGCAAAAGGGACGAGCTAAAGAAGGTTTACACACCCATAGGCTCGGCGGTCGCCCGCATGGGCGTTCCGCCCAACTTTATAACCCTCCTATCCCTATTTTTGGGCACCGCGTCCGCTTACTTCTTCTACCAGGGTAAGCTGCTTACGGCGGTGCTGTTTCTGTTTATGTCGGGGCTCTTTGACCTCCTTGACGGCGTGGTTGCCCGAACGAACGAGAAGGCCTCCAAGTTCGGAGCGGTCTTTGATTGGATTGCGGACAAGTGGGTGGACGGCTTCGTTCTGGGAGCTATAGGTTTCGCCTACGGCTCACCCCTTACGGCGATAACGGTGGTGGTGGTATCTATGCTCCACTCCTTCATAAAGCCCGTGGTGTACGCGGAGATAGGTTTCTCCGAAAGGATAAAGGGAAAGATAAAGGACCCCCTTGAGGGGGTAGGTTTCTTTGGAAGACCCGAGACTCACCTGAGCATTATGTTCTTCGCTCTGCTGGAGAGGTTTAACCTTCCCCTCGGTCTGGAGTTCGGTATAAGGCTCATTACCATACTGACCTTAGCCTCTTTACTGCTTAGGGTTCTTTACCTCTACAAGCATTACTCCAAGGAGTTTGAGTAGTCCCTCAGCGGCTGCCGGCAAGCTCTACCGCCTTCTTGGCTCCGTCCCACATATCCTCGGCGCTTATGAAGTTCATTCCGGAGTTGGCGAGTATCTCTTTGCCCTCGTTTACGTTGGTTCCTTCCATGCGCACCACTATGGGAACCCTAAGCTCCACAATCTTGCCCGCTTCCACGAGTCCCTGAGCGAGCCTGTCGCACCTGAGTATCCCGCCGAAGATGTTTATGAAAACGGCCTTAACGTCCTCGTCGGCCATGAGTATCCTGAAGGCGTTGGCTATCTGTTCAACGTTGGCGCCTCCGCCC
>JALWEG010000037.1 GCA_027014155.1 Aquificaceae bacterium
CCTTAAGGAACACTCTGAGAACTAAGGGTTCTGCGTCCACCTCAATGGGTTTTAACTCAATAACCATCGGAGACCTACGTTTCTCAAAATATCGGGGTGCCGGGACTTGAACCCGGGACCCCTGGCCCCCCATGCCAGTGCGCTACCACCTGCGCCACACCCCGTTCAGGATATAAATTATACGCTTTTCTTTGAGGCGGTCAGATAGCTTACGAGCTTTTTGCTGGGTCTAAAGAGAACGACGTATCTGTCGGGAACCTTTATGGTCTCACCGGTTCGCAGATTCCTCCCCACCTTCCCCTTCCTCTTCTTAACCACAAAGGTTCCGAAACCGGAGATTTGAACCTTCTCCTTGCCGTGGAGAGTGCTCATTATTATGTCAAAGGTATCCTTAACTATGTTGTGCACGTCCCTCTTGGAGAGGGAGACATCACCTCTCTCGCTCAGCTCTTCGTGAATCCTCTGCGCTATTTCCCTCTTAGTCATTTAAGCCTTCCACTTCTTCTTCAGTATCTCACCCAGCTTGAAGCCGGTAGCCACCTCTTCCTGCTGGGAAGACTCCTCTTCACCTTCCTCCGGCACCTCGTAAGTGCCCAAGGCCTTTATGCTCAGAGTTATCTTGCCCTCCTCCGGGTTCAGGTCTATTATCTGAACCTCGTGCTCCTCGCCCTTTTCTACCCTTACACCTTTGGGGACTTCGGAGAAGGGAAGAAGTCCGTCCACGCCTTCAGGGAACTCAAGAAAAGCTCCGAACGCCAAGGCGTCTTTTACCTTGAGCTTGACCCTATCACCCACCTTGTAGTTCTGCTTTATCAGCTCCCACGGGTTCTGGGTAAGCTGTTTCAGTCCCAGCTTTATAAACCTTCCGTCCACGCCCAGCACGGCGAACTCCATCTCCTCGCCCGGCTTTAGAACCTCCTCAACTCTGCCGGGTTTTGTCCAGGAGAGGTCTCCCCTGTAGATTACGCCCTTGACACCCTCCTCAAGCTCAATTATAGCTCTGCTGCCCTCCGTTCTGAGAACCTTACCCTTAACCCTGCTTCCGGGGGGGTTCTTCTCTAAGTACTCTTCCCATGGTTTGGGTTTTGCCTCCCTTAGGCTCAGGATAATGCGCCTTCTCTTTGGCTCTATCCTCAGAATCTTTACCTTTACCTTGTCTCCTTTCTTAAATTTGTCTTTCTCATCTTCAGGTTTCTCCCAGCTAACTTCCTCAAGGGGAACAAAGCCCTCAACACCTTCATCTATATCAATTACTACGCCTTTGGGAACCACCTGATAAACTTTACCTTCAATGATATCCCCGGCCTGATGCTCCCTCAGGAACTTCTCCCAGGGGTTCTCCTTCATCTCCCGCAGGCTTACTATACCGAAGGACTTTTCCTTGTTTATCTTCTTTACCTTAACCTTAAGGGTCTCATCAACCTCCGCGTAGTTGTAAGGGTTTCTGTCCCTTCCCCAAGAAAGCTCCTCTTTGGGCAAGAAAACCCTCAGGACTCCGTCCACCACGAGGGTTATACCCTTGTTGGGGTCTATCTTTACCACCTTACCCTCAACCACATCGCCCTTCTGGAGTCTGGACAACAGCTCTTGTCTTCTCCTCCTTCTCTCCTCCTCAAGGTAAGCCTTATGGGAGACCTTAACCTTCGGTTTGTCCTTGGTCACGGTTATATCTATCACCTTAACCCTAACGGGTTTGCCTACACCAAGCTTCTTGCCGCTCTCTTCAAAGGGGAGAAAGGCCCTCACTCCGGATATGTCCACTATGTAGCCCGATTTCACCTTTTTCTCCACGTTCCCCACAAGCTCCCTGCCTTCTTTGAAGGCTTCCACTACCTTCTCAAATTCCTTTTTTTCCGCAATCAGCCTGTAAGAGAGCCTCGGGTATTCCAGACGCGGCGATATCTTAACTATTACGGCCTCCACCTCTTGGCCTTCCTGAACCTCAGGCAGTTCTTCTCTGGGTATTACACCCTCAACCTTGTAGCCTATGTCCACATAAACGAACTTATCGTCAACTTTTATAACTCTACCGGTTATAGTTTTTCCTTTCTTGAATTTCTGTTCTTCGGAGAGGGATTCCTCCAGGAGCTTCTCAAATTCGTCCATACTTTCCTCCACAGGAAGAGTATATTATAGCAACTTTCGCAAACGCTCTACCGGATAACCCTATCCTTCAGAATAAACCTTTTTGAAAACTCTGAGAGAAGGTCAGTCTCGGGATAGTGCCTAACGTTCCTGGTAACTATTAGCAAGTCCTTCTCCTTTGCAGTGGCCATTATCAAGCAATCTATGTCACTTAAAGTTATCCCTTTCTTCCGATACTTTCTGTAAAATTCTGCTCCCTTTTCAATTATCCCTTTATCTATGTTGATAACCTCAAATGCCTCCACAAATTCCTTCACCACCCTCTCTTGCCTATCCGTATAGGCTCCTTTCAGAAGCTCGTAAACGCTTAAAATGCTTATAAACACCTTCTCTTCAAAAAGCTGTCCGAGCAACTCCTTAGAGTAATCCAAACCCTTCAAGAAATCTATGCAGACATCAGTGTCAACTATGTATCCGGCCATTCCTCTCTCTCTTCCTGAGCCTTAAGCTGCTCCTTCCTTACCCTATCAACGAACGCCATGCCATCTTCAATCTTCCAATCTTTGAGTTTTCCCCAAAGAGATATGGCTCTTTCCCTTTTTCTTTTTTTTATGTATTCCTCAAGAGCCTGTCTGACAATTTTACTAAGTCCTTCTCCCTCGGAAACGAGTTGTTCATAAAGCTCTTTAGGGATAGATATCGTTTTCTTCACGACTGCCATACCTATAGTTTACTGCTCTAAGGTATTACTTTCAAGTCATACCGAGTTATATAGCCACCTAAGCACTGTCCGAATTTTTACCCTGAGGAATATCATAATTTGAATTTCGGGAAATGCGTGTATAATAAGAGCCAGTAAGGGGCGACGCAGGAGCGCCCAGCTACCTTGGCAACTGAATAAGGCTAAAAACGGCTCTGAGCTTAGAGCCATGCACTCGGGAAGGAAGTCGCTCATAGAGCGTTAAAATTTGAACTTTATGGTAAAAAATCGCCTTCCCGCCTTCTGAGACCGTTGTGCCTCAATATTCCCAGAAGAAGGGTTGCAGTTATCCCTGGAAAGAAAGGGATTGCGACAGAAAAATGCGTGTGCGGAAGACAGTAAAAACAAGAAAGTCATGTTGCAGTTATCCCTGGAAAGAAAGGGATTGCGACTTCATAGATAGTGACTCTTATTGATTTTGCTCTACTGTAAGTTGCAGTTATCCCTGGAAAGAAAGGGATTGCGACTCCAAACGTT
>JALWEG010000038.1 GCA_027014155.1 Aquificaceae bacterium
AAACTGGAAGACGTAGGTGCAGAGGTAGAAGTAAAGTAAGAGTGGAAGAGGAAAGAGTCTTCCTTTACGCTTGGGAAAGAGATGGGCTCGCGATTGCGGGCCCTTTTATAAATAATAAAGCTTTAGCCTGACCTACAGACGGCCGAAATATGAAGAATGTCTCACTTCCAAGGAAATTTTTCGGAAGGAGGAACGAAATTATAGATCCTCCTTACCTTTTAAGTGTATCAAAAAATTCCTTTGAAAGTTTTATTCAGTTAAACAGCAATCCCTACAAGAGAGAAAACAAAGGTCTGGAATACATATTCAGAACCTCTTTCCCTTTTAAAGACCCAGATGAAAACATCTTTCTGGAATACGTAGGCTACGAGATAGGCGATTGGGAGTGTAATAAGTGTGGCTACAAGCCCGGCTCCGACGAGCTGGGAGGTGCCGATACCAAGTGTCCCAAGTGCGGGATACAGCTAATATACAAGGAAAAGTACTCAGCCGAGGAATGCAGAACCAAAGGCCTCACCTACTCCGCCCCTTTAAGGGTCATGTTCCGTCTCAGGGCCAAGACCAAGGACGGAGAGAGAGAGTCCCAGCCTAAGAAGGTTTACTTTGGGGAGATACCCCTGATGACCGAAACCGGTTCCTTCATCATAAACGGGAGCGAGAGGGTAATAGTTAACCAACTCATAAGGTCTCCGGGAGTTTTCTTTGAAAAGAAAGAGGAAAGACAGAAAGACAGCACCATAGTAAGGATAGTCTATAGGGCGAGCATAATTCCCGATAAGGGTTCAAGGATAGAGTTTGAGCTGTCGGGTGCTACCGACCTTCTGTCCGCACGGGTGGACAGGAAGAAGGTCAGCGCCATATCCATATTCAGGGCTTGGGGATACGAGACCGCTTACGACATACTGAGGAACTTCTACGAAGGCGTTAAGAAGTTTGCGGTGGTAAAGGGCGGTCTCTTTGACGCCGAAACCGGAGAGGAATACAAACTTGAGGACTTAGAGCACTACTACATATTTGCAGTGCTCAGATACAAGGCTGTCATAGAGGACAAGAATAAGGAAGAGGAGTTCATAGAGGAGAGGTTCATAGAAGAGCCGGAGCTGCTGGAGAGGCTCATAGAGGACGACAGAATCTCCGTTGAGGCAATCACCGCCCTGCCCAAAGAGATGGCCGTCAGGAGCAGATACGGAAAGGTTCTGGTTGATACCCTGATAAACGAAACCAAACCCAGAGACCCCGACAAGAAGAGTCAGATAAAGCTGCCATCTAAGTTCAACTTCAGAGACATAGGCCTTGTGGAGATATACAAGAAGCTCAGGCTCGTAGAAACCATGGCCATGGAGATAGAGCACCTCGTGGAGAGGGCGAGGTCCTACTTCAAGGTGTTCTTTGAAGATATAACGAGATACGACCTTTCCAGAGTCGGAAGGGTGAAGATAAACGCGAAGGTACACAAGCTCCCCAAAACCTTGAAACCGGCAGACGTTGAAATCTTAGACCAGCTTCCGCCCCTCGCCTTGGCCGAAGATGTGGGTAAGTATAAGGAAGGGGAAAGGATAACCCCTGAGCTCTTAAAGGAGCTTTTCAAGGGCAGAGGCAAGAAGAAAGAGGTAAAGGTAAAGGACTACACTGAGGAAGAGGCCAGATACATACTACCGGTGGACCTGCTCAACGTGGTTAAACACCTTATAGACCTCAGGTTTGATAGGGAAAGAAAGGACGACATAGCTTACCTGGGCAACAGGCGTGTCAGGTCTGTGGGAGAGCTTTTAGAGAATCAAAGCCGTCTGGGGATAGCCAAGATGGAAAAGGTCTTCAGGGATAGGGTCGCCGTCGTCAACCCTGAAGACCCCAACCTCAAGCCCCAGGACCTGATAAACCCCAGATACCTGACCAACTCAATAACGGAATTCCTAAAGGGTGGCCAGCTTTCCCAGTACCTTGATAACACCAATCCCCTGTCCGCCCTGACCCACAAAAGGAGGCTCTCCGCCCTTGGTCCCGGAGGGCTTACCAGAGAGAGCGCCAAGTTTGAGATAAGAGACGTTCACCCCTCCCATTACGGGAGGATATGTCCCATAGAAACGCCGGAAGGCCAGAACATAGGCCTCGTGACCTCCATGACGGTGTATGCTCAAACCAACGAGTTCGGCTTTCTGATAACCCCCTACAGGAAAGTGGAGAACGGGGTAGTAACCGACAAGATAGAGTATCTGGCCGCCTACGAGGAGGAGAACTTTGTCATAGCTCAGAGCACGCCCACGGACGAGAAGGGCAGGATACTCTCCGACAGAGTGCTTGCCAGGTACAAGAACGACATACAGATAGTCAGGCCCGAGCAGGTCAACTACATTGACGTATCTCCAAGGCAGGTTATATCCGTGTCCTCCTCTTTGATACCCTTCCTTGAGCACGACGACGCCAACAGGGCCCTTATGGGTTCCAACATGCAGAGGCAGGCCGTTCCCCTCATGTTCACCCAATCTCCCCTGATAGGCACGGGAATGGAAAAGAAGGTGGCCAAGGACTCCCACTCGGTTGTGGTTGCCAAAAGGGGCGGTGTCGTGGAGGAGGTGGACAGCGCGAGAATCATAGTCAGGGTAAACCCCGAAGAGATAAACGAGAATGACCCCCTTGATTTTGGGCTTGACATATACGAGCTGAAGAAGTTTGGAAGAACCAACCAGGACACCTGTGTGAACCAGAGGCCCTTGGTCAGCAAAGGTCAGAGGGTAAAGGCGGGAGACGTAATAGCCGACGGCCAGTCCACCAGAAAGGGCGAGCTGGCTTTGGGCAAAGACGTTCTGGTGGCCTTTATGCCCTGGAGGGGATACAACTTTGAGGACGCCATAGTCATTTCAGAAAGATTAGTTAAGGAAGACGTGTTCACATCTATACACGTTGAGGAGCTTGAACTGGAGGCCAGAGAGACCAAGCTGGGTGAGGAGGAAATAACGAGAGCCATACCCGGAGTTCCCGAGAAAGCTCTGGCCCACTTAGACGAGTTCGGTATAGTCAGGATAGGAACCTACGTAAAGCCCGGCGACATACTGGTGGGCAAGGTTACCCCCAAAGGTGAAACCCAGCTCACTCCGGAAGAAAAGCTCCTGCAGGCCATATTCGGTGAAAAGAGCAAGGACGTTAAAGATTCTTCCCTCAGATGTCCTCCCGGCACCGAGGGTGTGGTTATAGACGTGCAGATATTCTCCAGGCGTGCCAGCGAGAGTCGCAAGAGCTACCTGACCGAGTTTGTGGAAAGAGAGGAGAGAGAGAAGTTAGAGAGGGAGCTGGAGAAGCGCAAGAGACTGATAATAGAGGGTAGAAACAGGGTCGTTAAGGGCTTTGTATTGGGCAAGGCTATAGATAAGGACATAAGCATAAAGAAAAAGAAGATAAAGAAGGGAACCCTTCTGGACGAGGAGCTTTTCGGAGAGATACAGAACTATATACTCTCCAATCCCAAAAACTTCTTTGAAGACGAGAAGGTGGTAAAGACCATAGAGGAGATAGTCTCTAAGGCAAGAACGCAGGTCCAGATGCTGGAGAGGCTCTACGAGGAAAAGATTAAGGCCCTATCAAGAAAGGGAGACCTGCCCCCCGGAGTTATCACCCTCGTCAAGGTGTATATAGCCGAGAAGAGAAAAATCAAGGTAGGTGATAAGATGGCGGGACGCCACGGAAACAAGGGCGTCATATCGGTCATTCTACCCGTTGAAGACATGCCATTCCTGCCCGACGGAACCCCCGTTGACGTGGTGCTCAACCCCCTCGGCGTTCCCTCCCGTATGAACGTGGGACAGATACTTGAGACCCACTTAGGTTGGGCCGCGAGGGAGCTGGGCAAGAAGATAGGGGAGCTCGCTCAGAAGGGATACGACAGGAAGAAACTGACCCAGTGGATAAAGGAAACCTACTCCATAGGTGACCCTTCGGGTGAGAACGCCAAGTTTATAGAGGAGTTTCTGAACTCCCTTTCGGAGGAAGAGTTCAACTTCATAATAAAAGAATACGCCCGTAAAGGAATACCCATGGCCACCCCGGCCTTTGAGGGTGCGGAGGAAGACGCCATAAAGGAGCTGCTAAAGAGAGCGGGACTTCCCGAGAACGGCAAGAGCATACTTTACGATGGAAGGACGGGAGAGCCCTTTGACCTTGAGGTTACCGTGGGATACATGCACATGCTCAAGTTGGTGCACATGGTTGACGACAAGGTGCACGCACGCTCTACGGGACCTTACTCCCTCGTCACCCAGCAGCCCTTAGGAGGAAGGGCTCAGTTCGGAGGACAGAGGCTCGGGGAGATGGAAGTTTGGGCGCTGGAGGCTCACGGGGCGGCTTACACCCTTCAAGAGATGCTAACCGTCAAGTCCGACGACATTGAGGGAAGGAGCAAGGTATACGAGGCTATAGTTAAGGGTAAGTACACCTACACGCCCGGAATACCCGAGTCCTTCAGGGTGTTGGTGAGGGAGCTTAAGGCTCTTGGCATGGATGTCAGATGTCAGAACGGGGAGGACGTAGGGTGTGATCGCGTGGAAGTTAAAGAGGAGGAAGAGTAATGAAAAAGAGAAGAGGTCTGCTTCCCTTTGAGAAGATTAAGCTTATGCTGGCCTCTCCGGAGGAGATTAAGCAGTGGTCTTACGGAGAGGTAAAAAGGCCCGAAACTCTAAACTACAGAACCCTTAAGCCGGAAAAGGAAGGTCTCTTCTGCGCAAAGATATTCGGACCCGTAAAGGATTACGAGTGTCTGTGCGGTAAGTATAAGGGTAAGAGATACGAAGGAACCGTTTGCGATAGATGCGGAGTTGAGGTAACCACCACCTACGAGAGGAGGAAGAGGTTTGGCCACATAGAGCTGGCCGCGCCCGTCTCCCACATATGGTTCTTAAAGAGCACACCTTCAAAGATAGGAACCCTCTTGGCACTAACCTCAAGGGACGTGGAAAGGGTTATCTACTTTGAGTCTTACTTGGTGATAGAGTATCCGGTGGACGAGAAGGAAGAGGAGGCCTTTGAGAAGGCCAGCGACACCATTCCCCTCAACGACGGAGCCTCTACCCAGTGGGTAAAGCTTCACGTGGTAAACGAGGACCAGTACGAGGAAGAGTACGCCTTCAGCGTTGAAGGCAAATACGAAACTGGAATAGGTGCCGAGGCGATAAAGAGAGTCCTAAGCGAGCTGGATTTGAAGGAGTATGCCAAGAAGCTCAGGAGCCTGGTTAAGCCCTACAGCATAGGCTTTGAGGATTTGGGACCTGCCGTTGAGACGGAGTATAAGAACCTTTACGAAAAGATAATCCGCACCATAGCCGAGAGCTTTAGGGAATACAGGGTAGAGCTAAAGGGTCTTGAGGAGCTGGGCATATCCTTAGAAGAGGCGATTCACAGGATAATAAAGGGCGAACTCTTCCTGAATGTAGAAACCGGGCAGGTGTTTCTCCAAGAGCTTGAGGGAACCCTAACGGGTAAAGAGGCTCTCAGCACCTATTACGAAAAACTCAGAGAGAGTAAAACCTTGCCCGTGTTTGAGAAAATCAAGGAGGATATAAGAGCTACCGTTCTGAGAGAGGTCTCCGAGCAGAAGATTAAAAAGTACCTGAGAACACTCAAGCTGGTGGAAGGCTTCATAAAGAGCGGCAACAAGCCCGAGTGGATGATTCTTGACGTGATTCCCGTTCTTCCGCCGGAGCTGAGACCCTTGGTAGCCCTTGACGGAGGTAGGTTCGCCACCTCAGACCTGAACGACCTCTACAGAAGGCTCATAAACAGAAACAACAGGCTCAAAAGGCTCATAGAGCTTGACGCTCCCGAGATAATTATCAGAAACGAAAAAAGAATGCTCCAAGAGTCCGTGGATGCTCTGATTGACAACGGCAAGAGGGGCAGAATGGTTACCCAGAACGGAAGACCCCTCAAGTCTTTGGCCGATTATCTGAAGGGTAAACAGGGCAGGTTCAGGCAGAACCTACTGGGTAAGAGGGTTGACTACTCCGGACGTTCCGTGATAGTGGTAGGGCCGGAACTGCAGATGCACCAGTGCGGTCTTCCGAGGATAATGGCCCTTGAGCTTTTCAAGCCCTTCGTCTATAGGAGACTTGAGGAGAAGGGCTACGCTACGTCCGTAAAGAACGCCAAAAAGATGGTGGAGCAGAGGGCTCCGGAGGTATGGGAGTGCCTTGAGGAGGTGGTAAAGCAGCACCCGGTTCTCCTCAACAGAGCACCCACGCTGCACAGACCTTCCATACAGGCCTTTGAGCCGGTTCTGGTTGAAGGTAAAGCCATAAAGCTACACCCCCTCGTGTGCCCGCCCTTCAACGCTGACTTTGACGGAGACCAGATGGCCGTTCACGTTCCCTTGGGCGTAGAGGCTCAGCTGGAATCTTACATACTCATGCTCTCCACCCAGAACATACTCTCGCCCGCACACGGAAAACCTCTGACCATGCCCTCTCAAGACATGATTCTGGGAGCCTACTACATAACCCAGGACCCCATACCCGGTAGAAAGGGCGAGGGCAAAGTCTTTAGCTCCGAAGAGGAGGTTTTGAAGGCCTTGGAGCTTAAGAAGGTGGACATACATGCGGCTATAAAGGTGAAGATAAGGAGCGGTGAGCTGATAGACACCACCCCCGGAAGGGTTCTCTTTAACTCTATAACCCCAGAGGGGTTTGAGTTCATAAACTACCCCTTAGACAAGAAGAAGCTCTCCAAGATAATAGTGGACTTCTACATAAAGTATGGAAACGAGAAGACGGTAGAGCTTTTAGACAAGATAAAGGAGCTGGGATTCCTGAGGGCTACCAAGGCGGCCATATCCATAGGGGTTGACGACCTGCAGGTCCCCAAGGTCAAGAAGGAAATCATAGATAGGGCTCTCAGGGAGATGGACGAGATATTCCAGCAGTATAACTCCGGCATAATCACCAACAAGGAGAGATACAACAAGGTTATAGATATATGGTCTGAGGCCACCAACAAGGTGTCCAAGGCCATGTTTGAGGAGATAGAGAAGGGAGAGAGGGTTGAGAACGGCAAGGTTTATCCTGGGCTTTTCAATCCCATATTCATGATGGCGCTCTCAGGTGCAAGGGGTAATAGAGACCAGATAAGACAGCTGGCCGGAATGAGGGGTCTGATGGCAAAGCACTCCGGTGAGTTTATAGAAACACCCATCATATCCAACTTCAGGGAAGGGTTGAGCGTCCTTGAGTACTTCATATCCACCTACGGAGCGAGGAAGGGTCTGGCGGACACGGCGCTCAAGACCGCCTTTGCCGGATACCTGACCAGAAGGCTGGTGGACGTGGCCCAGGACATCACCATAACCGAGAAGGACTGCGGAACCCTAAAGGGTATTGACGTGGAGCCGATTATTGAGGCTGGGGAGGAGAAGGTTCCCCTAAGAGATAGAATCTTCGGCAGAACCCTTGCGGAGGACGTTTTTGACCCTTATACGGGTGAGGTGATAGCCAGGCGCAACGAGATAGTTGACGAGAAGCTGGCGGACAAGATAGTCCACTCAGGTATAGAGAAAGTAAAGATAAGGTCTGCTCTCACCTGTGAAGCCAAGAGGGGTATATGCGCCATGTGCTACGGCTGGGACCTCTCCCAGAGGAAGCTGGTGTCAATAGGCGAGGCGGTGGGAATCATAGCCGCCCAGTCTATCGGAGAGCCGGGAACCCAGCTGACCATGAGAACCTTCCACATCGGGGGAGCCGCCACAGCTCAGAAAGAGCAGAGCGTTCTCATAGCCGAAAGCGATGGGGAAGTCAAGTTCTACGGAATTAAAACCATAAAGAACCGCAAAGGCGAGGTGATAAACATATCCAGGGACGGAGCGATAGGAATACTGGACGAGAAGGGAAGAATGATAGAGAGGCACTCGGTTCCTTACGCATCAAAGCTCCTCGTAAAAGAGGGAGACAAGGTAGAAAAGGGCAGAGCCCTTGCCGAGTGGGACCCCTTCAATACCTACATAATCGCAGAGGAAGAGGGTAGCGTAGAGCTAAAGGACATAATCCTTGACGTCACAATAAGGGAAGAGAAGGACCCCTTAACCGGAAAGACCGCCACCATAGTTTCCTTCATGAGGCCCAGAGATGCCATGCTCCATACCCCCAGAATAGTGGTCAAGACCTCTGCCGGTGAGCTTACCTACGACCTTCCCGTTAACGCCATACTGAACGTCCCCGCCGAGAAGATAGAGCTCAGATGGGATAAGTGCCCCACCTGTTCCGAGGCCGAAGAGGCGGAAATCAAGCACCAGTATTACGAGGTAAAGGACTTGAAGGTAAAGCCCGGAGACATACTCGCCAAGATACCCAAGGAGATGGCCAAGGTCAGGGACATAGTGGGAGGTCTGCCCAGGGTTGAGGAACTCTTTGAAGCACGCAAGCCCAAGAACCCCGCGATAATCTCCGAGATAGACGGTATAGTCAAGATATACGAAGACGCAGATGAGATAATAATCTTTAATCCTGTAGATGGCGGGTCCCAAAGGGTTTCCGTAAGGAAAGAGGAACTGATACTGGTAAAGCACGGCCAGACGGTCAAGAAGGGGGACAAGCTGACCGATAGCGGTGTAGAAGCAAATATAACCGGACAGGTCAGGATAAAGGGTAAAGGCTTTAAGGTGGTCGTAATAAACAAGGAAACGGGACTTGAGAGAGAGTATCTGGTTCCCAAGGGTAAACATCTATTGGTCAAAGACGGCGACGAGGTGCAGGCCGGAGACCCACTAACGGACGGAACCCCGCTGCCGGAGGAGATTTTAAAGGTCAAAGGCATAGACGAACTTCAGAAGTTCCTTCTCAAAGAGGTGCAGATGGTCTATAAGCTACAAGGGGTTGACATAAGCGATAAGCACTTTGAGATGATTATCAAGCAGATGCTAAGGAGGAGAAGGATAGTTGACCCCGGAGACAGCAGGTTCCTCGTGAACGAAGAGGTGGACAAGGAAGAGCTTGATATGGAAATTCAGAGAATCAAAGCCGAGGGTGGCAAGCTGCCCAAGGCCGAGCCCGTGCTGGTGGGTATAACCAAGGCGTCTTTGTCCACCAAGAGCTGGATATCTGCGGCCTCTTTCCAGGAGACGACACAGGTCTTAACCGAGTCCGCCTGTCAGGGTAAGGTGGACGAGCTTTACGGAATAAAGGAGAACGTGATAATAGGAAATCTGGTACCGGCGGGAACCGGCGTTGACGAGTACTCCCAGATAGAGGTGGTAGAAGAGGGTAAAAAGCTCTTCGCAGAAGGGGAAGACTTGAAAGAGGAAGAGGAGTAAGGTAAAATGTTTGTTTGCGTTTTTTAAGGAGGCTTACGATATGCCAACTATAAACCAGCTCATAAAGCACGGAAGGAAGAAGAAGGAGAAGAAGTCTAAGGCTCCCGCTCTGCAGGGCAATCCCCAAAAGAGGGGAGTTTGCGTCAGGGTTTACACGGTCACGCCTAAAAAGCCCAACTCGGCGCTCAGAAAGGTGACAAGGGTAAGGCTGTCCAACGGCATAGAGGTCACCACCTACATACCCGGTGAAGGACACAACTTGCAGGAGCACTCCATAGTGCTTGTCAGGGGCGGAAGGGTTAAAGACCTGCCGGGTGTTAGGTACAAGGTGGTAAGGGGTGCCTTGGACGCCGCAGGCGTTGAGGGTAGAAGGCAGTCAAGGTCTAAATACGGAACCAAGCGACCCAAGGAGTAATTTAGGAGGCTTTTAGCTATGCCCAGAAAAGGACCAGTTCCTAAGAGGGAGATAAGACCGGACGCCAAATACGGCGACGTTCTCGTTCACAAGCTAATAAACAGGGTTATGAAAGACGGCAAGAAGAGCATCGCCGAGTGGATAGTCTATACCGCCCTTGAAGAGGCGGCCAAGGAGAAGGACATCTCCCCCGTTGAGCTGCTTCATAAGGTAGTTGACGCTCTGAAACCCGAATGGGAGGTAAGGCCCAGAAGGGTGGGAGGTGCCACCTACCAGGTCCCCATGGAGGTGCCGGAAAGGAGACAGATAAGTTTGGCACTTAAGTGGCTGGTTGATGCGGCAAGAAACAGGTCAAGGGGAAGGGGAAGCTACACGATGATACAGAGGCTTAAGGCAGAGATGCTTGATGCCTTGGAAGGCAAAGGCGCGGCTATGAAAAAGAGAGAAGAGACCCACAGAATGGCTCAGGCCAATAAGGTGTTCTCCCACTTCAGGTGGTAAGGAGGTTTATAAGATGGCAAGGCAAGTCCCCATAGAGAGGTTGAGAAACATAGGCATAGTGGCACACATAGACGCGGGTAAGACGACCACCACCGAGAGAATCCTCTACTACACCGGAAAAACCTACAAGATAGGAGAGGTTCACGAAGGCGCCGCCACGATGGACTGGATGGAGCAGGAGAAGGAGAGGGGTATAACCATAACCGCCGCCACCACGGCCTGCTACTGGGAGAGAAATAAGAAAACTTACCAGATAAACATAATAGACACGCCGGGACACGTTGAC
>JALWEG010000039.1 GCA_027014155.1 Aquificaceae bacterium
CTTTCTGAGATTTCAGTCTATCAAGGAATTCTCTGAGCTCTCGCTCAGCTTGTATGTTCTTGACTGCTTTCTCAAACTCTTCTGAATATTTGCCTGAATACTCTCTTGTGGAAATAAGAGCGTAGAGAACGGATTGGTTAAGGAGAGGTTCTTTGTGAGTGAGTCTGTATTTCCTTATGAGGATTATGAGCATATTTCTGAAGTGAGCCAGGTCGTAGAGGAGTTTTCTGACCTTTTGTTTTCTCTGCTTTCCCAACACTCTTATTGAGAGTATCTTCTTAGCCGATGACATCTTTTACCACCTTTCTGAGCTTCCTTCTATTGGAGTAATACTTCGTGGAGAAAGAGTGCAGAAGGGTTATTATTTCCTCAATTATCTCCTCTACGTCTTTTCTGTCGCTCGTGTAGTCGTTGATTACCACAATTTGGCAACCGAACCTTGCAAAGAGGTTTTCAAAGAAGTTAAAGCCTACCCTTGTCAACCTGTCCCTGTATGTGACTACCACCCTCTCTATACGGTAGCTCATTATTTCGTTAAGCAATAGCTGAAACTCTTTTCGTGCATCAAAGTTGAGAGCCGAGGCGGTATCCCTGTAGATGCCGTCTATCTTCCAGCCTCTCGCTATGCAAAAACTTTTTGCGAGCTCCACCTGATTTACAAGGTCTTGCTTCTGTTTTGAGGTGGACACTCTTGCGTAGATGACGGTTTTTCTTTGTGGTGGTTTACCCGTAGTTTCAAGGAGGTATCTATAAACACTTTCTTCGTCGTAGTCGT
Source organism: Aquificaceae bacterium (assembly GCA_027014155.1). Taxonomy (GTDB): domain Bacteria; phylum Aquificota; class Aquificia; order Aquificales; family Aquificaceae; genus WFYI01. The sequence continues at coordinate 776 of JALWEG010000039.1, forward strand.
ATCTTCCGTTTGGGAGCTTTATTGCCTTTATCTTTCCCTTTTTTCTGAGCCTTCTGAGTGTGCTTCTGGAAATTCTTAAGACTTCCATTACCTCTTTAGGCTTCATAGTAAATTAATATGGTCAAATGACTATGTATTATCAAGAGTTTTAGAAATTTAGGACTATATAGAATGACGGAGGATAAGGTTCAGCTCCTTCGTATAGGTTCCCATGCGCAGGTTCTCGGAATGTAATTTGTCCCTTTGTCAGGAACGTAGCTACCAGACTTCATTCCCCTCTCTCTTACCCCAATCAACCTCTCCATGAAGGTTCTCGGAGGTTATCCTATTGACTAAGTCTTCCAGAGTTTCTTCTCTTTCTGGCTTAACCACAATCTCATTTCCTAAAACTTCTATAAGTACCATTTCACCTTCGGAAAGCTTAAGCTCTTTAATCAGGTGTGCAGGTATCCTGACCGCAAGGCTGTTTTCCCACTTTCCAAGCTTAATTTTGTAAACCATAGGATATTAAATATAAGGTTATGTATGCTTCAAAAGAAGAATTCCGCAATAAAACTTGAAAAGTTCATCAGCCGTATTATAATTTTAACAAAAATAGAAGGAGGTGACGGGTATGGCAATTGATCCTATTACTCTGAGCGCTCTCGCTAGTGGTATTGGTAGCCTTATTAAGGCTGCTATGTCCGCTATTGAAACCGAGAAACGTACAGCAATAGAGAGACAACGTGCAGCAATAGAGAGACAATTGATAGAACAAGAAATTGAAAGAAGGCAGACTGCAATTGTTTTGTATCGCTTTGTACTTTCGCTTATCATCTTTATAATTTTAGGTTTTCTATATATCTTTGGACTTAAAGTTTTTGGTTTTATCTCTTGGGGATACGGAAAGCTTATATTTACATCCGTGTTATTAGGATTTTTATCTTCACTAATTGGACTTTGGGCATCTGACCGTAATCCTTCGGAAATTATACCTAAGAGCTTAATAACATTCATTGGAATTGGTATAGTTATACCTGTTGCTATAATAGCCGTAATCAAATTGCTGGGGATCCTACTCCCGCTTGCTAAAAAAACCATTTTGTTCTTGTGGAGTCTTATTATGTAAGCTCGTGGAATTATGTATTATAGGTGTCACAAATTTTAATTACCAAATGTTATGTTCTATTTGTTCTTCCTCTGTGTAGCTTTGATTTACTTTGTAAACCTCGGTCTTAACACAGTATGGATTCCCAACGAGTCCTTTTACGCGGACGCATCAAGGAGGATGTTGGAAAGCAAAGACTTCCTCACACCCGTTTACAACGGAGAACTCAGGCTAAATAAACCCCCTATGACTTACTGGCTCACGGCTCTCAGTTTCGCTCTATTTGGGATTAACGAGTTTGCTCTGAGGTTCTTTCAGGCGGTTCTGGGACTCGGCACGGGAGTGATTGCCTACCTTTTGGGCAGGAGGCTGTGCGATGAAAAAACCGGTATTCTATCCTTCCTCGCTCTGAGCCTCTCTCTGCAGTTCGTAGCCAACGCAAGGTACACCTCTCCGGAAATACCCTTCGTCTTCTTTATAACCCTCACCCTCTATCTCTGGTTCAGGGGATATGAGGAAAAGAGGAACGTCTTCATATACCTATCCTTCCTATCCGCCTCCGCCGCCGTTCTGACCAAGGGACCCGCGGGCTACGTATTGCCCGCCATGGTGGTAATAATCTACCTGCTGATTACCGACTGGAGGGAGGTATTCAAACCCAAATACTACATCGGGACCGCCTTCGTCTTTCTCGCGAGCGGCTGGTGGTTCATATATCAGTATTTAGAGAACAGGGAAGCCTTCTTAGAGGTGTTCATAAAGGAGAACGTAAAGAGAATCTACGCTCTTCAGAGAGACCCCTTCTATTATTACCTCTTGGACATAAATATCTCCTTTCTACCTTACTCCTTTCTCGTGTTTGCAGCACTCATCTGGGCGGTTCGCAGGAAAAGAAGAGAACTCCTCTTTCCCCTCGTGTGGTTTCTGAGTATCTTGAGCCTGTTCTCGCTGGTTAAGATGAAGATACCCGTCTATATACTGCCCGCATTCCCGGCTATGGCCCTTCTGGTGTCCACCTTTTTGCTATCGGAGGACTGGAAGAGGTTTAAATACGCCTCAAGCATAATTTTAGGATTTCTCTTATTTACAACCACCGCCTTCGGCGGTTATCTTTTTAAATTAAATATATTGCTTCTTATTATTATTTTTCTTTCCCTTATCGCAACCCTTCTCAGTCGCCATTTCATTTACGCGCCCTTAGTGGGAGGAGCGGGACTCCTGATATACCTCTCTATCGTCTTCCTACCGGAGGTAGAGAAGTTCAGACCTTACAGAAAGCTGGGGGAGATGCTTTACTCCTTAAGGGAAAAGGGAGCCGTTTACGAGGTGGGACACTTCCACCACAACCTACCCTTCTACAGCAGAGGGAAGGTAATAAGAAATGTGGAGCTTGAAGAGGTGAAAAAGCCCGCGGTGGTTTTAATAAAGGAACCTGCCTCGTGCGAGAGCCTCTGGAGGGGAAAGCTCTACATCGGTTCCGAGTCAAGGTTCTTTGTATTCCTCAGGGACATAAAGAGGGGCAGGAGGTTTGAGTGGTTTAGAGTTTGCCTTAATCCTATAGGAGAGATACAGACGCACCCCTAAGGGGTTGAATTTTCCGAAGGAGCCTTGTAAATTAATTTGTGATAACCAATAACCAAGGCTATCGGGTTCACCCAGCTGACGGGTGGTAGGGGTGGATCGCCCCGAACTGAAGTCCGTGGAGAGGGGATATCCCTCTGTGAAGCGGGAAGCTCTCCACTTCGAGTGGAGGGAGGAGGTCACGTAGCTGTTGCAAGCACACCATAAGCTATGGATATTGAAAAATCAATAAAAGCTATTCTTTGGAGTATAGCCAGAGTGATTTTCAGAAAATCTTTTTTAATTCTTGAAAGGTTAGGCATACATATCACCAGAGTACATTTCTATGAACCCATTCCCGACACGAGAACCCTAAAGGACGATCTATGGGAGAAACAATCCGAACTCGTCGGCATAGACATAAATGAAGACGAACAAATTAACTTACTTCATTTATTCTCATCAAGATTTAAAAAGGAATACGATAGGTTTCCCTTAAATAAAACACCTGTACCTTACGAATACTATGTAAACAACGGAGCTTTTGAATCTGTAGATGGAGAAATACTGTATTGCATGATACGCTATTTTAAACCGAGAAAGATTATAGAAATCGGGTCTGGATACTCAACCTGTCTATCCGCAAAGGCGATTTTAGAAAATAAAAAAGAGGACAATAATTACGTGTGTGAGTTAATAGCGATTGAACCGTATCCTAACGATACATTAAAAGCCGGTTTTCCCGGACTTACCAAACTTATACCTAAGAAAGTTCAAGAGGTTCCCGTACACGAGTTTGAAAAGCTGGAGGAAAACGATATTCTCTTTATAGACTCTACGCATGTGCTGAATATAGGAAGCGACGTGCAGTATGAGTATTTAGAAATACTACCCAGACTCAACAAAGGTGTGTTAGTACACATTCATGACATATTCCTGCCTGCAGAGTACCCTAAGCAATGGGTTCTAAAGGAATTCAGATTCTGGAACGAACAGTACCTTCTACAGGCGTTTTTAACGTTCAATGATAGGTTTAAAGTACTATGGGCCGGTAGTTACATGCACTTGAAACATCCTGGCAAGCTTGAACAGGCTTTCAGCTCATATAGCAGACGAGATAGATGGCCCGGTAGTTTCTGGATTAAGAGAATAAAGTGATACGAAATCAAAATATAGGCGAGCGATGGAATTCAAACCCGCGCCCTTCTGCTTGGGAAGCAAACGTTCTACTATTAAACTACGCCTGCTGTATATTGGCTAATTATATGCGTCTCCTTTTGCTTGCGCTAATTCCTTTACTTTGCTACGCACAGAGCGGGACTTTCTTCCTTATCACAACCCCCTGTCCGCGTAAAAGGGGAAATTTCTCCCAAACCCAGCTCTTTAATATAATATAAGTTTGTTTGATATGAACGTAGTGGCTATAGGCGGGGGCACGGGACTGTCCACGCTCCTGAAAGGTTTAAAGAAGCAGGTAGGCAAGAGCATAAAAAAGCTCTCTGCGATAGTCACCGTTGCCGACAGCGGAGGGAGCACCGGCAGACTCAGAAACATATACGACATTCCCGCTCCGGGAGACATAAGGAACTGCATATCCGCCCTGTCCGAAAGCGAGGAGGTGTTGCGGGAGCTTTTCAGCTACAGGTTCAAGGGAGAGGGGCTTGAAGGACACGCCTTCGGGAATCTATTCCTAACGGCACTTACCGACATAACGGGCAGCTTTCTTGAGGCCATAAAGCTCTCCTCAGACATACTCAGAACAAAGGGAGAGATTCTCCCTTCCACCGTGGAGAGCGTGCACTTGGTTGCCAAGTTCTCCGACGGAGAGGTAATCTATGGCGAAGAGAAGATAACGGAATACGGCAAAGAGAAGGAAGGTCTTCACTTAGAAGATATATGGATAGAACCCAAAGGTGCAAAGGCCCCTATAGACGCCCTGGCGGCGATAGAGTCGGCAGACATGGTAGTGTTCGGACCCGGAAGCCTGTTTACCAGCATAATACCCAACCTTTTGATAGAGGACATAAGAAACGCCGTAAAGGAGAGCAACGCTCACAAGGTATTCGTGGTCAACGCCATGACCCAGCCCGGAGAGACGGACGAGTTTACCGCATCCATGCACCTTGAGACCTTCTTAAAGTTCTCCGGTCTTGAGAGGGTTGATTCGGTGGTGGTGAACACCCGCATGCCCCCGGGGGACATGCTCAGCAGGTATATACAGCAGAGACAGGAGCCAGTGACGCCCGATATAGCCAAGATGGCCAAGATGGGCGTATCCGTATATGCGGAGGACCTGATAGGGGACAAGGGGGACTTCGTAAGACACGACCCGGACATGCTGACCGACCTTCTCATGAAGATAGCCAAGAATGAGATACTTTCTAAGGTTTGATACCAGAAGTATCCCCCGACGGGAGGCACAGGTAGTCGTATGTGGCAGCGGGATAGCGGGTCTGACAACCGCCATAGTTCTCAAGGAGCTGGGTATAGAACCTCTAATAATCACCAGGGGCGTAGGGAACACCTTTTACTCCCAGGGAGGGATAGCGGCTTCCGTTCACCCGGAGGATAGCCCGTATATACATTACCTTGACACCTTGAGAGCCGGTAGGTATATAAACAACCGTGAGAACTTACACATCTTGGTCAACGACGCCCTCTTCAGGATAATAGACCTCCAGAGATGGGGTGTGGCCTTTGACAGAAACGAGGAAGGCTTCTACGAGCTTGCCCTTGAGGGAGGCCACAGCGCAAAGAGGGTTCTAAAGGTCAAGGATTACACGGGCAGAGCTATATACGAAGCTCTTCTGCGCAGGGTAAAGGCTTTGGGAATAGAGGTACTTGAGGGAGAGCTTCAGGAGCTCCTGGGAGAAAGGAAGGTTAGCGGACTGCTCATACACAGGGAAGGCTCCCTTGAGCTTATAAAAACTAAGGCTCTGGTGCTCTCCACCGGAGGAGCCGCTTCCATGTTCAGATTTACATCAAACCCGGAAAGGGTAAGGGGGGACGGCATAGGCTTAGCCCTAAGAGCCGGGGCGGTGATAAAGAACGCCGAGTTCGTACAGTTTCACCCCACGGTGCTGAAAGGAACCGGCTTCCTAATCTCGGAAGCGGTCAGGGGAGAGGGAGCACTACTGGTAAACTCCGATGGGGAGAGGTTCGTAGATGAGCTTCTTCCCAGAGACAGGGTGGCACGGGCCATATTCCAACAGATAGCCTCAGGCAGGGAAGTCTTCCTTGACATGAGACCCATACTTGAGGGGGGTAAAGAGCTTTCAGAGCTGTTTCCGACGATAGTATCGGCAATAAAGGAGAGGGGTATTGACCCTTACAGAGAACCCGTCCCGGTAAATCCGGCCGCCCATTACTACATAGGCGGTATAGAGGTAGATTCCTTTGGTAGAACCGCCGTAGAGGGACTTTACGCCGTAGGCGAGTGCAGCTGTACGGGAGTTCACGGAGCCAACAGGCTGGCTTCCAACTCGCTCCTTGAGGGTGTGGTCTTCGGATACCGCGCCGCCTACAGGCTTTGCTCCGAGCTGAGCTTCCTTAAGGAGAGCTTTGAAGAGGTAAAGAACGAACCCTCAGCGGACGGGAGGCCTTCATTAAGCTATGGCCAGCTCAAAGAACTCATGTGGAGCCACGCGGGCATAGAGAGGAATAGGGAAGGCTTGGAAGAGGCAAAAGAAAGGATATTGAGTTGGATACGGGAAGCACCGACGTGGGAGAGGACTCCTCAAAACCGAAAGCTGCTGGACATACTCTTGGTAGCTTACTGCTCGGTAATCGGAGCCTTGGAGAGGGAAGAAAGCAGGGGTTGCCACTTCAGGAGGGACTTCCCTCACGAGAGAGAAACCTACAGGAGAGAGTCAACCTTAGGCGATGTTCTGAGCCACACCGGACTGTAGCTCTTTAGTACAGCAGGCGTTTCAAACCCTTGAATTCCTTAAATCTAAGTTCGGCACGCTTTATGCAAAAAGGCTATTGATGTAAAATCAAAGTAGGAGGTCGGAAAAGATGGCGTTAGGGCTGAACTACACACCCGACAAGACCTACGACGTGATAATAATAGGAGGAGGTCCCGCAGGAAGTACGGCGGCCATATATACGGCGAGGGCCGGCCTGAGCACACTGGTTCTTTTCAGAGCGGAAGCCGACGGTGCCTTAGGAGTCACTCAACAGATAGAAAACTATCCCGGAGTACCGGGACCCGTGTCAGGTTATGAGCTTCTGAAGATAATGAGAGAGCAGGCCAAAAGCTTCGGAGCCGAGTTCGTCAGGGGCAAGGTTATAGCCAGCGAGCTCAAAGGGGAAATAAAGAAGGTCTTTACCATAGACGGGAGGCAGTTTCAGGGCAAAACCGTCATAGTGTCCTCCGGAGCCATGGAGAGGGCCAACAAGTTCAAAGGCGAGGAGGAGTTCCTGGGCAGAGGTGTATCCTACTGCGGCGTGTGCGATGCGGCCTTCTTCAAGGACAGACCCGTGGTGGTGATAGGTGAAGACGACTACGCCTTGGAAGAGGCCGAGTTCATAGCCAGGTTCGCCAGCAAGATATACCTCGTAGTTCCCTCAAGCAAGATAAAGGCTCCCCAAGAGGAGGTAGAACAGATAAGCTCCCTGGAAAACGTTGAGATTCTTCTCAGGCACAGGGTCGTGGAGATAGTGGGCAATCAATTGGTGGAAGGGATAAAGCTCAAGGATTTGAACAAGATGGAGGAGAAGCTTTTAGAGGTTGATGGGGTATTCATATTCTTGGGGGGAACCAAGCCCTCGGTTGAGTTCCTCATGGGACAGGTTGAGATGACGGAGGGAGACTGCATAGTGGTGAACGAGGAGATGATGACCTCAGTTCCCGGTGTGTTTGCCGCCGGCGATGTGCTGTGCACCAACATAAAGCAGGCGGTTATAGCCGCGGCGGACGGCTGCAAGGCGGCTTTAGCCGTGGACAAGTACGTCAATAAGAAGACTAAAATAACCTCCCAGTGGTAATCAATCCTCTCCGTAAGCTCTGCTGAGAACCTCTATAGGGTGGAGGGGCCTCTTTCCCGTGCCCAGCTCTATCATGTTCCCGGCAAGGGGGCAATCGGTGACGTATATGTCAGCCTCTTGAGCCTTTAGGTCGTCAAAGAGCCTGCTGCCTACCTTGTAGGCGTAATCAAAGGTCTCCTTCATTACCCCGAAGGTGCCGTCGTGTCCCGAACACCTGTCCACTATCCTTACCTTCGTCTTTGGAATCAACCTCATCAGGGCCACCGCTTTGTATCCCACGTTCAGAGATTTCAGGTGGCAGGGAACCTGATAGGCGATTCTGCCCATGGAGTTCTTAAAGTCCCTGTTGAATTTGCCGGCCTCCTGCAACTTCCAGAGATACTCGTGAACCTCAAACACCCGCTCGGAGACCGCCTTAACATCGGGGTCGTTGGGCAGGAGTAGGGGATACTCGTATTTGAGCTGCAACGCGCAGGTGGGAACCGGGACGAGTATATCAAAGCCCGCCTCTACGAAGGGCTTTAGCCTCTCAACGTTCCTTTTAGCCTTTTCCTTGGCGGAGTCAAGATCTCCCATATCAAAGTAGGGTATTCCGCAGCACTCCTGCTCCGGAAGCTCCACGTGTATATCGTTCTTCAGTAGGACGTTCAAGAGCGCCTTCCCCTTTTCCAAGAAGTTGTAATTGAACAGGCAGGTAGAGAACAGAGCCACCTTGCCGTTCTCCCCCTTCACAGGCCTGTTGTTGTCTCTGAACCAACTCCTGAAGTCTTGACAATTGAACTTGGGAAGCTTGGCTCTTCTATCTATACCCATGAAGTTTTCCAGAATCACCCTCACGGGCCTGGTCCCCATGAGGGCGTTTATCAGGTGCGACTGGTGTCCCACGTTGAGTTTTCCCGAAAGGTCGGTGTTGAGCATGAGCTTCATAACCGGGTTCGCACCCCTGTTTTTAAACTTCCACGCCTTGTATCTCAAAGACAGGTGAGGGAAGTCTATCTTCCATTCGTGAGGAGGCGTGTAAGGGCATCTAAAGTAGCACTGCTTACAGTGGAAACATATATCAAGGGGCCTGGTAAGCTCCTCTTCCGTTAATTTCTCAAGGTCGTCGTCCTTGGCGTCCACCGCATCAAAGAGAGCCGGAAAAGAGGGACAGAAGGCCACGCACAGCCTGCAATCCTTGCACTTGGAATATACCCTCTTGGCCTCCTCAAGAATGGCCCCCTTATCATAAAAGTCGGGGTCGGTAAGGTCAAAATTAAACTCCTTGAGTCCACCTATACCGGATTCGTACATCTCATTTTCTCCTTCAATTTATTAAAACCCACGGGGGCTTCGCCCCCGTAAGCTCAACTTAGGACATCTCCTTGTAGGACTCCAAAGCCTTCTGGAATCTGCCGGCGTGGGACTTTTCAGCCCTGGCGAGGGTCTCAAACCACTCGGCTATCTCGTCAAAGCCTTCCTCTCTGGCCACCTTGGCGAATCCGGGATACATCTCGGTGTACTCGTAGGTCTCTCCGGCTATGGCGGACTCAAGCATCTCTTCCAGAGAGTTTATGCTCTTCTCGGTGGCGGGATCAACACCGCCGTACTTCCTCATCATGTCCAAGTGTCCGAAGGCGTGTCCCGTCTCACCCTCGGCGGTCTCCCTGAAGATGTTGGCTATGTCGGGATAGCCCTGTATGTCCGCCTCTCTGGCAAAGTAGAGATTC
>JALWEG010000040.1 GCA_027014155.1 Aquificaceae bacterium
TGGCTCCTAATGCACCGTTGTGGAATTTAAACCTTGTCTAAAACAGGACTGAAAACTAAGCTGTCGTAAAGCTCCTAATGCACCGTTGTGGAATTTAAACTATATAACTTTAAGCAATTTAAGAAAGAAAAATAAACGGCTCCTAATGCACCGTTGTGGAATTTAAACGTATAGTATCGTAGAGCTATACATGGAGCATTTCAGCGAGCTCCTAATGCACCGTTGTGGAATTTAAACAGCTGAACAGAAAAGCTGGGGGGTGGGGGATAGAATGGCTCCTAATGCACCGTTGTGGAATTTAAACGTTATTTCTGCAAACTCCATTCCCTCAAGCCTTGCGTGCTCCTAATGCACCGTTGTGGAATTTAAACAAAACTTAAAAACAGGTATCCTTATCAAAAAGGGCAATCGCTCCTAATGCACCGTTGTGGAATTTAAACTATTAGGATTCTGAAAAGGCATTGCTTGAATTGTAGGTCTCACGTGCTCCTAATGCACCGTTGTGGAATTTAAACCATCTCTTACGACGAAGTTGAAATTGAATACGATAAAGCTCCTAATGCACCGTTGTGGAATTTAAACTCTTCAAAACGACAGCGTGATATACTGCGACGGTTCCGGCTCCTAATGCACCGTTGTGGAATCTAAACATACTCTGATGTAAAAGGGGCTTACGGCGGTATAATAGATAGCCTCATGGGCAAGTTCTTCATTACGACACCCATATACTACGTCAACGATGTCCCCCATCTGGGACACATGTACACCACCGTGGCGGCCGATACGCTGGCCAACTACTACAGACTCAGAGATTACGACGTCTTCTTTCTGACGGGAACGGACGAACACGGACTCAAGATACAGAAGTCTGCTCAGGAGAAGGGAACTACACCCCAAGAGCTGGCGGACAGAAACTCCGAGAACTTCAAAAAGCTCTGGGAGTTTTTAAAGATAAACTACACCAAGTTCATAAGGACTACCTCCGAAGAACATAAAACACTCGTTCAAGAAGTGTTCAGAAAGAGCTACGAGAATGGGGACATATATTTAGGCGAGTACGAGGGTTGGTACTGCGTCGGTTGTGAGGAGTTCAAGGCCGAGAGCGACCTGATAGAGGACAACAGGTGCCCCATACACCTAAAACCCTGCGACCATATAAGGGAGCCTTCTTACTTCTTTAGGCTTTCCAAGTATCAGGACAGGCTCTTAGAGTTTTACGAAAGAAATCCGGACTTTATAAAGCCTTCCTTTCGTAGAAACGAGGTAATAGCTTTCGTAAAACAGGGATTGAAAGACCTCTCCGTTACGAGACCCAGAAGTCGGGTTAAGTGGGGCATACCCGTGCCCTTTGACGAGAGCCACACCATATACGTGTGGTTTGACGCTCTCTTCAACTACATATCCGCACTCGGGGATAAGGTGGACTACTACTGGCCCGCAGATTTACACATCGTGGGCAAGGATATACTTAGGTTCCACGCCGTCTATTGGCCCGCTTTCCTGATGTCGGTGGGCTACGAGCTTCCCAAGACCGTTTACGCCCACGGCTGGTGGACCGTGGAAGGCAAGAAGATGTCCAAATCTCTGGGAAACGTGGTAAGTCCCTACGAGGTGGTAGAGAGATACGGCTTAGACGAGATAAGATACTTCCTCCTGAGGGAGATTCCCTTCGGCCAGGACGGGGACTTCTCCCATTCCTCTATACTCAACAGGATAAACGGCGAGCTGGCCAATGAGATTGGGAACCTATACAGCAGGGTGGTCAGTATGAGCCTTAAGTACCTGGGGGGTGAGGTGTCCGGCAAAAAAAATGAGGCCTACGGCTCCTTTGCCAAAGAAGTAATAGATAGGTATGAGGAGAGCATGAGAGAGGTAAACTTCTACAGAGCCATAGAGGAAGCCCTCAGACTGGCCTCTTTCTTAAATAAGTTCGTTGACGATAAGTCCCCGTGGCAATTGAACAAAGAGGGCAAACAGGAAGAGCTGAAAGATGTGCTCTACACCCTCGTTGACGGACTGGTTTTGCTCACAGGACTGCTTTATCCATTTATGCCCAACAAGATGCAAGAGGCGAAGGATATGCTGGGACTGGATAAACTCCCTTCCCCTACACCCTACGCCTTTGAGTCCTACAAGCTTGAGGAGAAAAGGAACCTGTTCCCAAGGATTCAAGAGTAATGTGCGGCATAGCGGGCGTTTACAACTCCGAGATAGCTCCAAAGCTGGTGTATCTTGAGATATACTCTCTCCAGCACAGAGGCCAAGAAAGTGCGGGAATCGCCTCCTCCGACGGAGAGGATATACAACTCGTCAAGGGTTCTGGAAAGGTTCTTGAGGGTATATCCTCGGAGGACTTGGAAAAACTAAGAGGTAAAAATGCCATAGGCCACGTGAGATACTCCACGGCCGGGGACGCCGGCGGAGCCAACGCTCAGCCAATAGTCCGCTCCATACCTATGGGACAGGTGGCCGTGGTGCACAACGGCAATCTGACCAATTACCTCCCTCTTAGAAGGGAGCTTGAGGAGAAGGGATACCGCTTTAACTACACCTCTGACACGGAGCTTTTTCTCGTCCTCTTAGAGACGGGCAAAGAGTATCTGCCCAAGGGTCTTGAGATTCACCCGGAGGATTCGGAGTTCCTTCCACGTTTGCTCTACGCCCTGAGCGAGGTGGAGGGCGCCTACAGCGTGCTCATGCTCTACAGAGATAAGCTGATAGCCTTTAGAGACAAACTTGGCTTCAGGCCTCTTTTGATGGGAAAGAAGGGAAAGAGCTACTTCTTCGCTTCCGAAAGCTGCGCCTTTGACATAGTTGAGGCGGAGATGGTTAAGGAGGTAAAGCCCGGTGAGATAGTGGTCGTGGACTCCAAAGGCATAAGGAACTACTTCCCCTTCAGGGAAAAGGAAGAGGCAAGGTGTATATTTGAGTTCGTATACTTCTCAAGACCGGATAGCTTCATATTCGGAAACTGGGTTTACGAGGTAAGACAGGAGCTCGGCAGACAGCTGGCGAGAGAGGAGGTGGTTGAGGCAGACCTGGTTTCTCCAGTGCCGGATTCCGGAGTGGTTCCGGCCTTGGGATACTCCCAGGAGTCCGGACTACCCTTTGAGCTGGGACTCATAAGAAATCACTACGTAGGCAGGAGCTTTATAGAACCCTCTCAGGAGCTCAGGAACATAAGGGTCCTTATGAAGCTCAGCCCCAACAGAGCCGTCCTGCGGGGCAAGAGGGTCATCATAGTGGACGACTCTCTGGTCAGAGGAACCACCTCAAAGAGGATAGTCCAGATGCTCAAGCGGGCGGGCGCCAAGGAGGTCCACCTGCGCATAGCCTCCCCACCGGTGGTAGGCCCCTGCTACTACGGGATAGACACACCCACGAAGGAAGAGCTGATAGCCAACAGAATGAGCCTGGAGGAGATACGCAAACACATAGGTGCAGATTCCCTAAGGTACCTGTCCCTTGAGGGACTCCGTTCCGTAGTTGAAGACAAACGCCTCTACTGCGATGCTTGCTTCAGCAACGAATACCCAATCACTCCTCGTATCTGAGCCAGGCCTTTAGAACACCTGCTACTTTCTTGGGCTCTTCTTTGGCAATCTCTACTACGGTCCTTATAATCTCCAACTCCTTAGCCTTCTCCCTCAGTACCTCCGCTCCCGTAATCTCAAAGGCTTCCTCCGCTCCTTCAACTCCCGCAGGGGCACCCTCTACGACCACCTCGGGTGGAGGTTTCTTGAGCCTCCTCATTCCGAAGAATACCAGCAGCAGAAGAATTACCCCCGCCACCGCAGGAACGACGAATTTCAGATAAGGGGGATAGGGAGGTTTCTCCTCAATCACCTCGGGCTTCTTAAAGGGTATGGCCGCCACCGATATGGTATCACCCCTCTTAGGGTCAAGTCCCGCAGCGGCCGAGACGATGCTCTTTACCTGTTCAACGTTTACCTCTTCGGGTTTGCCGTTGAGTATTACCCCGACACTTATCCTCTTTATCTTCATAGATGGGTCTATAACCCTAAGCTCCTTTTTACTCACTTCATAATTAGTTATGGATTCCTTCTTCTCGGTTATCGTGTTCTCCCCACCTCCTGGCCTGACTCCCGGTGCCGGAGGTATGTTAGAGGGCGTTCCGGGCACGCCCGCCACCGGTTTTTTGTAGGTCTTTTCCTTCTTTTTTTGTTCGCTTACCACCGCGGTCATATCCGGGTCGTAAATCTCCTCTCTCCTTTCACTTTTGGAAAAGTCAAGCTCTGTGGATATCCTGACCTTCACGTTCCCGAAGCCGAAAACGTCCTCCAACGCCGTCGGAATCTTCTTCTCTAAGTTCTTCTCAAACTGGTGCTTTAGCTTGAGCTGTTTATGGGGTATATCCTCACCTTCTTCCTCCAACAGGGCGGTCAGGTCCCTACCGTTCCCGTCTATGACCACCACGTTCTCCGGTTTAAGGTTCTCTATGCTTGCAGCCACAAGGCTCCGTATGGCCTTTATCTGTTCCTTGGTTATCTTCCTACCGGGCTTTAGCTTTATAAAAACGGAAGCTTTAGCCTCTTCCTCCTCCCTAACGAAAACGGACTTCTCCGGCAGAGCTATATGGACCCGAGCGTCCCTTATGTTATCAAACTTTAGAATCGTCCTGGCCAGCTCTCCCTCTATGGCCCTCTTGAAGTTTACCTGCTGCTGAAAGTCCGAAAGTCCTATGGAGGTCTTATCAAAAAGCTCGTAGCCGACTATGCCCTTGTTGGGTATTCCCTTGGCGGCGAGCTTGAGCCTGAGTTCCCTCTCCTTTCCTTCGGGAACTAAAACCGTTCTGCCTCCGTTCTCTATCTTATACTTTACTCCCTCCTTGTCCAACTCCGTTATTATGGCGTTGAGGTCCTCCTGCCCCAAGCCCGTGTAAAGGACGGCGTAATCGGTTCTTGTGGATAGCAGAACGGCAATCGCTATCAAAGATATTACGAAGATGGGAACCGCTACGGCCGCAGCCTTATACTGGATAGGTAGACTCTCAAACTTCTCCCTGTAGTTCCTTAGCTCCTCTCTCCAGTCTGCCATTTAGAGCTGCATCCTGAACATCTCTTGGTAAGCTTCCAGAAGCTTATTCCTGACCTGAAGCAGAAGGTTGTAGGCAACGCCCGCCTTCTCAAACTCCACCACCATCTTGTGAAGGGGTATGTCCTCTCCCCGCAGAACCGCCTCCCTCAGCCTCTCGGACTTCTTCTGCTCCTCGTTTACCCAGTTAACGAACTCCTTAAGGCTATCCAAAAAGTCCTCCGCAGAGCTGCCTCTGCTCTCCTTCTCCAGCCCCCGGAACAAGCCCTTGGAGTAAATACCTTCTATTTCCATAGCTCTATAGTCCTGTTTGCCATATCTCGGGTCATACCAAAGGCATTTAGGTTGGCCTCGTAGCTCCTGACCGCGGAAATCATGTCCGCCATCTCTTTGACCAGCTCCACGTTGGGATACACTACAAACCCCTCCTCGTTGGCCCGCGGGTGCGAGGGGTCAAAGACGATTCTAAAGGGGTTGTCCGACTCCCTAATCTCATCTACCTTTACGGGTATGGCTCCCTTCTTGAGACTCTCCTCGTTGTATATGGCCTTGAATACCACCTCAAGCTTGCGGAAAGGCTCACCGCTCTGTTTAAAGGACTCGTAGTTGGCGAGATTGGAAGCTATGGTGTTCATTCTTATCCTTTGAGCGTACATACCGGAAGCGCTAATCTCAAAGCTCCTAAACAGGTCGTTCATCACTTACCCTCTCTAATGGTATTGTTGAGCTTATTTATGCCGTCCATGGCCATCTTCATATACACTTCGTAGGCTATCCTGTTCTGTGTGAGCTTGGCCATCTCCTCTTCTACGCTGACGTTGTTCTTATCGTTGCCCACGAGACCCCTCCGCACATCTCTGACCTCTATCCTCGGGAACTTACCCAGGCCTATGTGCTTCTTCCTCGTTATCTTCAAGGGTATGGCGTTCTCCAGCTCCTTTAGAAACACCGCCTCCTTGGCTCTGTAGTTGGGAGTGTCCGCGTTGGCGATATTGCTGAGTATGACCTTGTGGCGTTTCCAAGTGAAGTCAAGGTAAGGAGCCAGCTTATCTATCTTCTTGAATATATCCATTCCACCTATGCCCCCCAGAGGGTAAGTATAACCCTACTCCATATATTATCTTTCCCCGAGGCCTTATTTACAACCCATTTTATCCTCTCTTCGTCTCCCAAATACTCGGCTATCTTACCCACCCTGTAAAGAGCCCACCAATAGCTCTCCATCTCTTCGGACACGTCCTTCATATACTTGGTGTAGTAGTCCAGCGCCCTCTCATAGTTTCCCTGTCCAAAGTGGTAGTCCGCCAGCTTCATGTAAGAGGGAGTTATATAGCCTCTAAAGCGCGGAGAGTCAGCATCAACTGCACCCACGAGCTTCTCCAGCTTGGACATATCACCGCTGTAGTAGGCTATCAAGAGCTCTGCTTCCAGCCTGTCCTCCTTCTCAAGAGAGTCGCTGACCTTCCTCAGAATTCCCACAGCCTCGCTCTCTCTGCCCTCAACTATCATCATCTTGGCCACCAGGAAGCTTTTCTCAACCCCATCCCTCATCATGTTTACCTGCTCCCAAAAGTTTTTATCCCCCAAGAAGAGGGATGCCTCCGCAAATTTCTTTATCCCCTTTCCGAAGGCCTTTTTTACGTTATTCTTATTTAACAAATAAAGGATATTCAAAAATTTACTTCTTTGCAAGTCGTACACGTCGTATTTATCTATCTGTCCGTTTAAGTACTCTAAGAAGGTGTTAAAGTCAAACAAATCTTCCTCAAGGATAAACTCCGTAAGCTTCAGGTTCTTCGTCCTTATAAGCTCCTTCTCGTCCTCGGATAGATAGAGCGTGTCAAGAGCTAAGGAATATATGCCCAAGAGGGGAATGTCCCCGTAAACGTTCCCCACGTTGAGCCACGCTATCTGGCGCAGCATATCCCTGTAGAACTTAAACTCCTCTTGATAGGTTTTCAGAAAGTCCGGATAGAGCCACAGGGAGGAGTATAGAATCTGGGAGAGCTTGCTGTAAAAGAGTTGGTTTTCACCGGTCAGCGTCTTCACACTCCTGAGAGCCTCCTTGTAGTTCTTAGTTCTTAAGTTCAGGAACGTCAGGTAGAAGTTGGTCTTCCTGTTGTAATCCTTAAACTTGTCGTATCTGAGGGTAAGCTCCAAGAACAGGGTTGCCTTCTGCCACCTTCCCAGCTTGTAGTAGGAGATGCCCAATCTGTAAAGGTAGTGGGACTCCTTCCTGACATACTCGTTCAGGTTGGCAGCCTCGCTCAAAAACTCTATGGCCTCCCTGTACCTGCCGAAGTTAAACTCGTAATATCCCCTCGCTAAGAAGTATATGTCCCTGTAATCCTTCGGAACGCTCTGGGGGCTCATCTTCTTGAGATATGTGTAGCCCTCCGCACTGCCCCCCAAGGCAGAGGCGTATCCCAGCTTTATGAGGTATCTGACCTCCTCAGTCTCCCCGTAAAGGTTGGCAAACACGTTGACCGCGTCCTCGTACCAGCCCATCAGGGTGTAGCTGTCCCCTATGAACTCCCTCTGAACGTTTACGAATCTCGGAACCTTGTAGTAGTTGGGATACTGGTTCAGAAAGGCCACCGCGGACAGGATTCCCTTCCTGCTACCGACCGAGTAAGAATACAGGGCGTAGGTCTTGCCCAAATACAGGAAGGAGAGCTCACCGTAATAACCCTTGGGGTCAGCCACGTAGGACTTGGTAAAGTAGTTTATCGCGCCCATGTAATCGTTCAGCGACAGAGACAAGGTACCCTTCCTGAAAAAGAAGGCGGAGCGGTCTCTCTTGAGTATCGTGGCGGTATCAGAGGAGTAAACTAAAGCCTGCAGAACTATCAGTATGAGCAGCAGCTTCTTTAAGTATCTCTTCCTCATTTCTCAAGAACTCTCTACCCCTGTCCTCCCTCTTTACGGAGCCTTTGGTTCTGTTGGAAACGTCCACGCCGTTAACCCTTAAAACCTCAAGGTTGAATCCGAGGGACTTGAGACTCTCGTACAACTTCTTGGTGTCCATAAAGGACACGTAGGCGTTGGTGTCGCCCTTGAACCTCGCGTCCACTATAACCTTATCGTTTAAGAACTTCATGCGTACGGAGGCATCCTCAAGCCTTACGAACACGCTCTTGGAGTCCTGAGGCTTCTCCTGGGGTAAGGTATGCCTCGTAGGCTGCACCTCCTCCTTGCCCTCCACCTCGCCCAAGCCCCTCGTATCCCAGCCGTGGAAGGCAAAACCTTCTTTCGCTTCACGTCCCCTGCTCAGCTCCTTGTCCCTTATACCTCCAAAGGGGCTCAGAACCTCCCGAGGAGATTTCTTGGGTTTGGACTGCTGGCTAAAGAGGAAGGCATCATCTTCATAACTGCCCTTAGAGCTTACCACCTGCTCCCGTGGACTGAAATCCTCCCTGTCTTCAGAAACCTCTACCTTAACGGTCTCAAAATCGGTTCTCCGAACGGCTGCACTCCCAGGTATCGGCCCGTTTGCCTTTGCAAAGTCTCCGCGCTCGGCACGTGCAAAGGAACGAACTTTATAAGGCTCGGCCGTGGCCTCTTCGGAGAATCGCGGTTTAACTTTCGGATTATCACCTTTGTCTTGCTCGGTCAGAGCACCCTCAGCTTTCTCGGCCGTGCGAGCCACGTAAACCTCGCGAACCGGCCTCTCCTGGCCGGATTTAACACTTATATTGCCTTCGGGTGCGGAAACCTCTACCGGTTTGGCTCTGCGTTGAACATCCTTGGATACGTGAGCATCGTTATTCCAAAGCCTTTCCGAGGTTTCCGGAATCGCTTTAGGTGATACTCGGGTTCTCGTATTTATATCTGACTCAGTTATGGAACCTTCCGAACTTACCGAATTCCTCCTTAGGCCTATCTCAATTTCTATTTCGCTCTCGGCTCTAAAGGCAAGAGTGCTATCAGATGTTGATAAATGCTTGGCACCATCGGTTGCCTGGGTTAAATTAGCCTTTCTACCGGCTCCACTTTCCTTTACCAAAGTATCACGAGCTTCAAATACCGGCCTCTCCGCAATCTCCGCGTCCCCGCTCGGCGCTTTGCCGGCATCAAGGATGCCATTCCGAGGTATTTCGTCTCCCTCAGAGTGGGAAACCTTAACCTCTCTTAAAGCCATCTCAAGCCTATCCCTCAGCTCAGAGATGGATTGGGGTTTTATCTCCTTTTGAGAGTCCAACCTGTCAACGGCCAACGATAGCAGGCCGCTCAGCTTAGCCAGCAGCCCTGAGAGCTCAGAGGCGGCCGAGTTGGTGTCCGGGGTCTTTGCGGAGTTTACAGCTCTTAGCTCTTCCAAGTCCGGAAGCTCAGAATCCGTAATGTTCAACTCCTCAAGTATAGGGAGGACTACCTTACTTACCAGCTCTTTTGCACCTAGCTTATCAAGCTGTGAAATGTTGCCCACTCCTATGCGGGAGAGAACTTGTCGGGTATTATCTAAGAGATGTTCTAGCTCCTGCGCGACCTTGGGCGAGAACACCTGCAGTGGAGCTTGTGGGGGAGCAGACCGATTTAAGATAAAAGCTCCCTTCGCGGCAACCGCATCGGGAGAAATCGGAAGCTCCAAGGCCGGATTGGGCCTCTGTATAGGACTTACCTGTGCGAGAACCGCCAGGAGTATATCCTCAAAGGATACGTCCGCGGAGCCAAGAGTTTTACCTTCAACCCCCTGAAAAAACCCCTCCGGTAAGCCAACAATCTCCCGACCTGTAAGCATACTCCATTTTTAAACTTAATACTTAAGTCCGTGATTTGCAAGCCTTTGGTGCTATAATTTACTCCTCATCATGAATTTGCTCGTTCAAAAGTTCGGTGGAACCTCCGTAGGGAGCTTGGAGCGTATAGAGAA
>JALWEG010000041.1 GCA_027014155.1 Aquificaceae bacterium
TCTATAGCCTTTATAACCATAGCAAGCTTTTGTGGGACCGCTTTGAGTCCCAAGACCAACTGGGTGATAGGTGCGTTCAACAGCCCTATCAGCTTCGCTATAAGCTCCTCTCTGCTGGGCAGCTCCGCCAGAGCCTTTATGTCCTCGCCGGTCATGTACTTGTTCTGGAGAAGGCCACCTTTGAGCCTCTCCGAATACTCCTTATCAAAGTTTTCCTTCAAAAAGTCCACCACCTTCTTGGTGACCTCCACCACGTCTCCGTATGCGAATAGGGCGGCGGTCGGACCTATGAGTATCTCCCTGTGGTCAACCAGGGGTGTATCCGAAAAGGCTCTGTAAAAGAGGGTATTCTTTCCCACCACTATCTCTCCACCCAACCTCTTTACCTCAAGCCTCAGCTGGGTGAGGGGGTAGGCGTCTATACCGGAGAAGTCAAAGAACATGACGAACTGATTGCCTCTGGAATACTTCTCTTTGAAGGAGTTTATAAGTTCCTGTTTTCTTAAGTGGCTCTTTCTCTCCATCTTGGCTCTCCTTTAAGCTGCCATCTCTTGCAGCTTTCTCAGGGTTTCTTGAGGGTCTATCTTTATGCCGGGTCCCATGGTGGTGGAAAGGGTTATCCCCTTCACGTATTGACCCTTTGCACCCGGCGGTTTCGCTCTGACCACAGCGTCTATTGCGGTGTAGGCGTTCTCAAGGAGCTTCTCCTTATCAAAGGAGACCTTACCTACTGGCATGTGGACGTTCCCGGCCTTATCCACCTTGAACTCTACCCTACCCTTTTTGGCGTCCTTTACCGCCTGGGCCACGTTTTTGGTCACCGTTCCGGTTTTGGGGTTGGGCATGAGACCCTTAGGTCCAAGAATCCTTCCCAGCTTCGCCACCTTGGACATTATTTCGGGAGTGGCGATTACCACGTCGTAATCCACCCAGCCCTCTTTGAGAATCTTGTTTATCAGTTCCTCTCCACCGACGTAATCGGCTCCTGCCTCTTCTGCCACCTTGGCCGTTTCTCCTTCGGTAAGAACCAGAACCTTTATAGGCTTTCCAAGTCCGTGGGGCAGGACTACGGAGCCGCGAACCATCTGGTCTGCGTACTTGGGGTCAACGTTCAGACGCATGGCCAACTCAACAGTTTCATCAAACTTCCTTTCCGATACCTCGGCTACCTTCTTGAGAAGCTCTATGGCCTCCTCAACGCTGTAAAGTCTGTTTCTGTCAACGAGCTCCAAAGCCTTAAGGTACTTCTTTCCTCTCTTAGCCATGACTAAGACTCCTTTTTAGATTCCTTCTACCTCTATACCCATGCTCCTCGCCGTTCCGGCGATGGTTCTTATGGCGGCTTCTATATCGTCGGTGTTCATGTCCTTTAGCTTTATCTTGGCTATCTCCTCCACCTGCTTACGGGACACCTTACCCACCCTGTCCCTCTTAGGGTCGGCTGCCCCCTTCTGAATTCCGGCCGCCTTCTTGAGCAGGTAGGATACGGGAGGTGTCTTCATTATGAAGGTGAAGCTCCTATCCTGATACACGGTTATGACGACGGGAACCACCGTTCCGGGCTCGTAATCCTTACTGGCGGCGTTGAACTGCTTCACAAACTCCATTATGTTTATTCCATGCTGTCCGAGAGCCGGCCCTACCGGAGGTGCAGGGGACGCCTGCTGCGCGGGGAGCATCAGCTCTACGGTACCGACAGCCTTCTTCGCCATCTCAGTCCTCCTTAAATCTTCTCAACCTGGTCAAAGTCCAGCTCTACGGGGGTCATCCTTCCGAATATGCTTATGAGGACGGTAAGCTTCGCCCTCTCAGGGTGAACCTCCTCAACGGTTCCGGTGAAATTCATAAATGGGCCCTCTATGACCCTAACCTGGTCTCCCTTGTCAAACTCCACCTTCCTCGTCCTGAGACCTTCCTGAACCTGCGAGAGTATCCTCTCCACCTCTTCGTCTTTGAGGGGAACCACCTTGCCCCCAACTACGATGGGTCTGTACATGTGGGGTGTCTTCTCTATGGCTCTTAGGAGCCTATCGTTCATGTGTGCCTTCATGAGCACGTAGCCCGGAAACACCTTATTGTCAAGCATTATCTTGGCTTCAGTTCTGTTTTCCTTACACACCAGCTTCTGACCGGGCTTTGATATCGGAGGAGCGTTCAAGCACTCGTCCCCTTCCACGCTTTCTACTACCCTTACGGTGCCGTCCTCTATTCTGAAGGTGGTGACGCCCTTCTTGCCCAGCACGCTTATGTCTCTGTTGTTCTTCTTAAGGGAAAGTCTGTACTTCTCCTTTCCCATCGCCCTTATTACTACCTTCTCCTCGGCGGGAACCACTACGCTATCAACCAACTCTTTTAGCTCTTCCAACTCCACGACCTTTAGGAAGTTTTCCTTAGCCGTAGCTTCCTTGCCCGCCTCTACCTGTATGGCATACCAGTGTTTCTCTTTCTCCTCCATCAAGAACCTCTCAAAGCAAAGATGAACGAAAGCACCTTAGTAAAGGACAAGTCCAGCACCCACAAATAAATCCCGATAACAAAAGTAAATATTATAACACTAATAGTCGCTTTAACAACCAGATTTTTGGTGGGCCAAGTGACCCTTTTCAGTTCCGACCTAACGCCTTCAAAGAATTCCCTGAGCTTCATCTATCCCGAGTCCCCCTTAATGCGGGGCAGGGAGGACTTGAACCCCCAACCGCGGGATTTGGAGTCCCGCGCTCTGCCAAATTGAGCTACTGCCCCTATCTGACTTCCCTGTGGAGCGTGTGCTTTCTGCACCACTTGCAGTACTTCCTGAACTCCAACCTTGAAGGGTGCTTCTGCTTGTTCTTGGTCGTGGTGTAGTTCCTCCTCTTACACTCTGTGCAAGCGAGGGTGATAATCTCTCTCGTAGCTGCCATCTTACCGCTCCTTAATCAAGAATCTGAGTAACAACACCGGCACCGACAGTTCTACCACCTTCCCTTATAGCAAACCTGAGTCCCTCCTCCATAGCCACAGGCACTATCAACTCCACCTCTATCTCCACATTGTCCCCAGGCATCACCATCTCCACTCCCTCAGGCAACTTCACAAC
>JALWEG010000042.1:0-88320 GCA_027014155.1 Aquificaceae bacterium
GTATATACCTCGTGGGCTCTGGAAAGCTCTATGAGCCTTGCCATCTCCACTATGGGGTTGACGTTGGAGTCTTCAAGGAATCCCTGAAGAACCCTAAAGTTTTCGGCCAGCTCCGCCTCTCCGGAGTAAAGGTCTCTGCCCACCTTCCTGAAGCCGTTCAACCTAAAGACGGCAATCTGTCCCACGTTGTTACCGTCGGCGTAAACGTTCCCCTCCGAGTCCACGCTTACGCTGGTTCCCAGAACGCTTATGGTGTTCTCATTCCTGTCCAGCACGGGGTATCCGTCCTCGTTTACCAGAAGGCCGTCCTGATTGAGCCTGAAGTGTCCCTTTCTCGTGTATAGAATCTGGTCTCCCGCTCTGACGGCGAAGAAGCCCTCACCCTCTATTGCTAAATCAAGGGGGTTGCCCGTCTCCCTCAGGCCTCCCTGGGACATGTCCGTGAAAACTCTGCCCACCATAGGGTAGGCGAAGTTGTTGGTGGGGTCCTCCGCGGAGGTGGTATTTCTCTTGGTACCCATGTCGGCATACCAGGTGTAGCTCTCTATCAGGTCCTTTTTAAAGGCCGTGGTGCTTACGTTGGCCAGGTTGTTGCTTACCACCGCCAGCTTCCTCTCCTGCAGGAGCATACCGCTGGCCAGAACGAAGAGAGGTTGGTAATCCAACGCCATATCTATCCTCCCTCAAAGCTCAAATCTAACGCTTTGGCCCCTCTTCATTAGCTCCTTCATCTTCTCCTTAGCCTCGTCAAACTCCATAACCGCACCGCTAAAGCCCTTGGCAAAGGACTCGGCGTGCTCCTTCTCCCCGAAAGCGAAGGCGGAAGGCCTGCAACAGGGGGATATATTGCACCCCAACACGTACCAGGCCTCGTAAGCGTTTATGGGACTGCAGGTTATAAAGTCCTTGGTCAGTAGAACGTCTATCTCCTTTTCTTCAACGCTGTCGTATATCAGAAGTCCGCAGTGGGGACAGCAGGTGGAGAGCTTCCTCCTGCCTTTGAGCCAGTAAGTAAACCCGAACCTGTTGTCTACATCTTTACCGCAGAAGGCGCACTTCTCCTCGTCCTCCTGAAGATGGTGCTTTCTGCTGAGTTCTATCCTACCGTATCTGCGGACAATCTTCCCCTCTTCTTCCAGCTCCCGCAGGTCCCTGTATATGGTCATCAAAGAGACATCAAAGTAGCTGGCCAGCTCCTTCGCCGTTGCGTACCCCCGTTCCAAGAGCTCAAGTATCTCTTCCTTTCTCTCCATACAAATGTTAAAAATAACACACTCCGCAAGTTGTGCAACGGCGAGCTTTCAGGAGGCCTCTATAGCCTGCCTTGCTTCCTCCTCGGTAGGGACCCCCACGAACTTGAGCTGTCCGTCTATGACGGTGCTGGGCACGCTCCTTATCATGAGCTTGTTCACCCAGTACTTACCCTCGGGGGTCATTATGTCAAGAACCTCGTAGTTGTAGCCGTATTCGGGCTGAAGCCTCCTCCAAAGCTCATCCGCATGGGGACAGGTAGGACACCACTGGGAAACCAAAAGTATTACGTGCTGTGCCGCCATCTTATATACACCTCATACAGTTTATGTCCCATTCTTCAATGTAATCTACCATAGCCTTAAAGGCCTCTTCCCCGTGAAGTAGGTCTTTGAGGTCCCTCTCCAAATCCGCCGGCTTGAGCTTAACTATCCAGGCCTCTCCGTAAGGGTCTATGTTTATGAAGTTGGGGTCTTCGGCTACCTTGGGGTTGACCTCAAGTATCTCACCCTCCACCAGTGCCGGGACGGGGCCTGCCCACTTGCCGCTCTCTAAGGTGGCCACAGGCTTTCCCTTCTTCACGCGGGCACCTTCAGGTTTAACCCTTATATGTAGCAGTCTGCCTGCCCTTGTCTGCCCCACGTCCGTCAGGCCCAATGTGACGCTGCCGTCATCGTTGACCCTCACCCACACCTGACTCTCTATGTCGTAATAGAGGTCAGGGGGAATCACACACCCTCTATGCTCCTTTATGTTTCCCATATTCCCCTGCTTTTCCATAATGGAATATATTATAATGTAAGTAAATGTTTACAGAAGCGGTTTTATTGCTCCATCTCTTGCTGGCGTCCTTCTGGGTGGGCGGCATGCTCTTTCTTTCCATAATACTGGCACCCTTCGTCAGGAGGTTGCCCATAAAAGACCAGGCCTTTCAAGAGGTGGGCAGGAGGTTCAGCTTCTACGGAACCTTCATAACCCTGACCCTGCTACTGCTCACAGGGTTGGGGAACGTCTTTCTAATTCACGGGGGAAACTTCTCAAGGAGCGTTTGGGAAAAGTTGGGACTGTTTGCAGTTATAGTGGTAGTGTCTCTGGTTCACGACCTTTGGGCGGGCAAAAGAGCCGTAGAAAGCGACTCTATGAAGATGGTCGCAAGAACCTTGGGAATTATCAACCTTATTTTGGGAATAATGGCCTTCTACCTGGGGATAAGGATAAGATTGGGTTTCTAAAGATGAGGTATAAACTATGATTTACGTCTCTAAGATAACGCCTTCCTTCTTCCTGCTTGGAATGGTGAACCTTATCTTCTCGCTTCTCTTTATGGCACTTCCGGGTTTTACCACCACCTTCTTCATAACGGCAGTATTCGGTTTTATAGGCAGCGTGATAATGGGAGCCATGTATCAGATAGTTCCCAACTCTCAGAACAGAAAGCTCTCCTTAGAACCGCTCTCTTACCTGGTATTTGTGATTCTGATAGTGTCCCTTTCCCTATTCTTCGTAAGAGAGTTTCTACTGGGCTCGCTGAACTACTTCCTATCCGTAGCTCTATTCGCCTTTCACATAATCCTGAACGTCAAAAACTGGATGCCTCCTACGGTTAAGTTCTTAGGTTTGTCGGTGGTATCCCTCTTCCTGTCCTCTGTTTTTCTACTCCTGAGCTTGTTGGGGCATCTTCCGATTCAGTTGGCGGTTCACACCTTTACCTTGGGGACTATGCTGAGCGCCGTTTACGGTGTTGAGATAGCGTGGGTCCCCATGCTGATGATGGAGGCAATAAACGTAAAGAAGCTCAGCAGGCTCTTTTACCTGAAGCTCATATCAACGCCCCTGATACTTGCAGGCTTTTACCTGATGAACTACCGCCTCATAGCCGCAGCCTCTATCTTAGAGCTTGGGGTTGCGGCTTACTTCTTACACCTCTTCTATGAGATGTTTTATAAAAGAAGGATGTCAACACCACCGCCTGCGGCGGTAAAGGTATTTATATCCGCCCTAATACTTTTGCCCGTAGGCCTCGTGGTGGGCTTTCTGATGGCTTCCTCTCCTCAATTGGTACCCAAGCTGCTTTACGTTCACATATTCCTCCTGGTGTACGGCTTTACGGCTCTGACCATATTCGGTGGCATATTCCATCTCTTGCCCCGTATAGTCTGGAACTGGAAGCTGAAGGACGTACAGAAGGCTCCCCCCATAAACCAATTGGTGGACGAAAAGGGCATATCCCCTTTCCTCTTTTACTTTTTCCTGCTTCTGACCGCTTCCCTGATGCTTTCCACCGTGGAAGAGCTGAGATTTCTCTCCCCCCTGCCCTATCTGGGTGCGGTGTTTCTGTTCGCTAAGATAACCTTCTGGAGCATCTACAAAAAACTCATGGAGGTAAGAGATGGCACAGGTGAGCAGGCTTGAAGAGAAGTTCAATCCGGAGAGGCCAAACAGCGAACCCCTCTACGAAGACGAGAACGCCAAGTGCGTCAGGTTCTACCTAAAGGGTGGACAGAGCATAAGGCTCCATACCTCTCCCTCCAGTGTGTTTATAACGGTTCTAAAGGGTAAGTTGGAGTTCATGGTGGGAGACGAAAACACCAGAGAAACCCTGTCGGCCGGGGATGCCATATTCTACCTGCCCAACGAACCCCACGGGTTCGTAGCGATTGAGGACTCGGTGGTGCAGGCTGTCATATCTCCGAAACCCGTCAGGAAGAAGCTTACCTTATAAAGGTAATTATTCCCACAACTAAAATGCCCAGGACGAGGTTTATCCATACAAAGGTAGGGATATCCTTAAACTTCTCCTTCCTGTGGAGAAAGAGGTGTATGTAAGAGAAGTTCAAGAACATTATGAAGAAGGCAAAGAGCTTGGCGTGGAACAGTCCGTTGCCGGAGAGGTCAGGTCTGTAAGCGTACCAGAGGTAGAGACCGGTGATAAATAGTCCGGCTATGGCCACCCACACTCCTACGAAGAACCTCCCTTGCGCCTTACGGGCTATGGTCTCTCTCGCATCGTCTTTGAGCTTCTTAACTACCGGATGGAGAAAGAGAAGGGTGTAAATCATTCCCCCTATCCAGAATATAGCAAAGAGAATACGAACGCAAAGCACAGGCTTGACCATTACCCTACACCTCCGAGCCGGGAAAAATAAAACGTTGTATTATTGTATCCCAAGCGAGCAGAAAAGCCTTGCCGGGTTTCGGGAATGGGCGTGAGCGTCTTTATCTCAAAAAACACTCCAAGACTCCTTTCCGTAAGGGAGGAGATACGGAGTGTCGCCCGTAAGGGCGTTAAAATAAAAGTTGACCGGAAAACATTTGTGGAGTAAATTAGCAAATAGTTAAATACCCCACCGCTCCCGAGAGGGAGATCAAAAGCTTTAAGGAGGGGTAGAAGAAGAACTAAGAAACGGAAAGTAGCTCCACTACCTATCTTCGGGTAGGTAGGCAGGAGTAGAGGCGGAGTGAACCCGCCTGTTGTGGTAAGGGACACTACGAGTGTCCAAACCCACACGAAGCTCCGTCCGTGAGGGCGGAGAGGTTCACAGAACTACGTAGAGAGCCTCTTCATGTCCATGTAGGCGTTTTTGAAACCCGAGATTATCCCTATAAAGAAGAAGAATATAAATCCCCAGGGAGAGGTCTTAAAGCCGAACCAGTTTTCGGCTACGTAATCAAAGCCGTATCCCACCAGTATCCCCGCAAGTATTCCGCCGAACACGTTCAGTCCAACGGAGAGCGCAGATATGTCTTTACCCTTCATCTGAACTCCACGTACCCAGAATATATTATGTATGCGATATAGGCAAGCAAGAATACCGTACCCTCTCTTCTCGTCAGAATGTTGCGACTGCTCAGAAGAACCGCAACCAGAAGTATCAGTGTGGCTATAAAGAGAACGGAGAGGTCAAAGTTGGCTCTCTCCACTACAGGCACCGGCTTTATGGAGGAGCTAACTCCCAGCACGAGGCTTATATTGAATATGTTGGAGCCGGCCACGTTTCCGAGAGCTATATCGGGATTTCTCTTTAGCGCCGCCACGGCGGAGGTCAGAAGCTCCGGTAGTGAGGTTCCCACCGCCACCAGGAACAGACCCACCATCATCTGACTCACTCCCAGGGCTGTGGCTATGCCCACCGCCCCGTCAACCGTCCAGTTAGAGCCCAGGGTGAGTCCCAAGATTCCTAAGAGTATAAAGATTACCCCCTTGGGTAGCGATACCGAGTTGCTGACCTCTTCGTCTATGTCTTCTCTCTCCAAAAAGGCCGCCATGAAGTAGAGGTATCCCAGAAAGGTGAAGACCAGTATCAGACCCTCGGAACGGCTTATCACGGACTCACTTTTGCCGTCTATGAGAATGTCGTTGGCCATGGCTATCAGGATAAGGGTGGCTATGAAGTTTATGGGTATCTCCTTCTTCACGAAGGCTCTGTGCACTTTAAGGGGGTATATAACGGAGCTGACTCCGAGGATAAGTAGTATGTTGGCTATATTGGAACCTATCACGTTTCCCATCGTAAGCTCCGAGTTTCCCTTTAGGCTGGCTATCACGTTCACCGTAAGCTCCGGCAGAGAGGTGCCAAAGGCGACCAAGGTGAGACCTATAACGAACTCGGGCACCCCGAACTTCTTGGCAATCTGGGAGGCACCGTCGGTTAGCAAATCGGCTCCCTTCACGAGGGCGGCAACGCCTAAGATAAACTGGATAAAGAGAAGAATTAAGCTATCCGACATTCCTCATACTAATTGTAAATCTTTGCTGAGCCACCCTTTCAGCGCATTTAGCGCCCTCTCCGCCATTATTTGCTTCCTCTTCTTTTTATCCCTCACTTTGAACTCTAAGGGAGGTAGCAGTCCGAACACGGGGTTCATGGGTTGCAGCTCTCCCTCCTTGGAGGTTATGTACCTTACCAAAGAGCCCAGCATCGTCTCCGGCGGTGGGACTACAAGCTCTTCACCCTTTGCCAGCCGGGCGGCGTTCATTCCGGCGAGTATTCCCGTTGCCGCCGAGGCGGCGTATCCCTCAACGCCCGTGATTTGTCCAGCAAAGAATACCTTTTCCATTCTTCTCATGTTCAGGAAGGGGGTCAGGACGCGGTTGGATTGAATGAAGGTGTTTCTGTGCATAGAGCCCAGCCGGACGAAGGTAGCATTTCTTAGGCATGGTATAAGTCTGAAGACCCTCTTCTGCTCCGGGTACGTTAGCTTCGTCTGAAAGCCCACCAGGGACAGGAGCGTGCCCTCTTGGTTTTCTCTTCTTAGCTGGACTACCGCAAAGGGTTGCTTTCCGGTGGAAGGGTCTCTAAGGCCTACGGGTTTCATGGGCCCGAACAGGAGCGTCTTGAAGCCCCTGCGCGCCATCTCCTCTATGGGAAGGCAGCCCTCGAAGTGCACCGCCCTCTCAAAGTCTTTGGGTTCTACCTTTTGAGCTTTGAGCAGTTCCTCGTAAAAGAGCCTATACTCTTCTTCACTTAAGACGCAGTTAAAGTAGTCGTCTCCGCCCTTGCCGTACCTTGATGCCCAAAAGCCCTTTGAGAAGTCAACGGATTCGGCCTCAACTATGGGGGAGATGGCATCGTAGAAGTACAGAGTCTCGTATCCCACCAGCCTTCTTATATCTTCGGTGATGGCTTCCGAACTCAGAGGACCCGTGGCGACCACCACTATCCTGTCCTTGGGAATCTCTCTCAGCTCCTCTCTGACAACCTCTACGTTGGGTTCCTGGAGGAGCTTCTGGGTTATGTATTGGCTGAACTTCTCTCTGTCCACGGCCAAGGCCCCTCCGGCCGGTACCCGAAAGAGTTGTGCAGCCTCAAGGGTTATGGAGCCCAGCATTAGCATCTCCGCCTTGAGGAGTCCGGCACCGGTGGTTATCTCCGTGCTTCCCAAGGTATTGCTGCATACAAGCTCGGAGAGCTTGTCGCTCTTGTGCGCCGGTGTGGTTTTCTTGGGACGCATCTCGTAAAGGACTACTCTGAGTCCCTCTTTTGCCGCTCTCCAGGCCGCCTCACAACCGGCAAGTCCACCTCCTATTACTACTATTTCCATCTTTTCCCGTTTCAATCCTTTATAGGTGTCCAATGGACATTGTAAATTTATCCCAACCTCCCGAGCGGACAAGTTGTTTCAATCCCTTATAGGCACCCAATAAACCGTAGAAGGGGGCACTATCATGCCACCGAGCAGGTCGTTTCAATCCCTTATAGGCACCCAATAAACCTTACCTCAAGGTATGCCATTACTTGCGGAGAGTTTTGTTTCAATCCCTTATAGGCACCCAATAAACGCCATAGACGGAGACTCCAGCGTTCACCTTATATCCGGTTTCAATCCCTTATAGGCACCCAATAAACTTTTGTGAGGCTGTAGATGCTGGGATATTGTGAGGCCGGTTTCAATCCCTTATAGGCACCCAATAAACACATAATCGCTCTCCCTTTTCTGTAATTGTAGCCGTTTCAATCCCTTATAGGCACCCAATAAACGAGCTCGCAGCAGAGCTTGTTGTAAGCATGTGATAGCGTTTCAATCCCTTATAGGCACCCAATAAACCCAACTACCTCGTATCTCACGCTCACTACTGCCTGCACCGTTTCAATCCCTTATAGGCACCCAATAAACGTCCGAGCGTTTCAATTGATATATCCGTCTCTTTCCTGTTTCAATCCCTTATAGGCACCCAATAAACTGGAATTACTGTGTTTTGAGCTTCCGAAATTTTTCCGGTTTCAATCCCTTATAGGCACCCAATAAACGGCTCAATTACAAGAGCAGCTCCGAACCGAAGCAGCGTTTCAATCCCTTATAGGCACCCAATAAACTTAAGAAGCAAGAAGAGCTTACGCAGTCGGTTGTAGGTTTCAATCCCTTATAGGCACCCAATAAACTGGAATACAAATTATAACAGAAAGAAGAGCGGATATACGTTTCAATCCCTTATAGGCACCCAATAAACTGCTGGGTAATCACGCGCCTATGAATTGCAAAAGGTTGCTAAGCCTGAATAACTTATAAAACTCATAACATCTCACAAAAACTGTTAGCAAAGAAACTTATTTCCTGTCCACCTTCAATCTTGCAAAAATTCCTGCAGATAGACAGAAACGTAGGTGCCTTTAAGGGTGCTCTCCACCTGCCTAAAAATTTAGGCAGGATATGGAGCAGGTGGTTGAAACGCCACCTATCCCAACAGTAGCCACTGTATAACGTGGCTACTGCCGGTCCCTACCTATTATGGCAGGACTTTCTTCATCTCATACTTCGTAGCACACCCTATTCAGTTGCCAATAAGCCCGGGAGGTTTATATACCTCGTTTAGAAACTTCACCGGGTCTTCAATAAACCTTTTGTAGTTATTATAATCGTTTTTCCTCATCTCCTTCAATGCTTTTTTCAAAGAGGTTTTTTCAGGCATACCGAGATACTCGTTTAGCTTCCTCCTTATCAATCCTCTCCTTATGTTGTTGAGTATATGATTCTTTTCAGGGGTAATGTCTTTATGGTCACCACCAAGGGCTTTTATTTGAGACTTCAAATATCTATTGATTATCTTTTCTATACCTTTGGTTGCTAGGTTTCTTGCTCCAACGTAATCAGCATGAGCTTTATAGCCGCACGACGGACAGATAAATTTATCTCTTTTGGGCCTTACTATATCTTTCAAAAAGCCTATGTATCCGCATTCTGGACATCTCAAAGAGGTGCAGGCAGGATTTATCTTGATGGACTTTACCCCTATCTCTTTAAGCTTGTTTTCTATATAAGTTTGAAGCTGGGAATAGTTCCATTTAGGAAACATAAGAGAGTTTTTCTTCTCAGGGTCAACCGAAATACTTTCCATTACAACCTTACTCACACCCTCTTTCTCCGCCACCTTTCTGATTATGCTGGCTACAGTTTTATTAAGAGTTTCCATGAAGTTGGCTTCGTAGTTTCTTACCGATTCTAATTCCTTAACTACTTGTCTTTTTCTTTTTATCAAAGGTTCTTTTTCCCTTTTATCCTCTCCTTTAAGGAGATTATTTATGTAATGGAGTTCTCTTACAAGTCTTCTTTTCTTTGTCCATACAGCGTATATTTTCCTTTTCCAGTCAAACTTATCAGACCTCAACCACTGTGGAGAGAACTCGCTATCTTTTGTTGCATCTCCTCTTACATGACTGTCGGAAACTGCAAAGTAAGCAAGACATTCCTGCCCAAGGTCTATCCCCATTACCTTATCGCTTTTTTCTTTTTTGGAAACAGGGACTTTGTAGCAGAAGATTAGGTAAGGCCCCCTTTTATTACCTCTTTCTTTATAACCAAAACCTGCATAGGCAAGTTCATACTTGCTTTCCTTTATTCTTTCAAGCAGTTTCAGATAGGAATTTTTGTTAGCTTTTTTTAGCTTAAAGTCTTGCACCCACCTTAAAAGGGCTCCCTTAAATAGGGCTAAGTCTATTATTACCCTCTTTCTCTTGGGGTTTGAGGTGTATTCAATCTCTATATTCCTGACAACTTTATTCCTTGATACCCTAACTATGGGTAGACTTTTCAAAGCAACCAGCTTTCCTTGGATTAGGTTATCTCTTACATCTTTTTGCAGAAAATAGTGAAAAGAAGCCTGGAAAGAATCCCGAGCGAAGTAAATGGTAAGAGTATCTATTTCAAAAAAGGTCTTTTTCGGCAGTTCCTTATATATGAAAGAGGATAGATTTGACTTTCTCCTGAGTTTGAACTTTTCATCATCGGTAAATGCCACTATGTCCCCGATAGCCTTAATTAAGGCGGCTCTTGCATACCTGGTGGCTTTGTTAGCTATGTGTCTGAGTTTCGCTTTTGAAAGCTCTTCTATCTTGCCATCATTAAGGATCAAATACCATTTCCCGCCGGAGAGCCTAAGAACTTTATCTACAACTCCCTCTCTTTTTTTCTTCTCCATAGGAGAGATTATACCCATTACACACCACCCGAGTTTAGCCGATATTTATATAGATATGGAAGCTCGCAGGATAGAGGGGGTCTTTTTAGATTACGCCATAGACAGGAGCAAGGCGGCTGAGGCCTATAAGACCTCCCAGAGTATCGCCATAAGGATAAGGACTCAGGTGCCAGAGGTGCTGCTCTCCCTGGTCGGGGATACGGGTTCCCAGCTCAGAGCCGTGGTTAAGGAGGCTACGGGAGGACAAGTGCTTTTGGCTTTGGACAACGGTTACGAAATTCTGGCGGATAACAGATTGGGTATAGCCGTAAACTCGGGCGATAGGGTGGTTCTGAGGGTAGAGGATAAACAGCCCTTAACCCTCAGGCTTGAAAGCCTGGCCGGTGGACTTAAAGGGACGGAGGTGGTAAAGAGCCTGCTGGGAGCCGAGAAGGTGGTAGCGGAGCTGACAGGCTCGGTAAGGGAAAGCTTACAGAACTCGGGGGTGGTTTACGAAAAAAAGGTGGTTGACCTTCTGCTGGGAAAAATCGGCTTTCAGGAGTTGTCCCAGGACCAGAAGTTTCAGGTGCTTAAAGCCCTGGAGGGGCTTGACCTAAAGAGGTTCGTAGAAAACTTGGAAAGTACTCTGCCGCGGGGAGATACAAACCTTAGGAACATGGTAGCCTCCCTTGAAAACGCTCTATCCAAGAAGGATTATGCCGCCTTCTTGAGTGTGCTGAAAGAGATAAGAGGCTACACGGAGCAAAAGCTCTCACAGGTGCAGGCTCAGCTCCAGAGCCTCCCCAAGGAAGTGAGTGTGTTGAACGCTCTTTTGGAGAATCCCGCCCAGAACTTGCCCAAGCTGATTCAATCACTTCCCCCCGCCCAGAGGCACGCCTTGGAGAACGCCCTGGCTCTGCTTACCCGTCCAGAGAACGCACCTGAGGGTCCAGAAGGCCTGGTGCGAGTCCTTGAAAGGGTGCTGCCGCAGGCGGCCTCCTCCGAAAAAGATTTGGCGGGCCCGGTGGATAGACCAAAGCCCCAACAGACTCAGGTGGCTGCCGAAAGGATAACCGCCCAAGTGCAGAGGGGAGCCGGCAGAGAGGTTAAAGAGGCATATCCCCAACCTATAGTGAAGGGAGAGCCTCAACTTCCTCCAAAGGTGGAGCAGGCCTTGAGGGAGGTGGTAAAGGACTCTGCGAAGGTTCTTTTTTCAGATGAGAAACTACCACCGCCGAAGGCGGTGGTGGATAACCTAATAAGAAACTTAAAAGTCGTAGCGGATAACTTACCTCGTGAAGAGGGCTTTAAAGAGAGCCTGCTTTCGCAGCTCAGGCTCTTGCAAAACTCGGAGTCCCAACCGCAGGCTTTCAGGGAGAACCTGCTGAATCTGGTAAGCTCTCTGAACGGGCACTTTAAGAAGGAGTTGCCACCGGTGCTCGCAAGAGTTCTCCCCCTTCTTACGGAAGGGGCGGCATTACCTTCCAAGGAAGTTAAGCAAGTCCTAAGGGAGGTATTAACGCAGGTCTTTGATAGGCCGCAGGCTCAGTCGGGAGAGAGGTTGGTTAAGCTCTCGCAAGAGGTGGAGGCCACCAAGACTTTGAGGGAGGCGCTGGTAGGTTTGAGAGAGGCGCTGGAGCAGGGGGCCAGAGAGAGGATAGCTCCCCAGGGGGGTGAGGATATGCTCCGCTCTGCGATTAACGAGGTTCTCAAGCACAAAAGGGAGGAGGGTGCGCGCCTTGAGAGGGAGATGGGAGAGTTGGCTAAGACGAGGGAGTTTATAGATACTCTGCCTAAGGAAGCGGTAAAGAACATGGAGAAGCTGGACCTCATATACCAGCTCCAGAGCTTTATAGTGAATACCAGGGGTTCTAAGTTCTTTATACCTTTCATGATAAAGGAGGATTGGAAGGGGGTCTTGGCTCTGTCCAAGAGGGAGGAGCTTTATAGGATATTCATAAACATAAACATGCCGGAAGGGTTTTTAGGCATACTGATGGAGTCTCCCAAGGAGGAGTTTCCGGAGTTCGTCAGGGTTCTCTTCAGGACGGACGTGCCCCAGATAGAGAGCCTGATAAACTTGAGGAAGGACAGCCTGAGGAGGGACTTAGAGGAGCTAGGACTGAAGGTTAAGGGCATAAGCGTTGAGGGTGCCACCAAAGAGGAGTTTGATAAGGAGATGGTGAGCGAGTTTGGGCAGAGCGTATTTTACATGAAGGTCTGAGATGGCTCAGAAGAAGAAGGCGGTAGCTTTAAGGTATGAGGCCGGTAAGGATAACGCTCCCGTGGTGGTGGCCAAAGGTAAAGGTTCTTTGGCGGAGAAGATTATTCAGCTGGCGGAGGAGAACGACGTTCCCGTGGTAAGGGACAGGGAGTTGGTGGAGGCGATGATGAGCGTGGAGGTGTTTGAGGAGATACCTCCCGTTCTCTACGAGGCGATAGCGAGGGTGTTGGTCTTCGTAAAGAGCGTCAAGGGTTGAGCTTCTCCACCACCAGCTTCAGACCCCTCACCTCTTTCACCCTTACCTGTTCGCCTTTTTTTATGTCCTCTTCGCTAACGGCGTTCCATATCTCTCCGTGGACCAGCACCTTACCCTTCCCTCCCTTAAAGTCTTCCAGAGCTTCCCCCTCTTCCCCTACCATTCCTTCGGCACCGGTGAGCTTTTTCCTTCTTTGAGCCTTTAGTCCCAACCTGCCGACTATGAGGAAGAAGGCGGCGCTGAAGAGAACCACCGAGGTGATTATCTCCTTGGGCAGCTCTCCGTAGGGGGACTCCGGGTCTATGAGCATCAAGGAACCCAAGGCCAAGGCCACTATACCGCCCACCGCCAAGGCTCCGAAGGTGGGAGTTATCAGCTCAAGAACGAAGAGGAGCACTCCTAAGATTATCAGCAACAAGCCCAGCCAGCTTATAGATATGAGGCTAAGGCCGTAAAGTCCCAAGAGCAGGCATATCCCGCCCACCACCCCAGGAATCACGGCACCTGGATTGTAGAGCTCAAAGAATATTCCGTAAAAGCCTATCATCAGCAGGAAGTAGGCTACCGTGGGATTTGTGATTATCTTCAGAAACTCCTCCTTGCTGTTGCTTCTGATGCGCTCCAGCGGCTTGCCTTCGGTGAGCACCTCTATCTCCGTCCCCATCTTTTTTACGCTTCTGCCGTGCACCTTCTCAAGCAGTTCACCGGTATCCCTCGCTATCAGGTCTATCACCTTAGCCTTGAGAGCCTCTTCCGGCGATAGTGCCAAGCTTTCCTTGACCATCTTCTCTATAATCTTTGCGTTCCTGCCCTTCTCCTTGGCTATGCTTCTGACGAAGGCGAGCATGTCCTGGAGCACCTTCTCCATCATCACGTCCTTATCCTTTTTCCCCTTCTTTTCCTTATCCTTGCCGCCTCCCATTCCCTCTCCGATTCTGACCGGGTGAGCCGCACCTATGCTCGTTCCCGGTGCCATGGCGGCTATGTCCGCGGAGACGGTGATTATGGCCCCGGCGGAGGCAGCTCTTCCGCCGGGAGGATAGACGAAGACCACCACCGGCAGGGGGGTTTGCTGAAATCTCTGGACTATCTTTCTCATGGAGGTGTCCAGCCCTCCGGGCGTGTTAAGCTCCAAGACGAAGAGAGTTCCTCCCTCTACCTCTGCCTTTTCCAGGGCTCTGTTTATGTACTCTGCGGTTATGGGCGTTATCGCCCCCTCCCAGGAGGCAACATAGACCTTGGAGAAGGAGAGATTGATTAAGGTCAAGAGGCTCAAAAGAATGCAAATAAATCTCACACACCTCACTGGTAGCTCCTCACCAAAGAAAGGATAACAAGCTCCCAGCCGTTTGCAAGGACGAAGAGCATTATCTTGAAGGGCAGGGATATTATCTGCGGGGGAATCATCAATATCCCCATGGATATGAGTATGGAGGCTACCACTATGTCTATTATCAGAAAGGGAATGTAGAGGAGGAAGACTATCTCAAAGGCGGTGGCTATCTCGCTTACTAAGAAAGAGGGAATTAAAACTCTGAGGGGTATATCGGTGGGCTTTTTTATCTTTTCCATCTCCTCTTTGGGCAGCTTTGCCGCCTCTAAGAATACGTCAAGGGTGGTCTTCTTGGTATGGACCGCCATGAACTTCTTCATACGCTCGGACACCCTGTTGAAGAACTCTTCGTCCTTTATCTCCTCCTTTATGTAAGGCTGTAGTGCATTCCGATTTATGTCGTCAAAGACCGGCTTCATAATGAAGAAGGTTAGAAATAGTGCCAGAGATATTATCACCTGATTGGGCGGAACCTGAGGGATACCTATCGCCTGTCTGAGTATAGCCAAAACTATCACTATCCTGACGAAGGAGGTGGTCATTATAAGGATTGAGGGTGCGAGGCTCAGCACGGTTAGCAGGAGGAGAATCCTTATGGCTGTGCTCAGCTCTCCCGAGCCTACCTTTACCTCTACCGGAGGGATTACCTGTGCGTAAAGGGGAAGTGAGCTAAGTATCAGAAGAATCAGGACTTTCT
The DNA here is from genome assembly GCA_027014155.1 of Aquificaceae bacterium. Classification (GTDB taxonomy): domain Bacteria; phylum Aquificota; class Aquificia; order Aquificales; family Aquificaceae; genus WFYI01. The sequence continues at coordinate 14,655 of JALWEG010000042.1, forward strand.
TTATCATCTTCCTTATATATTACATCAATACCCTTTCCTGAAATTCCCAGTATGTAGGTCTTTCCCTTTATCTCCAGCTCGGCTATGTAAATGTCGCGCGTTATAGGTTGAACCTTTACCAAACGGAAGCTGGCTCCCGAACCTGTGGATATACCCTTGTATCTGAGCAGGTAGTTGCCGACGCGGGGCAAAATCAGCAGCAGAAGAATCAGAACTATACCTAAGGATACGAGAACCTTGAGCGCCGGGAAGAGGAATTCCATATCACTCAGCCTGAATCACGAACTCGGTAAAGTAGGCGTTCCTGACACCGCCTTCTACCAGTATGGTGTTTATACGCTTTATTATCTCTAACTTGAGCTTTTCCCTACCTTCCGGTGTCCTTAGCTCCTCGGAGGTTTTATTGGACAGAATTTCTATTATAGCGTCTCTTATTATGGGTTCCTTTTTCTGGACCTCCATGAGGACCTGTTGGTCTGCGACCTCAAGGGTGACGGAGAGCCTCGCATACATGGTCATTTCCGGGTCTGCGAGGTTGACTATAAAGGCGGGCTCCAGCTTATACATTACGCCCACCTCTTGGGGCGATACCTTGGGCTTTTTTACTTCCTCTTGTTCTTCTTCAGATTTGGAGAAGAGGAAAAAGTAAGCGGCTGCGCCGCCTCCCGCCGCAAGGAGCAATACGAGAACGAGCAGAATAAGGAGTTTTTTCTTCCCCCCTCCCTTCCCTTCCTCCTCCTGAACGGCCTCCCTTTCCTCTTCTGCCATGCCTTATATTCTACTACCTTACCTTATGAGGTTAACCGTTTCGTCAAGCACCGTGTTGGCCGAGGTTACCACCCTTGCGTTGGCCTGGTATGCCCTCTGCGCCGTGACGAGATTTATGAACTCGCGGGCTATGTCCACGTTGGACATCTCAAGCATGCCAGAGCGTATCTTCTCCGAGCCACCGGGAACCATTATGGTGGGCGTGGTTATAGACGTGTAGAGGTTTGCACCCTTCTTTATCAGCTCCTCCGTATCTGTGAATACCGCTACGGCGACCCTGTAGAGGGGTTTGGACTTCCCGTTGGAGTAAACTCCCACGACGGCGCCGTCTTCCGAGAGAACGAACACATCTACCAGGTCTCCCTTAGAGTAGCCGTTCTGCTCTGCGGTTACCACGAAGTCCCCGGAGAACTGGTTTATGTAAGGGTTGGTTATAGGGTCTCCGTTATCAACGGTAAAACTGGTATCCGCCTCACCGATGTATATTCTCCAGTCGGTATTAGGAGGGAACTGACCTCCGCCGGGCGTTGTGGTTGAACCTGTATAAGGTTGAGTAAGCCCTGCAGGGTCTAAGTAAAACATAAGTTTGTTGCCCACCGTCTCGGACCGAACGGTAGTTCCCGTATCGTCTATTGGGTAGCCACTGGAATCAAAGTTAATAGTCCAGTTGCCCTGGATATCGCTCATGCCGTCGCCGTCAACGTCGGAGAGGAGGACTATCTGCCAGGTGTTGGTTCCGGTCTTTATGAAGAAGATGTCCGCGGGATACCCCTGTCCGAGGGTATCGTATATGGTTATGCTGTATCTGTAATTGTAGAGGTTGGGGTTCTCGTATATGTCTTCCACACCGTTTGAGTTGCCGTCGGTTCCCGGCGTGTAAGCGGTTTTGGTTGCGGCGTCTGCGTTTAGGTTAGAGGGTTGCAGGAAGCTTATCTTGGCGGTAGCTTGAGGTGGTAGCTGCGTTTCCACCCTTATGTCTTCGGGGGAAGAGCCTACGGTGTTTCCCTGCTCGTCCACCTGAAATCCTTGAAGCTTAAGACCTTGGGAGTTTACCATAAAGCCGTCCCTGCTGAGCCTAAACTGGCCGTCTCTGGTGTAATATCTGTTCTGGGTCAGGGGGTCGTCCAAAATGAAGAGTCCCCTTCCCTGTATGGCCAAGTCCGTATTTATACCCGTCTGCTTGAAGTTGCCTATGGTCCAAAGCTTCTGAGTGCTGTCCGTTACCGCACCGGCTCCGTAAGTGGTTGACTTCAGCGTTCCGGTTACCGTGTTCAGGCCTACGGTCACCGAAGAAATCACGTCTTGGAATATAGGCCTGCTGGCCTTAAAGCCTATGGTGTTCACGTTGGCCAAGTTGTCGGAGGTTGTATCAATGGCGAACCTTGATACGTCAAGCCCCGTTACCGCATTGTAAAATCCCCTAATCATGTCGCATTACCTCCCGCGTATATGATGTCTCCGGCAGAAGCCTTTCTGCCGGACTCAAGGTCAAAGCTAAGCTCTCCGTCCAAGATGCCGACGGCGGATATCTTGTCAAGGTAGCCCAGCTGCCAACCGGTGATTTCCGTATCCTGCCTCTTTAACTTTACGCTGAACTGGCCTGTCGGCAGGTCGGATACATCTATCTCGTTCAGGCCCTCGGAGAGGTCCATCTCCATCTCCTTTATGACCTCATCTCCGTCAAGTATCTGAACCTTAACGTCGGTAAGCTCCTCCGAAGAGAGTACGTAGTACTTGCCTCCCTTTAAAGTGTCCACCGTGTCTGTCTTGAATACGAACTCCTTACCTATAAAGTTCAGGCTGTTTATGAAGGTCATCTGGTTCATCCAAGCCTTCAGACCTTCCGTAAAGCCCATTATCTCGGAGAAGTATCTGATTTGATTTAGCTTCACCATGTCGTCCATGGACTTGGAGATGTCGGTCTGCTGGAAGGGGTCTTGATACTTCAGGGTCTCTAAGTATATCTGCAGGAAATCCTTCGCCGACAGATTGTCCACGGACGGGGTGTAATTGGCGTCCACTATCTTGGGTTCCTTGGGTTTGACCTCGTAATTCTTTACCCCGTACTCACCGTCCACCATATCACTTCACCCCCTTCTTCTTCATCTCTGCCTGGAGTATCTCGCCGAAGCTCCGGTGCTCTTTGGCTTTGGCCTGAAGGCTGCCTTTCAGGTCGTATATCCTCTTCTCCTTTTTAAGGACTATACCGTCCTCCTTTACCTCCACCTTTAGTATGTCGCCCTCTTTGAGTCCCGTCTTCTTCCTGATTTCGCTCGGCAGAGCTATCAAGCCTCTGGACATTATCTTTACGATTTCGTCCATAGATATATATATACTCCTTCGTTTGATTGTTGTCAATATCTATATCTGTTAATCTATATTGACAGATTAACTTGTTTGATAAAATTGTATATTATGATATTCGCAGACACTCAGATATTCATAAACTTCCTGGCTGGTTCGGAAGAGGAGATAAACCGCATAGAGAGCCTATTCAGGGAGTTTGAGAGAAGGAAGAGAAAGCTCTACATAACTCAAGAGGTGGTGGTGGAACTTGTTTACTATCTGCTTGATACGGTGGACTGGGACAGGAGCCTTATAAAGGAAGTGGTAGGGACCATAGTGAACGACAGCCTCTTTAAGGTGGAGAACAAGGAAGTGGTGAGTGAAGCTCTTGAGATATTTGAACGTGGAGAGCTGGACTTTCTGGACGCGCTCAAGCTGGCAAAGATGAAGAAGAGGAAGATAACCCAAGCTTTGTCCTACAACACCCGCCTATCCGACAAAGGGGTGAAGCTTATCCAGCCATGAGAACGTCGTAAAGCTCCTTCAAAGCCTTTTTGCTCTCTTGGAAGCTGACACCCTCGTAAACCTCCTGCTTGAAAAAGCTATCTATCTCCTGTTTGTGCCTAAGAACCTTGTCCACGTAAGGGTTGGAACCTTCTTTGTAAAGTCCCAGGTTCACCAGGTCCTCCATGGACTCGTAGTTGCTCAACAGCTCCTTTATGTACATGGCCATCTTCATGTGCTCCTGGTCAACCAGCTTGGGCATCAGTCTGCTCAGGCTCTTTACGGGGTCTATGGCGGGAAATAGTCCGGCGTTCGCCCTCGTCCTTGAGAGAATTATGTGGCCGTCAAACACGCCCACGAGGAAGTCGGCTATGGGGTCTAAGGTTATATCGTCCCCTTCCACCAAAACGCTGAAAAGGCCCGTTATGCTACCCTCGGTGAAGTTGCCGCAACTCTCTACTATCTTGGTCATCAGGTAGAAGACCGAAGGGGTGTAGCCCTTTAGGGTAGGTGGCTCTCCTGCGGCGAGTCCCACTTCCCTCTGAGCCATGGCGAACCTTGTCAGGGAGTCCATTACCAGCAGAACCTTCTTACCTTTGGAAGCAAAGTATCTGGCGTGCACGACGGCGCTCAGCGCCCCCTTAACTTTAACTATGGGCGGTTCGTCGGAAGTGGAAACCACCACTATGCTCTTCTTTATGCCTTCACCCAGAACGTCCTCTACGAACTCCCTTACCTCCCTTCCCCTTTCACCTATGAGTCCCAATATAACTACGTCCGCCTCCGAGTAGTTGGTAATCATGCCCAGCAGGGTGCTCTTGCCCACGCCGGCACCCGAGAATATACCGACTTTCTGCCCCCTACCCAGGCTCATGAGGGCGTTTATACTTCTGATACCGGTATCAAATACGTCTTGTATCCTCTGCCTGCTGAAGGGGTTTATGCTCTCTATCTCCACCGGCAGCCGGACGGCGCTTACGCACTCCTTATCGTTCAGGGGAACCCCGAAGGGGTTTACCACCTTTCCTAAGAGCTTTTCCCCCGTGTAGGTGGATACCCTCTCGTTCCTGTAGAACACCTTGTCTCCGGACTTTATTCCGTATATGTGGCCGTAAGGCATGATTATGGTTCTATCCTCGTGGAAGCCTATCACCTCACCCGGTATGTCCTTGTGCTCGGCAGTGTGTATCTCCACTATGTTGCCGGTGGTGGCGTTTCCTACATCGTAGGCCTCTATGTAGATACCGGTTGCCTTTAGAATCTTTCCGTAAACCTTAGCTCCCCTTAAATACATCTCTTATGGCTCTGCTTATAACCTCCTGGAGTTGCTCCTCGTGCACCCGCTCTACCACGAACCGGGGTGTGTCTATAACCACCTCTCCCTTTTTTAGGTTCTTGTCCTCCTGATAGGTTATATCTATCCTGTCCCCCAGCGAAGCCCTAAGCTCAAGTATGAAGCCCCCTATCCTATCGTAATCCTGAGGACTTACGTAAATCTTGACGCTTCCCCTGAGCTGGGAAAGCTCCTCAAAGGCTTCCTTGATAACTATCTCCGCCGTCTCGCTTATGGGAAACTCGTCGCTCAGAAGGAACTCCTTAAGAACTATCTCAAGGAAGTCCAAGAACTCTCTCCTAAGCCTGTCTAAGGATGCCTCCAGACCTTTTAGAATCTCCTGACTCACCTTTTGGGCTACGTCCTTTGCCAGCTCCCTGCTTTCCAGTTCCGCTCTAAGGCTTTCAACCTCCGAGCTTAGCTCGTTTACCTGCTGGATAAGCTTTTCTCTCTCCTCCTCAAGACTCTTTAATCTACCACCGAGCTGCTCCCTCTCGTTTTCAAGCTCCTTGATTTTGAGCTGTAGAGTTTGGAGTTCCTCTTTGAGTTTGCTTATCTCTTCTTCTTTCTGTACTAAAAGCTCCTTTTCCGGAGATTCCTGAGGGGTATCCTTCTCTTCTTGAACTTCGGACTCTTCCTCCTTTTCCAGAACGAAGAGGGGTTTGAACTCTTTATACATAGGCCTCTTCCCCACCTATCTCTATCTTGCCTTCGTCTATCAGCTTCCTTATAACGGCCACTATCTGCTTCTGAGCCTTTTCCGCCTCGGACTTCTTAATGGGTCCGAGGGCCTCCATGTCCTCCTGCATTATCTTAGCCGCCCGCTTAGACATGTTGGAGAAGAACTTCTCCCGTATGTCCTCGGGGGCTGCCTTTAGTGCTACTATGAGCGTGTTCTTGTCCACAGACTTGAGTATCTCTATGATGGCTCTGTTGTCCAGTTTGCGTATGTCCTCAAAGGTAAACATCTTCTCCCTTATCTTATCTTCAAGGGAAGGGTCTTCTTCGCCTATCTTGCGGAGAATATCCTCTGCGGTTTCCCTGTCTAACATGTTTATCATCTCGGCGGCTATCGTTGTGCCTTCCTGTTTCTTCAAGCCTGCCGTTATACCCATAGCCTTTATTTCGTCCGTGACCGTCTCTATAAGGTCTCTCAGAAAGCCCGGAGAGATGTTCTCCAAGGTGGCAATCCTCTTTACGACTTCGTATCTCAGACCGTCCGGCAGATACTTGATTATGTCCGAGGACTTCTTGGGAGTTAGCTGAGAGAGCAGGACGGCTATGGTTTGTGGGTGCTCGTTTTTGAGCAAGCTCGCCAGAACCCTTGAGTCTATCTTCTCCAGCTGCTCTATGCCCTCCGCAACGCCGGCGGTTCCCACGAGGCTCTTTATCCTTTCATAGACTTCCGGGGGAAGGACTCCTTCCAGCTGCTCAAGTAGCGTTTCCAAGTTGGCCATCTGGTTTGCCACGTAGCTGAAGTCCTCTATAAACTCCTTGGCCGCCTCCTCAATCTCTGCAGGCGTTATCTCCTTTATCCTTGCGGCGGTGAGGAATATCCTCTGTATTTCCTCCTCGTTCAGCTCTTTCAGAACTGCGGCGGCAACGTCCGGGGGCAAACTCAGAAGCAGCAGAGCAGCCTTTTCAGACCTTTTTAACGTTCTTGATTGAGCCTCAGCCATTCCTTAGAACCCCAAAAACCCGAAGTCCTCCTCTCTTTTTTGAATATATCCTTTTTTTAACATTTTTCCCTCTAATAGTTTAATAAGTATTTCGGGTGAGCAGCCCTTCGGACAGAAGATGTCGCAGTTCTTGCAGTGAACGCAGCCCTGAATGTCTAAGGGAAGTAAGGCCTTTAGGCTGTCCTCCGAGTTAGCGTTTCTGGGGTCCTCAACTACGCCGAAGGCTTTGGTAAATGTGGAAGGTGCTCCAAACTCCCGGTCGGTCTGAAGGGAAGGGCAAACGCTGTTGCAGATGCCGCACAGTATACAGTCCTTGCTCTTCCACAGCTTTTGCATGTCCGAGGGCTTTACAAAGGTCTCTTTGTAAGCTTCCAGCCTTACGCGTGCCCTCTTTAGCCTCGCGAATATGTCCTTGTGCTCTACTACCAGGTCTTTCAGGTATACGGAGTTGTCTAAGGGTTCTATCAAGAGCTCCCCATGGCCGTTGGCGGGAGTGGTGCAGGCCAATTTTGGCTCCCCGTTAACCTTGACGGCACAGGTTCCGCATATCCCCGCTCTGCACATGGCTCTAAAGGACAGGCCGGGGTCCTGCTCCCTTATGCGATAAAGCAGGTCTAAGATTGTGGTACCCCGCTCAACCTTAACTTGAAAGTTCTCCTCCTGAAGCTTTCCCTCTCTGAACCTCCTTATTACCACCTTCATGCGACGACCAACCTCTTGAGCAGGAACTCCTCAAGGTTTTCCTCCGGACTACCATAAAAGGACTTGGTCTTCAGGTCAAGGGCGTAGAGTTCCTCCAGAAGGCGTGCACCCTCTCCCTTTTCAAACTTCCGAAGGAAGTTCTTGAACTTTAACTTCATAAAGGGGTGATTCACTCCGGCCTTTGTAAGGGCGCTCTCCAATGGCTCCCCTTCCTGAATCGCCCTCTGGATTGTATACAGCTTAACGGCGTAAGATACCAATAGAGCCTGCACCTGGAGAGGGCTAACTCCGGTGGACAGCAGACTCCTTAGGGAAGCAAGAGCACGAGCGAGGTCCTTATCAAAGAAGGCGTCTATGAACTCAAAGATGCCGGCACCGGCATGTGCGAAGCACACGCTTTTGACGTCCTGCACGGTCACCTTCCTCTTACCGGCGTATATGAGCAGCTTCTCGCTTTCGTGTTTAAGGAGCATGAGGTCTGCTCCCGTCATGCTCAGTAGAAGTTCAAGAGCCTCCTCCTCTATGCCGTCTCCTTCCCTCTCAAACTTCCTTTTGACCAATTCCTTAACCTTCTGCTTGCCGAGCCGATTGCAGAGCACCACGTCCCCTTTAGAGGAGATGGTCTTTAAGGGTTCCTTAGACAGCTCTTTGTCTGAAAGCGAATGGTTTACAACGAATACCAGCTTTGAGGAAGGACCGTTCAAGAGTCCCTTGAAGCTTTCCATCTCTTTCTTCTTTAAGGACTTCAGGAAGAGCTCTGTTCTGTAGATGATGCACACGTCTTGGGATTTTTGGGAGAACATGCCTTGCGAGAGGACTTCTCCCTTGAGCTCGTCTATATCAATTTCGTCCCCCCACAGTGAGCGGTACTGATAAGCTGACTTTATGCCGTCCAGTACGGACTTAATTAGGTACTCCTCATCACCCCCTACGAGGGTTATGGCGCTCAGTTTCCCGTTGCCCAGCACTTCCTTTATAAACTTGGCGGCCAAATACTTCATCAATCCTCGGCCTCTATCACTATCTCATCGCAGCTCTCGTCCTCTATGATGAGCTGGCAGGTGAGTCTCTCCTCGTCGTCAACGGCGCCTACCCTCCAGAGGGTTTCCTCCTCTTCCTCCGAAGGCTCGTTTAGGCATTCAAGACCCTTTAGCACCCTCGCTATACAGACACCGCACTGGCCATCGGTGCACCCGAACTCTATACCCGACTTCTCCAGCTCGTGGCTTATCTCGGCGAACTTCACACCTTTGGGAATATCAAATAGCCTTCCGTTAATCCTAACCTTCATATCCAAACCTCCGAAAGTCGCAAAGTTTAAATATCAAATATAACCTCGGCCACGTATTGGGAGTTGACATTCGCCAGCTTTAGCCTGTGGTAGGTAGCGGCCTTTATTAGAAGCTTGGAGGTGTGCCTCTTGGGGTCAAACCTCTCACCCCGGAGTTTGAGCCTCACCGAGTCTTCCCTTAGCTCTATCACTTCGCACCCTTTGGGAACGAATCTCTCTTTTTCGTGAAGGAGCAAGGAGGCGTTCACGGTGTCGGCTATGAGAAAGGGTAGTTTTCCCTTTACCTCCAAAGATTTTTCTTCCTTCTCTTGCACCAGCTCAAGGTCTGTTATCTCGTTAAAGGTGGCAAGCAAAACCTTGCAGAAAAGCTCCTCAAGGCTCTTGGCCTTTACCCTTATACCGGCATCGGCGGTTATATCGTCTAAGGTTTCGTAGAACATGACATCATGGGGGTGGAGGGAGTTGAACCCTCACGGCCAAGAGGCCCGCGGATTTTAAGTCCGCTGCGTCTGCCAGTTCCGCCACACCCCCTGCCTTAAGAGCTATAATAATTATATTATTCCGACGCTCTTCCTACATACCTCAAAATGCAAAGGGAACCTATAGTTGCCGTAGCTACCCCTTACGGAGAGGGTGCGATAGGACTGATAAGGCTCTCCGGCAAAGGGGTTCTACAGATAGTCCGCAGGTTTTTTAAGACTAAGGACGATATTAAACCGCGCTTCTCCCACTACGGGGAGTTGATTGACGCAGAGGGAAACGTCTTGGACGAGGGCTTGCTCGTTTACTTTAAGGCTCCCCACAGCTACACGGGTGAAGACCTCGTGGAGGTTTCCCTGCACGGCAACCCCATGATTTTGAGAGATGCGCTAAGGCTTTTCCTGTCTGCCGGGTGCAGGCTTGCAGAGCCGGGGGAGTTCACCAAGAGGGCCTTTCTCAACGGCAAAATAGACCTGACTCAAGCGGAGGCGGTGGCCGAGCTTATAACCTCAAAAAGCGAGCTGGCCAGAAGGAATGCCTTAAAACAGCTCAGGGGTGAGCTTTCCAGAAAAGTGAACCGGCTCAGAGAGAGCCTATTGGAGCTTTGCGCTTACCTTGAGGCCGACATAGAGTTCTCCGAAGAGGACATTCCCACCATTACCAAGGAGCAGGTCATAAGCCGCGTGGGCGAAGTGCTGGACTCTATAAACCGACTCCTGGACACCGCCAAGACGGGTAAGTTTCTAAGGGAAGGTATAAAGCTTGCCATAGTAGGCAGGCCCAACGTGGGTAAATCCTCTCTCTTCAACGCCCTGCTCAGGAGGGAAAGGGCCATAGTTACGGATATAGAGGGAACCACGAGGGACTTCTTGGAGGAATCCGTGAGCCTTAAGGGTGTGCCGGTCGTGCTGGTGGACACCGCGGGCATAAGGGAGACCCAGGACCCGGTAGAGAGGATAGGTGTAGAGCGTTCCGAGGAGAAGGTTAGGGAGGCAGACCTGATTCTCTTCGTGATAGACGCCTCAGAACCGCTACGGAAGGAGGATAAGGAGATTTACGAAAAGGTAAGGGAAAAGGAGCATTTAGTAGTTGCTAACAAGGTGGATTTGGGCTATAAAGTAAGTGTTGAAATTTTTGAAGGAGATTCTATAATAAAGGTAAGTGCACTAAAAAAATCAGGAATACAAGAGCTTGAAAGGGAAATTCTAAATCGCGTAGGTATAAACCTTGATGGAGAGGTTGGCGCTTACATATCCTTAAGACATGAGGTTAACCTTAAAAAATCTAAGGAAGTGCTTGAAAGATTTTTAGAGAGATACAGAAGGCAAGATATAAGTCCGGAGATAGCCATGCTGGACATCAGAGAGGCAACGCTCTACTTGGAAGAGATAGTGGGGACCGTTGCCACCGAAGACATCTTAGGAAGTATCTTTTCAAGATTCTGCATAGGCAAGTAAGGAGGAGACATTCATGCAAGGACAGGTTGAGGAGAAGAAGCTTTACAGCTTAGAAGACCTGAAGAAGCTCACCCTCTTTGAACTACAGAAATTGGGCAAAGAGCTTGGACTGACGAGAACCACGGGACTTAAGAAGGAAGAGCTTATAGAGAGGATTCTCTCGGCGCAGGCTCAGGACGAGGGTCTGATATTCGTCCGCGGGGTTCTTGAAATACTACCCGAAGGCTACGGCTTTATGAGAAGTGCCGGCAACAACTACATGCCCAGCTGGGACGACGTTTATGTAGCTCCCTCCCAGATAAAGAAGTTTGGCCTGCGTATAGGGGATACCATAATAGGCTTCGCAAGGCCTCCAAAGGACAACGAGAAGTATAAGGCTCTGATAAAGATGGAGGCGGTCAACAACATACCCGCAGACCCCGAAAAGCTCAGGAAGAGGCCTATATTTGATAGATTGACCCCCTACCACCCCACCGAAAGGTTTGACCTGGAGTTCAGTCCCCACGAGCTTTCCACGAGAGTGGTGAGCCTTATAGCTCCCATAGGTAAGGGACAGAGGGGAATGATAGTGGCTCCTCCCAAGGCAGGTAAGACGGTTCTCCTGCAGAAGCTTTCCAGAGCGATAATAGAGAATCACCCGGAGGTTCACCTCATAATCCTGCTGATAGACGAGCGTCCTGAAGAGGTCACGGAGATGCGCAGGATAGTGGGTGATGGAGCGGAGGTCGTAGCGTCCACCTTTGACGAGCCTCCCGAAAGGCACATGCAGGTGGCCGAGCTGGTGGTGGAGAAGGCCAAAAGGTTGGTGGAATTAAAACAGGACGTGGTAATCCTCCTTGACTCAATGACCAGGTTCGCGAGGGCATCTAACGCCGTCACGCCTCCGACGGGCAGGGTTCTGTCCGGTGGTATAGAGGCTACAGCCCTCCAGAGGCCGAAGAAGTTCTTCGGCGCGGCGAGAAATATAGAGGAAGGCGGCTCGCTGACGATAATAGCCACCGCCTTGATAGAGACGGGTTCAAGAATGGACGACGTCATATACGAAGAGTTCAAGGGAACGGGCAACATGGAGATACACTTGGACAGGAGACTCATGGAGCGTAGGATATTCCCGGCCATAAACATAGAGAAGTCGGGCACGAGGAGAGAGGAGCTGCTGCTTGAACAGTGGGAGCTTCAGAGGATATGGGTTCTAAGAAAGTTCCTCGCCACCATGGACGCCGTGGAGGCTATGGAGTTTCTGCTGGACAAGCTCAAAAAGTTCAAAACTAACAAAGATTTCCTCAAGGCTATGAACGCTTGATGCTATAATAAATACTTTGCAGAATCAGGAGGCGTAGAAATGAAGCGAGGCATACACCCGGAGCTAAAGCCCACCACCTTCGCCTGCGGGTGCGGCAACACCTTCACACTCCTCTCCACCAAGGGAGGAACGGTCCACATAGAGGTGTGCGACAAGTGCCACCCCTTCTACGCTGGTAAGTTGAGGCTCAAGCCCATGTTCTTAGAGCTTGCCGGTGATAAGAAGAGCGATTGATGCTCAAGAAAGAGTTCTTAGATAGGTTAGAAACCCTATCCAAACGATACGAAACCCTTGAGAGAGAACTTTCCAAGCCCGATGTGGTGGCCGATATAAAGAGGTATAAAACCCTCAGCAAGGAGCTAAAGGAGCTTACCGAGGTCTACGAAACCTATAGGGAGTATAAAAGGCTCCTTAAAGAGAAAAGAGAACTAAAAGAGCTACTGCGCAGCTCCGAAGAAGAGTTGAGGCAGTTGGCCAAAGAAGAGCTGGAGGCTTTGGAGAACAAGCTTCCTCAGGTGGAGGAGAAGTTAAAACTCCTGCTGATTCCCAAAGACCCCAACGAATCCAGAAACGTGATTCTGGAAATAAGGGCGGGTGCCGGGGGCGAAGAGGCAGCTCTATTTGCGGCAGACCTGCTCAGAATGTATCAGAAGTATGCGGAGGAAAACGGTTGGAAGTTTTCAATCTTGAGCGCCAACAAGACTGGACTTGGAGGGTTCAAGGAGGTGGTTGCCCTCATAGAGGGTGAGGGAGCTTACTCCAAGCTCAAGTATGAGAGCGGCGTACACAGGGTTCAGAGGATTCCCACCACCGAGTCGGGGGGAAGGATTCATACCTCCACAGTCACGGTCGCCGTCCTGCCGGAGGTTGACGAAGCGGACGTGAACATAAACCCCGGGGACTTGAAAATAGAGACCTTCCGAGCTTCCGGAGCCGGAGGACAGTACGTAAACACTACAGAGACGGCGGTAAGGATAACCCACCTGCCCACCGGAATAGTAGTGTCTTGTCAGGATGAGAGGTCTCAGTTTCAGAACAAGCAAAAGGCATTAAAAATACTTTACGCTAAGCTCAAGGACTTTTATGAGAAGAAGAAGAGGGAGGAGATAGCCAGAGAGAGAAAGGAACAGGTTGGAACCGGTGAAAGAAGTGAGAAGATAAGAACTTACAACTTTCCCCAAAACAGGATAACGGACCATAGAATTAATCTCACCTTATACAAACTCCAGGATGTTCTTGAAGGCAGACTTGACGAAATAGTAGAGGCTCTAAAAAACCACGAGGTTGAGCGGCAACTCAAGAGCCTTGAAGAGACTGCCTAATTATTCCCTCTGAAGGGTATGCTTATCCAAAGCTCCTCTTTCTCGTCCTCGTTCGTTTTTAGAGAAACGTCTATGCTGGTGGCCTCAAACTGAGGATACTTGGAGAAGAGGGATATTAAATCTTCCTTCAGCTTTTCAACTATGCTGGGAGGCAGTCCCTTCCTTTCGTAAGACAAAACCAGCGTCAACCTTTTCTTGGCTATATCTTTACTCTTCCTTCCAAAGAGCGATTTAAACAACTTCAACCCCCGAATATTTTGCTCAAAAACCCTTCCTTTTCCCCATACCTAACCATGGGAACCTCTTCCCCCAAAATGCGCCTCGCTATGTCCATTATAGCTTTGGAGGCGTTAAACTTCTCGTGCAACACTATCGGCTCACCCCTGTTGGTGAAATCAATCAGCTTTTCCTCCTCCGGCACTATTCCCAGGAGCTTAGCTTTGAGGATTTCTATTATGTCCTCAACCGAGAGCATCTCTCCCTTCTTGACCAATCTCCACCTTATACGGTTTACCACCACCGAGTAGTCTTCCTTGTTCTTACTCTCCAGCAAGCCTATCACCCTATCCGAGTCTCTGACGGAAGATACCTCTGGGTTTACCACTATGATGGCTCTGTCGGCCGGAGCTACCGCTATCTGAAAGCCCTGCTCTATACCTGCGGGGGAATCTATCAGTATGTAATCAAACTCCCCGCCAGAGCTTAGGGATTCCACCAACTTCACCCACTTATCCGGGTCTACGGCGTCCTTGTTCTTGGTCTGATTCGCCGGCAGCAGGTAAAGGGGAAGCCCCCTCTTATCTTTTACGAGGGCCTTTTCGGGTTGAGCCCTGCCCTCAAGCACGTCAAGTATGTCGTAAACTATGCGGTTTTCAAGCCCAAGAATCATATCAAGGTTTCTTAGGCCTATGTCCGCATCAATCAGGAGAACCTTCTTCCCCAGCTTGGCGAGTGCGGTACCTATGTTGGCCGTTATGGTCGTCTTCCCAACTCCTCCTTTGCCCGATGTGATAACTATCGTTTCCGCCATCTATGCCACCTCAAACCTTTTCTAAAACTATCGTTCCCTCCTCTACTTTAGCCACCTCCGGGTATCCCGGGGATTCTCTCTCGCTGTCGTCGGATATGGCCAGCTTCTTACCTATTCTTATCTGCTGGGGTTCCATTCTTAAAGCTACCACGACCGCTGCCTCGTCTCCCAAAGCACCCGCTATGGCCACACCCCTTAGAGTTCCCATTACTATAATATTACCCGTTGCAACAACTTCTGCATCTTTATTTACATCACCCAATATGAGTATATCCCCCCCGTGCTCAACCCTTTGACCCGAACGTAGAGACTTGTCAACAACCTTTAACCTCTCGGAGGTCGGAGTGCTCTCCTCCCGCTTGGCGGGTATCTGCTTTATACTCCTTAGGCTTTTGCTTGATAAGAACTCCTCCAACTCATCCAATTCCTGTTGAGAGAAGTCTTGGGGATTGCTTATGAGGAAATATCCTCCCTCAAAGAGCTTACCGCTCAGGCGCTGTGAGATTTCAGCCTTTAGGTCTTCTAAGCTCTTGCCTTCTTTCTCTATCCTGAGCGATATTACCGGAAGAGTTATGCCCCTCACTTCAATCATGTTGTTTAATAAATTAATTATACTACGAGAATATCTCTGCGAGAATCTCCTTCTTACCTGTGCCCTCCTTTGCGGAGGAAATTATCCTCTTAGCGTGGGGAAATCTATCTTTCAGCACCTTTGTGGTCTTTGAAATCTCCCTCTGGGTGGCCTTGTCGGCCTTGGTTAGGACGAGGGTAAAGGGTAGTCCCATAAAACTGAGCCATTCCATCATCTGCATATCGGAAGCTTGGGGACCTACGAGGGCATCTATGAGCTGGAACACCCTCTTTATGTTATCTCTGCGTTCCGTGAAGTAGTTTTCCATCATCACCTTCCATCTGTTTCTCTCCTCCTTAGACCTTTTGGCAAAGCCGTATCCGGGAACGTCCACCAGATAAAGTTTGTCTTCCAGCAGGAAGAAGTTCACGGTTCTGGTTCTCCCGGGCTGTTTGCTGACTTTAGCTACGTTTCTGCCGGTTATCAGGTTTATGAGAGATGATTTTCCCACGTTGGAGCGGCCTACGAACACGACCTCGGGTCTGTCTTTGGGGGGGAAGTTCTCCGTAGATGAGCTTACCAGCTCAACCCTCATTTCGGGTGGCACTTGAGTTCCAGCAGAAGCTCGTATATGAGCTTTATGGGTATGGAGAGTGCCTGCTCTAAGTGTCTGTCCGATAGGCTCTCCAAGGTTCTGAAGTAGTGGAAGAGCTCCAGTATCTCGGCAACGGAGCAGTACAGGTCCTTTTTCAGGTCTTCCAGGTCCTGTCTGACCTGCTCTTTTTGCTTCCCCTCATGGAGGCTTTCGTAAGTCTCCTCGTTTGCCTTCAGCTCGTCTAAGAGCTCCAGCAGGTAGCACTTTACCTTCTGGTGGTAATCCTCAATCTTTTCCGTCAGAATCTCACCGGCTATCTTCTCCTCCTCTTCCCTTACCAACTTTTGGTAAAGCTCCTTTAGCTCTTTGTGCTCCTTGATTTTTTCCATGCAGCTCCCCACACATTCCTGAAAGGTTATCCCCTTTTTCATACCTTTCCTCCTTTACAGGTTTTCCGAGTCCAGAACCAAAGTCACCGGACCCCAGTTCTGTATGTAAACCTCCATCATGGCGCCGAAGATGCCGCTTTCCACCTTGGGAACTCCCAAGGCTTTAAGCTCCTCAATAAAGGCCTCGTAAAGCTCCTTAGCTCTTTTTGGTTCCTCCGCCTCCTCAAAGCTGGGGCGCTTTCCCTTCTTCGTATTCGCGTACAGAGTGAACTGGGAGACCACCAAAGCCTCGCCACCCACATCTAACAGAGAGAAGTAAAACCTGCCTTCCTCGTTCTCAAATATTCTTAGGTTTACCACCTTTTTGGCCAACCTGCTTACGTCTTCCTGGGTATCTCCCTTTTTCACACCTAAGAGTATGTTCAAACCCTTGCCTATGCTTCCGACCACCTTGCCGTCCACCTCAACCCGTGAAGAGTTTACCCTCTGGAGTACCACTCTCATGTGAACTCACTCCATATAGTAGCCGAACATTCTGACCAGCTCCGGCCGCCTCCTCCAATCTGGTTTTACCTTGACCCTAAGCTCTAAAAAGACCTTCCTGCCCGTTAGGATTTCCAGCTCTTGGCGCGCCTTTTTACCTATCTCTTTGAGCATACGCCCGCCTTTACCTATAACTATCGCCTTGAGGTTTTCTCTGTCAACTATCAACTCCGCCCGAATTACGAGAACCTGAGGGTTCTTCTCCCCCGGAGATATGTCCTCTATCACCACGGCTATGGAAGTAGGCACCTCCTCCTTTGTCAGGAGCATGGCCTTCTCCCTGATGATTTCTGCCGCCATGAGTCTGAGGGGCAGGTCGGTTATCATGTCTTCGGGAAAGAGAGGCTCACCTTCTGGCAGGTAGTTTATGAGGGTCTTCTCCAGCTCGTCAAGGTTGGTGCCCTTGAGCGCGCTTACGGGAACCACTTCCTTTATCTGGGGGTGTTTTGAACTTAGCTCCTCTATCATGGGCAGAACCTCTTTAACGTCCCTTAAAGAGTCTATCTTGTTTATCACGAGGATAACGGGCTTCTCGTCCGCCACCGGTTTTATGTAGTTCTGGAATACCTCTTCATCTCTGCTTCTCCAGCCTTCCCCTGCATCTATCATGAAGAGAACTACATCGCTCTCCTGCAGAGTTTGCTGAGCGGTTCTGACCATGGCTTGTCCGAGGGCGTCTTTGGGTCTGTATATACCCGGCGTATCAAGGAAAACGACCTGGGCCGTGTCGGGAATGTTCTTGACTCCCAGCACCCTTATCCGGGTAGTTCCCGCCTTGGGAGACACTATGGACACCTTTCTTCCTATCAAGTTGTTCATAAGGGTGGATTTACCCACGTTGGGCTTGCCCACCACCGCCACGAATCCGACTTTCATCAGGCCAAAGCCTCCTTTATAAATCTCTTAACCTTCTGGGCATCTTTAATTCCGGGTTCTGACTCCACGCCCGATGAGACATCAACCCCGAAGGGCCGAACCCTCTTTATCGCCTCTTTGACGTTCTCCGGCTTAAGTCCCCCGGAGAGTATAACCCTGAAGCCTTTCTCCACCAGCTTTCTGGCTATATCCCAATTGAAGGTTTTGCCGGTTCCTCCGTAGGAGTCCTTAGAGTAGGTATCCAGCAAAACCGCGTAAGCTCGCTTCCAGCGCTCGTCAACTTCCGGCATCTTATCGGCAACGCGAAAGGCCTTTATAACCCTGTGCATGCCTACAGACTTGGCAAGCTCCACGCTCTCCTCTCCGTGCAGTTGGACGAGATTAAAGCCCTCCTCAAAGGCCTTTAGAATCTCCTGCCTGGAAGGGTTTACCATGACGGCTACACTCTGAGCTTTTCTCAGAACTTTCAGTACCTCTTTACGTCCCTCCTCGGGAAGGAATCTCGGACTTTTTGGATACAGAATCACCCCCACCAAGCTTGCACCCTCTTCCTGAGCCAGGATGGCGTCTTGGGGACGGGTTATGCCGCATATCTTCACTTCCATCAACTTCCTATTCTACTCAATCGCACTTGCTCAGAGCTCGGCTTAGCATTTTCTTCATTCTCTCGTAGTGAAGGCCCTTCCACAGGAGGAGGTCGCACCTTGGACAGTAGGTAAAGTCGTAGGCGCTTTCGTAAGCTTTTGGGGGCACCCTGTCTTTAAACTCTTCCTTCTTGACGGACTTAAGTTTTGCACCGCACTCTGGACAGAGGTTGAGTCTTAGCTCACTACTTAAGGATAGCCTCTTGATTACCATGCAGAGCTGAAGCTCCCAATCGTGTCTGGGAACCACGATGTAGCGTATGTTTACCTTCCTGAGAGTTCTCTCCCACCTCCTTGAGGTCGTAATGAAGACCCTATCCTGGTTCTTGCTCAAGACCTGCGGACTGATGGAAGATGTCAGAACTTCGGTGTCGTATCCCAGGAACCTGAGCCACTTTGCCAACTTGGAGAGGTTGTTTTCCAGCAGAAACTTCAAGCCGATGCCCTTTGCAGGACAAACAGGTAAGCAGGAGCCGCGAATATTAGGGAATCAAACCTGTCCGTGAACCCACCGTGGCTTCCCAAGGCTTGAGAGAAGTCCTTTATCCCCAACTGCCTCTTTATGAAGCTCTTGAAGTAGTCCCCTACGGCGGCAAAGAAGAGGATAAGCAGTGCTACGGAAAGGCTCTTTACCATACCCCAGCCCGACAGAGTCCACAACACTGCCCAGCTGACGGCGAAGGCCCCTAAGTATCCCTCCAGCGTCTTTTTGGGCGATATCTTTGGGAATACGGGGGTCTTTCCAAACCTTCTGCCTATGTAGTAGGCGGAGACGTCTATAGCCCACACGCCCAGAATTAGCACCAGCAAAGGTTTGAAACCCAAGGCTCTTACATCTACGAGAAAGGACGGAAGGAAACCCGCGTACATTAAAACCAAAAAGGCTCGCATGAAGCCGTCTAAGCTCCAGCGCTTATAGCCGTAAGCCAAAGAGAGCAGACCCACCACCGGTAGTGTGAGGGAGTCCATAGAGACGTATATGAGAGGGACGAAGAAGGCGTAGTAGGACACTTCCTCCACATCTAAGGCGCTTGCCACCTCCTTGGCTATTAAGAGAGAGAGCAGAGCCACCGCGAACACGAAGAGCTGGTAGGGCAAAAACGCACAGACTAAGGTAGCTGTGCCTATCAAAAGTCCCGTTCTCTCCCTACTCATTGAGTATTCCACCGAACTTGCGTTTCCTTGAAGAGAAGTCTTCCAAGGCTGAGAGTAGGTGCTCCCGGGTGAAGTCGGGCCACAGGGTATCCGTAAAGTAAAGCTCCGTGTAGGCCAGGTTCCAGAGCAGGAAGTTGGAAATCCTCCTCTCTCCGGCCGTCCTTATCAGCAGGTCGGGGTCGGGTGAGGGATAGAGATCAAGGCATTTGGAGAACTCCTCCTCGCTTACCTCCTTTCTGCCTTCGGAGAGGAGTCCGTTAACGGCTCTGATTATGTCGTCCCTTCCTCCGTAGTCCACGGCCAGGTTCAGATTCATTCCCTTAAAGTTTTCGCTGTCCTCTTCTATACTCTCCATAAGCTTTGCGAGGCTTTCCGGGAGTCTATCCCTCCTGCCTATGAACCTGACCCTTATCTTAAGCTCGTAAAGCTCCTGCCGTTTTTCCTGCAGGTAGCTCTCTAAGAGATTGAATAGAGCCTGCACCTCTTCTTGGGGTCTTTTCCAGTTCTCTGTGGAAAATGTGAACAGGGTCAGATGTTTGATACCCAAGCTCCTTGAGAACCTAACTATCTCCTCCGCCGCTTTGACCCCCTGGTAATGTCCGGCTATGCGGGGTAGGTTCTTAGCCTTCGCCCAGCGGCCGTTTCCGTCCATTATTATGGCCACGTGGGTGGGTATCTTTATGTCCATTCACTCTCCTCTAAGCTCTTTTATCTTGAAGGCCTCCTCGGACATGGGGTATCTCTCTATCAGCAGGTCGTAATACTTTTTGGCCTCCTGAAGGTTTCCCTTCTCCTCGTAAACCCTCGCCAGCATGAGGTAAGCGCTGGGCGCCTTGTTGCAGTCGGGCAGTTTTTTGGCTTCGCACTTCTTTATGAGGCTCTTATAGACCGCCTCCGCCTTATCTAAGTCCCCAAGCTCGTGGAATATCTTTCCGACCCAGAAGTAGGCGTTGTCCGTGTACTTGTTGGGTTTGTAGCTCTTTATAAAGCTCAAGAACCTGTCCCTCGCCTCGTAGAGCCTCTTCATGGTGTAAAGCTCGTGAGCCTTCCTGTAGGCCTCCTCCACGCCTTCCTGAGGCTGAGGTTGTGTCTCTTGTTCCTCTTCGGTCTGCGGTGGTTGCTCTTGGGTAGGCTGTTCCTGTTTTGGAGCCTCCGCGGTTTCGGTGGGTTTCTCCTTTTCCTTGGGACTGACTATCTCCACCACGCTCTCTTCCCTCTTTTTTAACTTCTCCTGCTGCACCCTTAGGTTTTCCACGTCAACTCTTACGTCGGATAGAATCTGGGAGAGCTTATCTATCCTCTCGTTGGTCTTTATAAGGTCTTCCTCAAACCTGTTTTGCCTCTCTTCTATCTGGGAGAGCCTTCTCTCAAGGGCTTTTATCCTGCTTTCCTGAGGGTCTTCCTGCTGAACCGCACAGGAGCTAAGAAGTATAATTAAGGAACCTGCAAGTGCGAGCCTTTTCATAGTTATCGCTCCTCCTCTCTTGTGGCGGCTAAGTTATCGCTTACTATAAGAACTATTTTACAGAAAAACTGTATGCTTATATTACTATGGACTGCCGGCCGCGGACCGCAAGGGTTCTGTTCATGGGAACTCCGGACTTTGCCCTTCCATCTTTGAAGGCTCTCAGTGAGGAGTTTGAAGTTCAGGGAGTTGTGTCTCAACCGGATAGGCCGGCGGGTAGGGGAAAGAAGGTCTCTCCTACACCGGTCAAAAGGCTGGCCAAGGAACTGGGACTTGAGGTCTACCAGCCTGAGAAAAAGGGAGAGCTGATTGAGCTGGTAGAGGAGCTGAGCCCCGACTGCGTGGTGGTGGTAGCCTACGGCAGGATTCTTCCTAAGGAAGTTTTGGAGATTCCCAAATACGGAGCTTTGAACCTGCACGCCTCCCTGCTTCCCAAGTACAGGGGAGCGGCACCGGTGCAGAGGGCCATCATAGCCGGCGATAGGGAGACTGGCAACACGGTGATGCTCATAAACGAGAGAATGGACGCGGGCGACATACTGGCCCAGCAGAGGGAAGTCATACTTCCCGAAGACAACGCAAGGACGCTCTCGGAGAGGCTGGCGTCAAAGGGAGCCACCCTTTTGGTGGAAACTCTAAAGAAGTGGCTCGGGGGCGGACTAAAGCCCGTGCCCCAAAGAGAAGAAGAGGCAACCTACGCACCCCCCATAAGTAAAGAGGAGCTGAGGATATGTTGGAAGGCACAGGCCCAAAGCGTAGTTGATAGGATAAGAGGGTTGTATCCCAACGCCTACACCACCTTCAGAGGTTCAAGAATTAAGATTCTCAAAGCTGAGCCGCTGGAGCTGCAGGGAGAGCCTGCTGAGATTCTGGAGAACAAGAGGCTGGTGGTGGCCTGCGGCAGGGGAGCCGTTCTCGTGCGGGAGCTGATATCTCCCAAAGGCAAGCTCATGAAGGGAGAGGACTTTATGAGGGGATACTCCCCTTCCGTGGGGGAGAGGTTTACCTGAGAAGGTTTGCGATGCGACGTGCGCTCTTTCTGCTTCTTAGCTTCAGCCTGATGGCTTTGGCGAACGCTCACGAGCTTTTAAACAAGCTGAGTGTTATAGAGGCATCGGAGCTCTACAGGGACGAGAGATTCTTAGTTATCAAGCCTACCGAGGTAGCTTCCAGCATAACCACCGAAGTGAGAACCTGCTACATACCCCGAAGCTATTGCACAGAGGGCTTTTTAGCAAACCTTCGCAGAAACAGGGCGTTGATAGTCCGTAAGGCTGCCGTATCTTACAGGCTGTTTGAGCTGAACTTGGACACCCTTGAGCTCAATAAGCTCAAGGAACCGCCGGCACTTGCAACCCTTGGAGAGGATAAAAGAGTGGAGATACACCACGGGAGCAAGGTTATAAAAGTTCAAAGAGGCGTTCCCAAACACTGGATATATCCCGACCCCAAGCCCGTTGTTCCCTGCGGGGACAAGTACTGGCTGATGGAAGGCAAGTACTTCGTTTTGCTGAGCCGTGAAGGTAAGCTCATAAAGAGAGGCAAAGGAGATGCCGTATGCGTTATGGGAAGGTTCGTAAGCCCATCGGAGGCTCCCACGCTCAGAGCAGCTCCCTTAAAGAAGATAATAAAGCTCGGCAGGAGGATAACCTTCCCATCCCACTGGAACCATCTCCTCTTCCCCAACGGAGTTCTCCTCTTAGGAAGGGAAGAAGGCAACACGAGCCGTATAGAGTTCTACGACAGAGAGCTTAAGAAAATCATGTCGTACAAACTCAAAGGCAGAGTGAAGTTCATACTTCATACAGGGAGCAGGTTCTACATAACCGCCGAGTATCCCGACAGGTTCTTTGAGTTCCACAGAGTTGACGTAAGAGAGAAAGATGCCCAAAGGCTCTTCTCCTTTGAGGATAAAGACTACAACAAGATATACTTCCTCGTGCCTGCGGAGGGGGATAGGTACATACTCGTGATGCCCCCTTACGACGTGTGCCTCGCCCCTTCGTGGCAAGGCTCCTGCACCCTCACCAAGTATTACAAAGGCAGAGCCACCCTCTTGGGAAGGGACTACAGACCTATAAAAAGCATAGACATACCCAAGACAGCACACACCTACTACCTCAAAGGCGGCTTCCTCTACTGCCTATTTAAAAATCGGGAATGCACGTTCGTGGACTCCCGGCTTAGGGAGACACCCTTAGGCATCTACGGCTTTGGGGACACCTTCAGAGGCTACGAGTTCCTGCCGCTCTTCGGAGAGGATTCCTCCTTCGTGGTGTTCGGCGACAAGAGCTACAGAGCCTTCAGGAGATGCACCATCGGCGCCCACGCCAGAGCCGCTTTCTGTGAGAACAGGGACGGGAGCTTTACCTTGATAGACATAGAGAGCGGCAAGCTGCTGGGAAAATCCATAAAGAGGCTTTACCCCGAATACGTTTATAGAAGTATGGCCTTCGGACGCTCAGGCAACAAGCTGGTGGTGCTGGACTCCGAAGACGGCAAGGTGCTGGACATACGCAGGCTCGACTGCTCCGGCGAGCTGTCCCTTGAATTTAGCAGAGACAGAGCTTACGCTTTATGTTCTGATGCCGAAAGAAAGAGCCTGGAGGTGATTCTCTTTGGCGATTAGGTTCTTAGTACTTTTCTTATTTATAAGGCTGACCTTCGGTATTGAGGTAGGAAAGGTAGAGATAAGGGAACAGGACATACTCATTCCCATCAAAGGCAAAGGCTCCATAACCCTTGAGGTGATTGACCCGCCGAAGGTTCCCAAATCTGGAGCCTACACCGACTTTAGGGGATACGGAAAGGTTTACAGATACAAATACCTGAGTCTCTGCTACGGCGCCATGTATTACGAAAACGAGAGCGAGAACGTATTCGGAGCGCTCGTCTTTGGGGAGGAGGGAGCATTCGCAAATCTCTCCGCCCTGCCCGAAAGGGGAAGGTTTCGCCTTCTGCCCGCGAGGCTGTGCCTTTGCTTCTCCGATGAGGAGCGCAAGACTATAGACCCTCTAAATCCGCCTATGGACGATGTATGCCCCTCCAACGTTCATGTATGGATAAACTACACCCACGCTCAGGTTCTTAGGGAGGTCGGTATTGAAAGCGCCCTGCTGAAGGTTAGAGTTCGGGACAGCTCCGGCTCCTCTGCGGAGTTTCGGATTAAAATAAGCAGATGAGGGAGTTCACCTACCGCAGGAGAGTCCAGTTCTACGAGACCGACGCCCAAGGTGTGGTGCATCACTCTAACTACTTTCGCTACTTTGAGGAGGCAAGGGGAGAGCTTCTGAGGGACAGAGGACTTCCCTACAGCCGCATGAGGGAAGAAGGCTTTGAGGTAGTCCTCTTAGAGGCAAAGTGCCGGTGGAAAAAACCCCTGCTCTACGACGAGGAGTTCAGCATAGAGCTTAAGGTAAGCCACATGGACAGGTTCACCTTCTCAATCAATTACAGGCTCCTCTGCGACGGCGAGATAAGAGCTTTGGGAGAGACGCGCCACTGCGTCCTTAAAGGAGGCAGAATCGTCTCCATACCCCGCAGCGTGAGAGCCGCCTTTGACCCCGATGCTGGATAGGGACGTTCTCGGTGAAGAGGCTTTAAAGGACATAGCCTCCGTAGGGGGAGGCTACGGCATCAGAATAGAGAGATGTATTAAAGAGCTGGAGAGGCTTGAACGTGCCATAAATTACCTCAAGCTCCGTATCCAGAGAGCGAAATCCACGCCCCTGCTCTCCATGCGCCTTCTGCTCTCCTTCAGAAAACGATTCAGAGAAACCAAAACCCTCGCCCTTGAGTACAGAAGATACCTAATCATCTACAGAGAGGCCATCGGCCTGACGAGACACAGAGAGGTTTACGAGGTATACAACCTTGAGAGGTTTGAAGCCTGAAAGAACACCTTGAGTGTCGGGGTGGCAGGACTTGAACCTGCGACCTTCGGCTCCCAAAGCCTAAATAATGTGTTCTCTATATGCCATGCGAATATGGTGGTAATCCTTGCCTCTCAATCTTTTACTCCAAGTTAACACACACTAACAACGCACCTTTCCGAACCTCTTTTTGCTCTATTTTTACGCCATTATTTCGCCAATATTACGGAAAATTTCGGAAGCTCAAAACAGCTTCTTTCTTATAGCTTTTGCATCCCTATGGCAGTAATCACAGAGCTGAATATTGCGGCGAATACTATCTTCAGGATGTCCCAAGTTCGGGAAGACATCTTCTCATTTATCTTCTCAATCTTAATCTCCATTTTCTCCATTCTCTTTATAACGTGTTCTATCTCGGCTTGTAGCCCATCGTGGCGAGCCTGAAGTTCCACCTGTTTTCTTGAGACTACGACAAGCTCTTTCAAAGCCTCTTTAATTTCATGCATATCCTCGGCAAGCTGTCCGAGAGAGGCTCTCAACTCTGCAAGGTCTGTCTTGTGGTTTACGATTTCACTTTCAATCCTGTCAAGCCTACTGTGTAGAGTGTCCTTTGTCGCCATTATCCCCTCCCCTATTGCAACAACATTTTCTTCTTCCTATCAGAACCAAAGGGGTCTATCCTGTTCTTTACCCTTCTCATCAGCCCCTCCCTGCTTATCGCCGAAGAGAGCTTAAGGTAAAGGTACATATACTCCTTCTTTACCTCTCCCTCAGAACTTTGGACCTTATTAGCCAAATACTTCAATCTATCCGTTATCTCTGCGTAAAGCTCCTTGTAAGCTCCCTCATCGCCGTTTACTATCGCACCTGCAAGAGAGTTCACAAGAGGCTCGTACTTCTTCCTGAACAAAGTTTCAAGAACGTATATCTTCTCCTTCTTTTCTAAAAACTCGTAATAAGACCGAGGTCTCAAGCCCAAAGCCCTCAACGCCGCATCCTTAGTCGTAGCCTTGTCAATCACCCTACCCTTGCTGTCTTTGACGTATCCCGTTTTATACATCTGCAGGGCGTCTTCAATATTTTGATAAATCCGGGGCTTTATCTCCCTTTCTATCTTTTGAGGGTCTCCCTCAGCCAAAGCCATAGCAAGCCTGCCCGGTCTCCCCAGCAAATCCCTAAAGGAAGTTGGCACATCTATCTTTACAGAACTCCTTATGTCTATCCCTGCGACTAAGGGCAGCCCTCCCTTTATAAAAGCCTTCAAAGTCGGATTATCTATCTCGTCCTCAAGGCTCTTGCCCGTCTGCTCACGATAAAGCCAGTCTATAACTTCGTATCCGTAATTAAGTATGGGATTGCCCGCAACCCCGCCTATCAGCATGGCAGCCCCAAAGAACTGAAGTGCCTCTCTCGGGTGCTTTATAGCGTTCTTTGTCGCCATTCTCGCACTCAAAAGAATTTGGTTAATAAGGAAGTTCTTATAAGGGAGTAAAAGCTTAGCAATAGAGCCGCTCAAACCCCTCGGTGCGGCAAACTTCTCGTATCTGAACTGCGTTTTATCCACAACCTCTCTTGCAAAGTCAATAGCCTTTTCCTCAAGCGGAACCTTCTTATCAAGTATCCTTCTGTAAAGAGGGTCATCTTTGCTCACCCCCAGAACGTCTAAAACCTTAAGCATTCCCTCCACGCCGTTTCTCTTTGCGTAATCCTTGGTAGCTCCGTAAGTGGCGACCCTATTCACTACCTCAACAGCCTTGAACATAATCAGAGGATAATCCTTTGCAGAGGCTCTCATATTCTCAAAGCCCGTCTCGGTGAGAACCCCCGCATCAAACAGCTCCTTCTTTATCTTCTCGTCTCCCTTTATTAACCCTTTTATATACTTACTGCCTCCCCTTAAAACGCTCCTTACCCCCAAAACAGGGGCAACGTTCAAAGCTACCTGCGTAGAGTTCACCGCAGCAGAGGAGGCACTAAGCCCCAAGTCCGCAACGTAGTTAGCCCAATAACCGCTTATCCCCGCCGCCTTTCTAACCTGAAAAGGCGACAGCTCAGACCCTACGCTCTTGTTCAACGCTCTCAGTAAAACCCTTCCCGGTCTGGTCTTCAAAAAGGAGTTAACAATATCTGCGGTTATCTGTTCCCCTTTTGTGGGATAACCCAAAACCTGCTCTTTGTATTCGTCTAAAAGCTGTCTGAGCTTTGCTGAAGGAACGTTCTGATAAGCCTTCTCAAACTCCTTTAAAAACCTGTCCTGATGGAGCTTTTTCAAAAGCGTAAAAGTGTAAAGCGATAAAGCGGTTTCAGGGTCTTTTATGTAGCCGTCTATGTTGTATTTCCTCTGCAGGAGATTCCCTACAAACCTATATCTGGGACGATTCCCTACCCCCGCCTTCTTTACCAACTGCTTAACCTCGTCCTTGGTAAGCTCAACCCCCTGTTCAAGGTTGTTTACCAGCTTCCAAAATCTGGGATTGGTAATCTTGACCTCGTATATATCCGGTCTTAAGAACGCCCTTATCTTTACGTCCTTGCCCTCTTCCAACCCCTTAGTGGCAACCTCAAGAGCCTCGTCCCAAGTCTTTGTAGATACAAACTCATCTCCCACCTTGACCCTTATGTTGCCTTCAAAGAGATGCGGGAAGTAATCTTCTCTGTAGCTTATATCCAACCCCTGCTCTTTAACGTAATTGTAAATGTCATCAAGATAGCTTCTAATCTCTTTTGCTATTTCTTTTGTTTTGCCGTCTGCGTTCTTGAGCTTACCTTCAACTACATCAATTACCCGTTCCTTTTCTTTGTCAGACATTCCCTTGAAGCGTTTCTTTAGGGTCTCAAGCCTATTTCCCAGCCAAGCGTAAAGGTCTTTTTCAAGCCCCTCCGTGTATTCCTTGGCAGCCCTATAAACGCCTGCGGTTCTGGAGCTTTTCTTAAGCCACTCGTATTGAGGCAGTATCCACCTTGTCCAGTTAGCGAAAATCGCCTGCCTATCCGCCTTGGCAAGCTCTGTAAAGGGGTCTAACTCCTCATAACCTTGGGCTTTAGCTAAGGGGTCTTCGCTTTCTCTGGCAAGCTTTGTTATGCCTTCTTTGAGTTGTTCAGAGGAGGGACCTCCGGAGTAGAACTTGACTTCATCGTCAGGGCGAGTTAAATTATTATTGATGCCATCGGTTAGCTCCCCGGGAGCGTAGCCGGTGGCAGACGGGGTCCTACCCGGGGATAGGCCACGTGTCCATATTATCTCTTCTTCTCCTCTACGCACTTTGTTAAGAATAGTTTTCACACTCTTCCTATGGAAGGAAACCAAAGACAAGCTCCCATTAGAATCAACAGTTATAGTTGCATACCCTTTATTGCCATTAGACTTATATTCCTTATAGAATACATATTTATTGCTGTTTTTATCCTTTGTTATAACGTGAGGCTGAGATAATATATCAGAAATAAGAAAAATATCCCTTGCCCTTTGAGCTTCGTAACCCCTTATCTTTTCAGGCTCTACACCCTGTTTTATAAGCTCATAAGACTCTTCAGGTGTCTTAGCACCTTCAACAAAACCTTTCTTTTTGCCTCCGGATATTATGTTTAAAAAGTGCCTTTTATCAAACCTTACCTTAAGACCAATTGGTGTTTCAATTTCTTTACCTAAGAGATTCTCTTCAAAGAAATCTACAGCCTCTTTTAAGTTAGAAAACCTTTTCTTAGACTTGGGAATCTCCGCAGGCTCTATACTATTCAAAACCTCCTCAACACTCACCTCTTTAGGCTCTTCAGCCTTAACCTCTACCTCCTGCTCTATCGGAGCCTCCTTCTTTCTGAGCCTTCTTAAAAGCCTTCCCAATTGATAGCCGCCAGCTCCCAGAGCCGTATCCAAAACAACGTCTCTCGCTACGTCTTCGCCCGTATAATCCCCTGCCGCCACCTGCGTTGCGGAATAGCCCAAACCCGCACCAACGTTCTCGGCAACAGCCTTAGTCAAGCCCTCACGCTTTAGAGCCTTCTTTGCAACCGCAGAACCCAGCTTAGCACCTTTACCTATGGCACCCCCAAAGCCTATCAGCGAAGGGACTTCCTCAACTATCCCGCTCCCCGTAAAGTCGTAAACCTCAGAATACTTTTCAGGTCGCCAATACTCCTTGGCCTCTTGTCCAAGCTCAACCAGCTTATCCGCTATGGGAGTCTCAAACTCGTAATCCTTGCCCGTTATTAGCTCTGCTCCCTTCTCAAGAAGTTTAGTTCCTTCCTTAATAATCTGCCCCAAGTCTTCTACAAACTCTCCGCTTCCGTAGGCAAAGGCTCTGCCGAGCTTTTCGTAAAAGGGAACGTCAGAGATAGCCTTCAAAACCTTGGCTTTTTGCTCTTTTGGAGCTTGGGCATACTTGGGGTCTAAGTAAGAAAGAGCTCTGTCAATCTGCTCCGGATTGCCCTTGAGCTTTTCCAAAACCTTCTGCCTTTTCTCCTGCGGAGCAGACGCAAACTTAGGGTCTAAGTAGCTAAGAACTTCCTCAAGTGTCGGCATACCTCACTCCCCAAACAGGTCAAACACGCTACGAGTATTAGCCCTCCTCACCTGCCCCGGTTTAGGCGGTGGCGGAGGCTTTTGAGTTATAGGCTCTCCCGGCGGTGGTGGCAAATCACTACTACCGAGAGCGTTGTTTACGAACTCCTTGGCTTCGTCAAAGCTATCGGTTTTAAAAAGCACCCGTCCCCGCTCGTCCTCCACCGTATAAAACTTCTTTTTAAGCCCTCCAGCTATTATCGCAAGCCGTTGTTCTTCGGGAAGACTGGCAAGCTCTTCGGGAGTATAAAGCTCGGTTCTGTCCTTTATTTTTAGCTTCGGAGGGCGTTGCTTTTTGGGGACTTTCAATCTGTCCACGACCTTCCTCGCCCTTGGGTCGTACATAACTATCTCGTCCCCCACCCTCATATTCATTATTCCCTTGCTCTTCTGAAACTCAGCGATAGTCTTATTCCTTATGACGTCGTAAAAAATAACCTTATCCCCCAAGTCCTCCACCTTGATGCCGTCTTTAAGGGCAGAAGGTTTCAGCAGTCCTTGAGCCAATATGTCAGCCCAAACCTCTTTATCACCTTGAAAGCCCCGGTCTTCAAGCCACCTCAAATACGCCTGCCTTTTCTTGTCAAGCTTCTCTTTCTCAGCCTCAGCCTCATACTTCTCCTCATAAGCCTTTGCGTAAGAGTTCACGAGCGGAGACAAATTCAATCCCGCAACCGCCCCCGCTCCTATAACAGGGAGCATAGCCTCCAAAAGCCCCTGCTTATACTCCCCCGGTGTCTTAGGAGTTTCTACAAACAAAGAGCTCGGGGCGTTTACCTTCGGAACCTCTACTTCCTCCCTTTCAGAGAAAGGATTTAACTGAGTATCAAACTCAAGCCCTACGGGCTGCCTGTAAACCTCTACGTTGGTCTCTGCAGGCAGGGCATTTTGGAACTGGCTCATGACCTCCGCTATAAGTCCCTTCTTTCTTTCAAACTCCTCTTGCTCCTGCTGCCGCTTAAGCTCATTAGCCAGAGCAACCTTTAAAACACTATCCAGAAAAGACTGCATACCCGCATAAGGGTTGTAAAAAGACACCGCTCCCATCGTTAGCCTCCAACTATCCCATCAGAGCTGAAGCCATACTCCCGCCGCCCGAATCAACCCAGCCGAGAGACTTCATCATTCCTATCAGCCCAATCTTACCCAACATCTGAGCCAAACCGCCCAGTGGTGTAGGACTTACCACCGCAGGAGCTTGATACCTGAGTCTCTCTTGCTCCCTGAATATGTTCAAAGGTAGGTCTATATACATCTCCTTTCTCGCCTGCACAGGAAGTAGCTGACTTTTTAGCCTTTCTCCTCCCAGTCCGGCCATGCTCTCCACGACCGGCAGGTATGCCCTCGTTCTCGCCCTCGCAAGGCCGTACATGGGGATAGCTCCAAACATGGGAATGTTCATCACCTTCGGCGGTGTCAGCAATCCCGTAGAGAACTGAAGGAGCGTATTCAAAAGCCCCCCGTACTGCCTTGCCGCATCCTCAACGCCTCTGAGGTAATCCTCTATATTCCTCTTAAATCTTCCCTTCTCTCCTTTTATTCCAGTCTGCTTGGGGGTAGTTCCCCTTTTTTCTTTAGGATAATCGTTATACGTATCTGGAATGATGTCGGTTGCTTTAGGAGCTATAGATTCACTTTGAGGAACCCTCTCCGCTTCTTGCGTTTGTATTCCGAAAAGCGCTGGTAGCAATTCGTTTTGCCACCACCAGTCCATCTCGGGACTTCTCGGCATAACTTTGTATTCAGTTTCAGAATCACCGCCAAAAAGCCCCCCTATCATTGACATTGCTGCAGGCACCAAAACATTTAGCATCTTTCTCCTCCCTTAAATTCCCGCCAAAGCCATAATCAAGCTCACCCAAGGTGACGGGTCGTAGCTATCCGCACTTGAGCGTGAACCGGACATCGCAAACTTGGTAAGCCCAGCAATATCCACATACGGACGAGATATAGTCTTAAGAGCTTTAAGAGGATAGTATAGAGACTGCATTATCTGATTAAGCCCCAGCTGAGACTGGAACTTACTAAGGTCTTGTAAGTTCTGCCTTGCGATATTGCTAAGAAGTCCGGTTGCAACGGAGCTGTCCAAAACCCCCCTGTTGGCAAGGGAAGTTATCCCCTCCTTCATCATCGCATTCACGAGGTCAGCCCTTGCCTTCCTCCAAGAGTCCAGCGCAAGCTGGTTATACTTATCCAAAGAGGAGAAGACCTCTTGACTGCCTTTGCCACCCTTAATGTCGTCCATAAGCGAGCCCAAAAGTCCAAGCCTCTTGCTTGCAAAAGCTGAAAAATCCCTTATTAGCTCGTAAGGTATCCCCGCAAAACTAAAAGCCTGCGATTCAGAGCCAGAACTGCGCACGTAAGGGTTGCCACCAGCTCCACCTTTACTACCTCCAAAGTAGTATTTGCCGGAACTTGCCCCTGCAGAGCCAACATCTCTGCCGCCGGCCGTACTTGTATTTGAAAATGGGTTCCACCCGGCGCGTACCGCTGCCCAAAAGTTGGTCCGAACTTCATCTGCATCTTCGGGGGCAAGGTTCGTCCAACCATAGTAGTAATCTTCTGGGGGCTTCGCAAAAACTCCAACATGAAACATTCCCGGACTTCCTTCTCCGGTGAGCACAGAGTTTACACGAGCTTTTGTCATTAGCTCAACAAACGTGTCGTGGGGCAACTGACGAAACACGTCTGCATAGCTTACCGGCTCTCCCCAGTAGTTTGTCGTAGGCAAATTATATTGTTTGGCAAGTTCTTCAGCAGAAGGCAGCCCTGGTAGACCTTCCCTCAAGGGAGCATGGCGCTCCCTTTGTTGCAGCCTCATTTTTGCACCACTATTTATGATTGAGGGAGTTGGTTTGAACACCCTTGTAGCTATATTACTTATTTTGCGTCCTCCAACCCTTGGCGATGAAGGATTAGCGCGCCAACTATCCATCTTTTATTCCTCCTTTACACGCCAAACAAAAAGCTCAAAAGCCCTCTCCCGCCGGTGAACAGATTGTAGAAATCTCCGTTGATTTCTCTTCTCCACATGTCTCCCCTGTTTCTGGCTACAAAATTTACAGGTCTCTCGTCCCAAATGTGCCCAGAATGTGGGGTAAGTTCATTGAAACCGCCGCCTAAATTTACATACCAAGGCATGGGTTGCCGCCTGTAAGGCTGAACCCAATCCCCCATTCCAAAGGGATTGTATTGCCTGAGCCAATCCAGCCAAGGCACGCCGGTAGACCTTCTCCAATAGGGATTTGTGTATCGCCCCAGCGTTCCCATGAAAATATCCAACCCGTTGCTGTAAATTGCATCTCCTACATCACGAGGTAAAAACATCTTCTACCCTCCCTTACCCCACGTGTTTCCTTCTACCGTAAAGCCAAAGCCTCGGAGAAGGCTTATCGGGGTCTACGTCAAAATGAACAAATGACTGAGCTATGCCTACCCTATCAACACCCAAATCAAAAAGCAAACTTACCAGCTCTGCCCTGCCCTTAGAGGTAAAACACTTAATATCCAAAGCGTATCCCCTCGTATGTGCGGAGTTCTTCACCCCGCCTATGGCAGCGTTGTACTCGGGACACCTGTAAGCAGAGGTTATCACTACAGGTCTCCCCAGCTCTCGTCTAATCTGCTCTACAACTTCCACCAAAAAGCTATCAATGTAAACTTCTTTGCAATGTTTGCAGACAAACTCTTCGGCTCTAAAGTGTTTTATCCCGTTCTTTGCGATAAACTCCTCAAGCTTCTGCGCTCCCTTGACTATCAATCTCCCCCTCCCTGTATCTATCCCAAACCTTTTTACCGAAAACCCTAACCGCCAAATACACCAAAGCAGCCTTCCACTTGGGAAGCCCGTCCTCTGTCGCCAACTTCACAAAAACCCTATCCGCCCACTCTCTTGAATGTCTCTTGCTCGTTCTGTATAGGTAATCGTGCAAAAGGCTCGCCCTCAAAAGCGGATAATCCGTAGGTGCTACCAGCCACCACAAGAACCTCGGCACAGAGGCAAAATCCGTCTCAAAACCCTTGGGGATAAAGTAAGTGTATCTTTTATTCCCGTAATCCACGCTAACCCTAACGTCGTCCGTCAATATCCAATAGCCGTTTTTAGGAATAGGAGCTATAACCGGAACCTCTTTCATCTTTACCACCTGAAAGTTAGCTTTACCCCGAACACCTGAAGGCTTTTGCCTGTCTTTTGGCTTTCCAACTGCCACTCGGGCCTGCTTAGCTCCTCCTCTATGCCTGTTTCAGAACCTACCTCCAGCCTCACCCTTGCCTTTTTGTATTTCTCAAAAAGCTCTTTAACTTTTCCTACCATCTGACCGGCTCTTTGGTTATCAACCTGAGAACTATATTCACCACCGAGAGAATAGCCATCTGCTCACTCTCGGATATGGGAACCCCTACCTTTTCGTTTAGGAAGAGGGATATAAGAGCTATAAGGTTTACCCACAAGGTCTTTGAGCGATACCACTTCTTACCATACCTGTCCTCAGCCTCCTTGTAAGCAGAAGCAAGCCCGATAAGTCTTCTTATCCACCTGAACATGGTAAGCTCCTTACTTAATCAACCCTTCCTTCTTTGCCTTAGCAACAGCCATCTCAATAACGAGGTTTACAACCCAACCGCTTATGTCTTGGAAAGACTGCAATAAGCTCTTTTTCACTTCCATAAACTTCTCTTGACCGCCACCGTCTCCGTACTCGTCTTCAATCTGCACTACCAAATCAAAAGCCCTATCAATAAGCACCTTAGCAGCCTTGTAAGAAAGGTCAGAAACTCTTGACACCACCCAAGGCAGCACCACATTCCACGGCACCGCCGCCAAAATTACCTTCCACATAACAAAACCTCTTCACTCGGTAATAGCAATTGACACTTCCGGCGGATCAAACTCCACCTGAGAGATTAGCCGCATTGTTAATGCATCAAGAATGTCCTTTGCAACCACTTTGTAAACCCCCGTCTGAAACTTTGAAAAGGTCAACTGCTTTTGCCCTTGCCCGTTGGAAACAGAAACAAGAACCGACCCTTTTTGCCTGCCGTCAATCGCAGAGCGGTAAGGAACGATGTAATTTCCCGAAATAGGCAGCAAAGTCGTCCTGTCTGCAGGGTCAAGAAGTTGAACATCCACAGTGACAGAAGCCTCCCCTGTAGTAGTGTCAATTTGGGTGTAGCTAATCGGATTTCCAGCGGAATCCAGAAATTGAACTTTTACGATTGCAGTTGGCTGAGGGGGAGATTGGGGCTTTGGGTACTTAACAACCGCCCCTGTGTCATACTCTTCAACTATGTAAGTAATCCCGTTTTCAACTACCTCGGTTGTGTTAATTAGCTGCATTTTGAGCCTCCTTAGATATCAAGAGAGTAGGCTACTTCAACAGTTCCGTCATACACAAGTGAAGAATTACTTGCCACTATGGTTAAACTATTTCCAAACCTTACATTGAGTATTAGCATGAAACCATTATTACTGGCGTCAACAGGATATCTACTCATAGGAAACGTACTACCGGCTGTTCCATCTACCGTTATTGTTATGTCTATGGTCCCAGTTCCTGTACAAGCTACAGCAAACAACTTACCGGAAGCACCGGTAATAGAAAGAACTGCTACTGTACTCCCTGCTGCGACAGCAGAAGCACCTCTGTAAGGAACTCCAGCAGGTTCCCCAACATTTTTCAAATCCTGCAGGATTTTATTGAGCATTCCTACTTCAATTGCTCCCATTTACAGCCTCCTTAAACTTGGTTAACGGAAATGAGATTCCCATTGGCGTCGTAGGTCAAAGTCTGCGTGTAGGTCTGTCCGTCAAATGAGTAAGACACTTGTGTTAAATTTCCATTCGTATCGTAGGATAGAACTACCGAACCTAACAGAGTTGCCTTCGTAGAATCTGTGTAAACATCTATCTGCGAAACATTCCCATTTGCGTCGTAGGTAAGCTCCTGGTGAAAACCGTCATTGAGCGTAAACAATGCAAGCCACCTTCTTAAGGTTAGGTGGTCTGTAGAACTTGATACATGTGCATTCAAATCAGTAGCAAGAGCAAAAGCCGAGGCTTCAAGTCCATCCACCATGTCAGCATCAAGCCCCGATCCTGCTCCGTCAAGGTTTAGTAGATTGCCCAAAGAGGTCACGTTATTCAAATCCGTATCTGCTTTATCGCTCTGCAGATTTGATATATCCGCCCTTATATCCGCATGGGCTGAAGTATCGTTGTTATGAGCCGTAATAAGCGGGTCATTTATGCCATCGCTCTTTACCGTTCCATCGGGGTTGTGTGCAACGTCAAGGAAAGCTTTTAGGTCGGATACAGTCCAGTTAGCGTCTTTAACTGCGGTTGCCTTTACGCTCCCGTCAGAGTTATGAGAAGTGCTTAAGAGGCTTTCAAGGTCTAAGTTGGAAAAGTTGAATATACAATATTGTCCCCTTAACCTGTGGATAACCCCATCGTAATCAAAGCTCTTGAACAGCTCGTTGATGTTATCTACTACAAGGTCGTGTTCTGCATTATGTTCGGAAGCAGTTATCGGCGTATTTGAAGTAAAAATTGCACTTCTTGAGATGTTTTTTGAAGTCATCATGCAACCTCCAGCATTAACCCGCTAATAACAACTCTGCCTTGAACCAAAAGCTCTATGTAGAAGTACTCCTCGTAAAGAATCTGCCTTATGGCGTGCATGAACAAAGAAGGCTCAGACCATTTAGCAGAGTCCCACAAGGCAACGTCCCAAAGAGCTACCTGCGGAACGCTCACGCTTCCTATTTGCCCCGCCTTGCCCTGCCAAAGAACGAAGATATCAACCTGCGCATCGCTCAAGCCCAGAGCATACATACTGAAGGCTTTTAAGAGCAGATTCTTAAAGCCTCCCATGTTTACGAGCCTCGTTTTCAGCGAGTAAACAACCTCCGCTCCATCGTCGGTTGATGTATCTGCAAATACGTAAACTGCACTATCCCCACCAACATATACATCTTCTACGTCCGTAAGGTGACAGTAAAAGGGAACACCGAAGTAAAGCGAGGTAAACGCCAAGTTAGAGGCGTTCACCGAAAAGCCATCGTCCCCCCTGCAGGCAAAAACAACGTTCTTAGTAGGAACTTGAAAGAGTATCCAGTTTCCCCTCTCAAAGGTGTAAAGCTGATTGATTTTCGCAGGCTTTACGTCTCCGTATTGGAGAACACTCCTTAACGTGTATAGACTATCCCCGTCTATAAATATAAGGTCTCCCGAGACCTGTGCAATAGCCCTCTTGGTCGTAGATATACCCTTCGCTATCAAGGACACCGTAAAGTCTGCGTTGCTGTTCCCCGAAAGCCCGTATATAGCCCTGTCCTTGCCTTCTTTGAAGATAATCAACTTGTCGTAAAGCTGGTCTATAGCAGATATGTCCGATTCGTCCTGAGAAGCAACCTTGATAAAACCCCAATTGGAAGGGTCTCTTATCTCGGAAAAGTAAAGGGTGTCTCCCTTTGCAAACCAGAGCCTTTCCTGCCGGAACTCTACAAAATCCCCTTGTGGGTCCAAGACCTCTGAGGTTGAGTAGGTTATCGTTATGTCCGTCCCGCTGTCTGGAGCGGTGGAAAAGCTCAGGCTTACGTCTCCGGAGTTGTACAGAACCGTCCCCGTTAAGTTCGTTCCCGTTATGTTCCCCTGTCCGTCGTCCGTAGCGGTGTACTGCGTCCCGCCTATGGTGTATGTAACGGTTATTGAGTTGGTAGTTATGGGGTACTCCTTGGTTATGTAGCTAAAGCTCGTCGTCGTGCCGTCCCCGGTGGCTATCGTCTCGGTCTTGTATATAAAGTCCGTAAGCTCTCCGAAGGTAGTGCCGTCCCAATACTTGGGCGTTCCCCCGTCCGCAAACCAGAGCTTGCCCATAGCGGTGGTACTGAACACCTGCCCCGTGTTTGCGTGAGTCCCTATCGCAGTTAATGTCGTTCCGTTTAGCTCGTATATATTCCCATCTGCACAGGAGATATAGAGCTTGCCCTTGTACTTGGCTATGTCCAAAACCTTCGCAGGTGTATCGACTACCTTTTGAAGCCCCGGTCTGCCGATTAAAACCTTGGAGTCGTCAACGTAGAAGTTGACGCAGTCCTGCAAAAGACCGTCGGGCAGAACCGCAGGGTCTCTCGTGTTGGCAACGCCCGTAAACTCCGTAAAGCTTATGACCTTGCTCTTTTTCTTCACAGCGGCATCCTTATCTCGTTGTAAGCTCTGCCCACGTTAGAGACTATCTGGGCAACCCTCGCCTCAAAGTTGCTCATGAGCGTCCCCCTAACAGCGGCATCGTTTGTCAGCTCTATCCTGTTGAGAGCGAGAGATATAACCGCCTCCTTGAGTACCGGAATAAACAAATCAGGTATAGAAATCTCCTCGGAAACGTCTAAATACCGAGGGGGCATGTAAAAGTAAAAGAACTTAACCTTGTCCGCTCCCGAGTGAAGCTCTCTGCCCACTATCGTATAACCCTTCTCGTCAATCCTGTCGCTCGGGAAAAGGGAATAAAGGGGAGTGCCGCCCGCATCAAGAACGGCATACTCCCTAACAAAATCAGGAGGTAGAGCGGTTTTCCCATCTGTTAATGTCAGCTCGGCTGACTTCACAAAACCTAAATACTCCTGATTTATCGCCCCGTTTACAATCCAGCTCTGAGCCTCGTTGATAAGCTCTAAAAGCTCCTCGTTTGAGAACTCAAGAACATTGGGGTCGTTAATCGCCTTCCTTATCTCCGCTATAAGGTCGGATACGTACATGCCCCATCACCTACTTGCGCCTTTTCTTTTTTTCTTTTTCTTTCCCTTCATCATCTCCTACGACCTCCTTAAAGCCCTGTGCCTTGAACAGGCTCACCAAATGCTCGGGGACATCTACAACCTCTTTGCCCCTTATGTCCACCCCGTAGAGGAGGTGTGCGGTCTGAAACTTGCCCTTTGGTTTTCTCATCTTCATATCGCTCCCTCCGATACCCTGTATTCAGGGTGTTTTTTCAGAAAGTCCTTAACCGCCTCCGTATCCCTCACGTCTATCCCGTAAGCCAAGAGAACGTCTATGGGGATACTTCCCACTTTCCTAAAAACCTTCTTCTGTGAAAAGCCCTTGCCTATAGCCTTCTTCTCCTCGTAGTTAGCCTTGAGGTAATGGCTCAAATCAACCGCCCGCCTGAGCGTTATCTTCCCCTTTTTGTCTACCTCAAGCTCAAATCCCTTTACCATCGCTCAAGTCCTTTAAGTGAGGGCAACGTAGTGCCACGCCCCTCCCGCATAGACGTAAAGCCTCTTTCCGGGGGTCGTTGCGTTCGTGTCCTGAACCACCCTTAGGTCAAAGTCCGTGTCTACGGTCGGGGGTGTGTAATTGGCAAAACCTCCGCCGTAGTCTCCCGACTCAAACGCCACAAGTCCCTCAATCTTGACGTTCGGCTCTTTATTCTGCGAATGCTGAGCAAACATATTAGCCTTCATCTTTCCCCTCCAAAAAGAAAAGAGGGAGGTGCGAGCCTCCCTTCACTTACTAACCGATGTCGGCAATTATGGCGTTAGCCTTCTCCGCCCTGCACTCAAGGGTCAGCTCACCGACTATCACCCTCTCAACCCTGTCGCCTACCTTCGCCTTCTCCTCTTGCTTAAAGGGCCTCAGGTATGCGGTCTTGAACCTGCTCTTTTCCAGCACAAAGACCTTGTCTACAGGCATCCATCTGTCCGCAATTATCATCACTATCCCGAAGTCCGACTCGTAAACGTCCACGGAAGCCACCAGCCTCTTATCCTTTGCGTAGACCTGCTTGGTAGTCCCTGCGGTGAAGGAAGATATAGTCCTCTTGTTGGTTCCGTTCACCACCACGCAGTCGGGCGAACCTCCCGCCTCCCAAGCCAGTTGCAGGGCGTCGTTTAGCAGCGTCTCCGTTAAAGCCCTCGCAGTTCCGCCGTTTGCCAGAACGTTGGTGGTGACGAACGCCTGAATACCGCCCATCTGCCTTGCGGTGGTGGCACTTCCCGGGTCTGCGGTTATGTTGTTGATTAATGCGTACTCAACGTCTCTGCCCAGCTCCTTACTCGCCTTGCCCATCTGGTAGGCAAGCTCGGACTTCATACCCGCCTTGAGAACCGCCTCCTGAGTTCCCGATACACCGTAGCCCTTGGAGAATATCTGAGTATAGTTGCCCTTTCTCACCCTCGTGGTGGGCGTGTCTATGGTGTAGTCGGCACCTTCCACCTTTGCGTTTGCCGCAGGAGGCGTCAGGTCGTCCTCAAGCCACTCGTGATAGGTGGACTTCGCCTTGGTCTTTCCGAACATAGAAAACAGAGGCGTCTCGGTGGGCGCTATGTTGGTGATTATGTCGGACAAATCCTCACGGTTTCCTACCGCAGAATAAGTTACTACTGTTGCCATGATTCTCCCTCCCCATGTTGTTTTTCAAAAATCAGACAAAGCCGTTTTGGATAAGCCAAGCGGCTTGTCCATCTTCATCAAGCTCGGCAAGCTCTTTTGGGTTCAGTCTCTTTGGTTGCTGGATCTCCCCCCTGCCCGCCGACTCAAGCTGCGGCGGGCTAACCTCCCCAGATTGCTGCCCTGCTGCCTTTTCGCTCTGTATCTCCTTGGAATAAAACTCCTTTCTCGCCTCCTCCCAAAACTCAAGGATTGCGGGAATTCCCCCCGCCAATATCTTCGCCGCCTCCTGCATAGGCAGAGAGGCAAGCTTCTGTTGTGCGTAAACGTCAACCTCTTGAAATCTCGGCTCTTGAGCCATAAGGCTCGCCACCCTCTGGTTTATCGCCTCCTGCTGTGCGATTTGCTGGGTTATCTGCTGTGTGTAGAGGTTCAGAGCAGCTATGTGCCGCTCATCTAAAGGGTCAAACTCCTGCCCGAACTCCTGCTCCACCATCTTCTTTGCCTGCTCGGCTATCACCTCAACGGGTGATTTCTGTTGCGGCTGTGCCACTTGGCTTACAGCCTGCAGCTTCTGAGCAAGCTGAGGGT
This sequence comes from Aquificaceae bacterium, assembly GCA_027014155.1. Classification (GTDB taxonomy): domain Bacteria; phylum Aquificota; class Aquificia; order Aquificales; family Aquificaceae; genus WFYI01. The sequence goes on from JALWEG010000042.1 coordinate 54,456, forward strand.
GCTGCTGTGCGGTTTGAACGAAGTTCGGGTCGCTCATCAGCTGTTGAGCAACTACCGGATTGCTCAGGGCATTGTCCAGTAGGCTCTCTATGACCCTCCTCTCTTGAGCAAGAGCCTGAGTTTTCCTCGTGTAGTCCGCCTGCATGGACTTGTAAAAGGGGACAAGCTCAGGCGGAATACGCTTGGGGTCTAACCTCTCAAGCCCCAGCTCCTGCATCTCCTCTTTGGTATAGTATTGGGACTTTTCTTCCTCTTTGGGTTGCTCTCCCTCTTTATCAGAGAGTCCCCAATCCGAAAAGTCGCCCTCAATCTGCCCGTCCTCGGTGAGCCTGTAGGTAGGCTCTTGCTCTTGCGTCTGCTCTACGGCTTGGTTCTGGGGTTGCTCTTGGGTCTCAAGAGTCCCCTGCTCTTGCTTCGCTTCCATCTTCGTCCTCCCTTAACTCATCTATTTCCTCCCTCGCAAGGCTTCCTGCCTGAATGTGAGACAGGATTAGCCTCTCAAGGGAATTGATAGCGTCAATCTTGGTCTTTATGTCTGCAAGCTCCCTCAAACTTGCGGTTTGGAACTCCTCAAAAAGGAGCTTTTTATACTCCTCAAAGAGTTCTTTTAAGTATTCGTAAGTCTCCTTAGCCCGCAAGCTCCGGAGGTACTGCTCCGTTAGGCGGGCTAATCGCTCCTCCCTGTCCTCCATTTATTCCTCCCATCATCTGCATTTGCTGAGCCAACTGCATGGCTTGTTGCGGGTCTTGTAAAAAGTCGTTCACGTTTTTAAAGCCCATCTCCTCTATGAGCTTCTTAACTGCGTTGTATATGTGTTCGGGTGTAGCCAATCCCATCTGCAGGAGTTGGGGATACAGAGATAAGAGCATTTGCAGATTGGCAATCGTCATCTCCTTAGTCCCCACCCCTATACCTGCGTTCACCTGCAGGTCAAACTGCCCCGTGAGGTCGTCCGGGGATATGATTAGCTGTTTATTCGTAAGCCTTACGACCTGCCGCTGGTCTATAAAGCGTTGATTAAGCTCCACGAGGAACCTAAAGAGGTCTTTTACCCCCGTCTCGGCAAAGATACGGGCTATCAGCTCAAGGCGTTGATTTGCCGCCTGCATAATCATTGATATGCCTGTGGCAGTTTTGTTCAAAGACCTCGCATCTAATCCTTGGTTATACCGCGTTATCCCTGTCCTGTTCTCTTTCAGCCCCTCTATGTACTCAAGGAAGTTAAAGCTCCACGGTGCCAAGGGTGTTATCTGCAGAGGCATTATCGCCTGCCTTATATCCGCATTAGCTTTGACACGGATAATGGGTTTGTCCTGTATGTAGTCATCTATGTTTACAAGGGTCTCATTTACAGCGAGCTTAAAGTCGTTGTTCATTGCGATGTTCACGATGATTTGATTTACGAGCGCAGTTTTTATGTCCTGAAGGTCCTTAAGAACGTCCGCAAAGCCCTTGCCCCAAATTTGATAAGGTTCAAGCATAGGGGTAAGGACAAAGAAAGGCGGTCTGCCGTATACGTTCTCCTGAACCCTTAGAATCGTATTCCCTGCGACCGTGATAATTACGTCCTCAAGAAGTCCATCACCGTTTATGTCGTATCTCGTATAGCACTCGTATAAAACAACCTGCTTTCTCGCCTCGTCGTCCACCTCCTGCGTCGGTAAGTCCTGTTTGTAGGGTTTCAGGAAGTAATCAAGCTCCTTAAAGGAAGTCACCTCATCGTCGTTTATAGACTCTATAACCTGCTTTACGTTTTTGTAAACTCCCTCTTTCTCTTTTCTAAGTAGATAATCAACCGATACCCGCTTCCTGTGTGCCACAAAGGGAGAGTCCTCTATGTTCAAAGCGTCCGGGTGATAGATGAACTCGGAAGCGGGGACATTCTCAACCTTCGGTTGGTTTTTTGTGACCTTCTTTATCTTGAGCTTTACCCTGAATAAGCCATTGCCGAGGTCTGTAATGTCGCTTATCTCGGTCGTAGGGTCTTCCTGCGCAAGTGCCACCTCGTCTTCGCCTAAGACTATCTCCTTCTCATACTCGTCCCAGTCCCTCTCCCAGTAGCACTTGACTATCCCCAAGCCCCCGATGAGAGCGTCCTTAAACCACCTGTAAAAGAGCATAAAGCCCGGGTTCTGTCTCTGGAGCTGGAAGTTAATCAGCTCCTGCATAAGCTCCGCTTTTTCGTCGTCCTCTTCGGTTCTTCCCCAAATCGTAACTACATCTTGTCCGCCGAAGAATATCCTCATCAGACTCGGCATAGCCCACTCTATGGTGTCCGCAATATCGGACATCACTATGTTTGAACGCTTTGATAGTCTCTTGAACTTGTTTGCGTAGTAATTAGGGTCTGCGTTGTAGAGCTGATAGCGTTCTACCAGCTTGGGTTGAATATTCTGCTCGTAGAACTGCTCTGCGTTCTGTATGTCAGTTTTCACAAAGCTCAAAAGCTTGTCTTCGTCTATCTTCATCTTCGCCATCACAAGCTCCAGTCGGGTATATCGTTAGCTCCGCCTTTGTGAGCGTTCGGCGGATAGGCTATCTGCTCCATGTATGCCAAGGCGTCTATAAGGTCGTCGTGCTTTCCTCTGGGGAAGGTCAAAAGCTCAGCCTCTAACTCCGTCAGAAAGTCGCTCTCAGCAGGAAACCACACCGTCCCCGCCCTGAACCTCGGCTGCAAAGCTTGAATCCTCAGCTCCTTCTTTTTCTCAGCCTTCAGAGGTTCTATCCGAAAGAACGTCCCCCGTGAGGGCATCTCTTTCAAAAGGAAATGCTCCAAAGCCTGCTGATACGCCACCCGCTCTATGCCCACAACTAAGGGGTTGTATCGCCTGACAGCCCTAAATATTGCGTCTATCGTCTCGGTCGGGTCATACCGCCCGTAGTCTATGTCCAAAATAAACCAATGATTCTCAGGACTAACCGCAACGGTGCATACAGCCGTAAAATCAGCCGTATCCGCTTGAGATATAGCAAGATCCACGGTCGTGAATACGTTGTAGTCTTTCGTATCCAGCTCCCCCGGCTTGTAGTACCTGAAGTACTCTCTTTTGAATATCTGAGTATCAGGGCTGATAGCTATGTTCATGTACTCTCTGTAGAAGACATCTATCAGCCCTTGGGAGCGGTAGTCCTTCATCTTCCGCTCTACCCACTCCTTTGGAAACCGTTCCTCCCAAGTGGGCTTGCCTTCGTCGTTCAATATCCCGTACTTGAGTCCCCTAAAGCCGTCCGGGGGATTGTTCAGAAGATTGTTCAAAAGAGAGTCCTCATGCAGAACCGTTCCGATTACGAATATCCGCCCCGTTGAGCTAAGCGGTCTCACGTCCGCATGAAACCACTCCCAAAGCTTTCGCCTTTGGGTCTCCGACTGAACGCTCTCAGAATCTTCTATGTCGTCCAGAATCACAATATCGGGTCTCCTCTCCTGATATCTGATACCCCGTAGGTTCTGACCCGCTCCGTATGCCCGTATAAGGCACTTCTGCTTTGTAGCTCTATCTACGTATTCCAGCTCGTCAGCCCTATCTCCTTCTATGTGTATCAATCTTTTTAGAAGAGGGTGAGCTGAAATCTCCGCCCGCAGGTTGCGGAGCTGTTCAATAGCCCTCTCTTTTGAAGAGGCTATATAAACTATATATCTGTATTGACCTGCCAAAATATTCCACGCCGGGAAGAAGACCCATACATAAGTAGACTTCCCGAACTCCCGGGGGAAGGCTATAACGAGGTTCTCTCTGCTTTTAGTTAAGAACCTTCCCAGCTCGTAGTGTATCTGCGCAGGTCTGTGCGTGCAGTAGTGCGGAAATAACTCCTGCGCCAGCTCCGGGAGCGAAAGGGAAAGTAAATAATCAGCTGTCTTTATCGCTTCTCCAACTTCAGCTTGCAACATGTTTCCTTCTTATCTCTACAAGAGCCTTGAAAAACTCTTTCATGTCATCGCTGACGTCGTGCTTTACCTTGATGCCCTCTCTGATGCGGTATAGCGTCTCAAGTATGCGTGAGATACGATAAAGCTCGGCAGTTGAGTTTGCTTTTTCTGATAGTTCGTTTAACTGTGCTATCGTTCTCTCCGTCGTTCCCGCAAGAATAGAGTCAAAAAGCTCTCTTTTTTGTTGCTTAAACCTCTCTCTGCCGTATCGGTCTATATATCTTTGTAGCGTCTTGTATTTGATACCCAAAGCCTCCGCCGCTTCGGGCAGCTTTTTCCCTGCGTTTTCGGGCTTGGAATACCATTCCAAGAGCTGATAGACTACAGCCTCGTGCCTTTTCATGATTTTTGAAGAGCGTTAGGGTAGAAATCCCCCTCCAATTGTCAAGTTTATCGTAATATAACCCTTATGTCAAGGGCTTTTGAAAGCAAATTTACGACAAATTTACGACAAATATTACTAAAAAAATTCTCGTAATTAGAAAGTCCCTTAGTCCATGATAGATACGGTTGACAAATATAAGACTATGTCTTATATTATTATTAACGATGATGAAGGAGGTAGGAAAGATGGACAGGAAAGAAGCTTTCATCAGGTGGGTCGCAGAGACGTACAACGCCAACGCTTGGTTCACTGTTGGCGAGGAAACGCTCTCCCTCGTAGAAAGGGATTGGGAGAGCTGGGAAGAGGCGCTATTTCAATGGGGCATCCTTCAAAGTGAGGAGTCAGGGGAAGAGCTGTATGAAAAGTTGAAGAGCCTTTCCCCTTCCGAGGCGAACGAGATAGGAGAAGCTCTATACCACTTCGAGGGAGTTCTTTTCAGGAGGGAGAAAGATGAAAGAAGTTTTTGAATCCGAAGGCTGGACTATCACGAAAAAAGAAAAGATAGCCCAGCTGGGAGATATAGAGATATGGATGGTGGAGGGGGAGCTGGAAGAGGGGGACATAGAAGATCCCCTCTATGGCGAGTGGTTGGTCATAGCCGTGGCGAGTGAGCCACAGTATATATTTTCCATCCTTCATGGTTCAGAGGGCACAGAGATAGAACCCGTTCCTCTGGTGGAAAAGTGGAAACTTCTTCAGCTCCTCAAGAAGCTGGAGACAGAGACGCGGGCGAGGATATCACCCGAGAAATGGGAACTTTTCTGGGACCCGAACTTCCCTACATCACTTGTGCGGGGTAAGAAGTATCTGGACATTCAAATCAATACGGGAGACAGACGGGTCGTGTTTTTCAGAACTACCCGGAGGGAGCTGGAACCTCTACTCCGGGAAGTGATAAAGCTGAAAAAGTCCCTTATCAGTGCCCCCCGGTTGCCCCCGCCGGGAGAGGGATAAATCCAAGGGGGCAGGAGGGTAAAAGATGGAGCTGATAAAGACAGTGACAGAAATTAGGTATGGCTATGCTTTTTGGAAAGAAGGGGAGATTCGTTCAACGAAGCTCTCGGTCTCCTATGAGGGGGAGGTTCTCAGAAAACACAAATGGGCCCCCGAAGGGCTCATAGAAAGATATATAGGGGAGGAGCCCCTCATACAGGGGGCAGCTAAGTCCCCTGAGGAGGTGGGAGAGAGAGTATGCAGAGTGCTCACATATGCGCAGTATGCACGAATGAGGAAACAGGTGGGGCTTTTGGTCCCCCTCGTGTGGCAAACAAGAGAAATAGAAAGGTGTCTTTCCTGCTATCTGTTCAGATGGCGACAGAAGTTCCCGCCTGAGAAGGAAGAAATTCCTATTGTATGGGGGCTTTTTGTGGGCTCCCCCTCTTCTGAGGAGGAGACCACCATAAAGGTGGTAGCCCTCTGGTACAAAACTCTCCCTAATTGGAAGGAATGGGGGAAGGCCATCATTGAAAACGTTGGCCCTGCCCTAAAGGCGGAGGACAAAGCTAAAGCCTTCCGCCTGATAAGGGAGGGGATGGATGTTTGATTCCTCTCCACTCCCCCCTCTTTTTTATGGGGTTAAAGCCCTTTAGGATGAAATTTGCGTCTAATCCTCTCCTTTTTAAAGAAGAGATACAGACGCACCCCGAAGGGGTTGAATTTTCCGAAGTAGCCTTGTAAACTAATTTGTGATAGCCGATAACCAAAGCTATCGGGTTCACCCACCTTACGGGTGGTAGGGGTGGACTGCTCCGAGCTAATGCCCGTGGAGAGGGAATATCCCTCTGTGAAGCGGGAAGCTCTCCACTTAAGTGGAGAGAGGAGGTCACGTACTCCTCTAACTCATCTTGAAGGAATATTATGCTTCCGCCAAGCTTTCTGGCTGGAAGCTGCCCTCTGCGAACTCTTTGCCTCACCCCTCCCGGTGTGATGTTAAGTATTTTCGCTACGTCTTTTACCCTCAAGATTTTTATCATAATCCACCTCCTCTCTAAAACAGTCCCATTTTCTTTGCCAAAGCGCTAATCCCCACCAGCGCTCTTTTTTCCTCCTTCGTAAAGTAATCAGCCCCGTAATGAACTATCTCATCAACGAGTTCCCTTTCCCTTTCCTTTAGCTTCTCCAAAAACTGCTCCCAAGTGATTTTTGTGACGTGCGACCATTCGGTAAGGTTATGCGTCGGCTTTGTTCCCGTGGGTATGGTCAAGGGTTTTACTCCTGTCAGTATCTGCCTCGCATACGCATACTTGTCGTAAGCCTTGCGTAGCTTCTTGGCAACCTCCCTGCACCACATAAGCTCTTGATTAGAAAGCTGGCAACTACGCTTCATTTTTTCCTCTCTCCATTCTATCGTTTCAAGCTTTGCATAGCTCACATACCTCCTCACAAAACATGTCTCCTTGAGCCTCGTTTAGCTCAAGCCTTCTAATAAGTCTGTTTGCAGTAATGTGGTCTTTTAGCTTCGTGTTGTAGCCTTGAGCGTTAAGAGTTTCTTCAATTCTCCTGAGCTTGAGTATGTTTCTCCTGCCTTCTTCCGTTTGCCAGCAAGCCTTGTAATCTTTCCAGCTTCCCAAAATGCAGGGATAACAGCCAACTCGTGTGTGTCCCATAGAGTAGAGAGGGTTAGGCTCTATCCCGTTGCTTTTCAGGTAGTCAAAAACCTGCTCCTTGCTCCAGTCCACGATGGGAAACCTGCAATGAATATGGGTAAGTTTTTCAAGGTCCCTTTTCCTCAAATAGCCGATGTTATTGAGCCATTTTGAATATTCCCACGTGTCTTCGGGAGTTATGTTTCCGTATTTTTCCTTTCTGCGCCTGCTTTCCTCCGCACGTATGCCGAACCATAGCTCCTTTACATCTTTCCTCTCCATTAGATACAAAGCCACGGGGACCTGTTTCAAAAGTGCGGTGCAGAAGCGCATACGGGAGTTGGGGAAGCGTTTTTTCTTAAGGATAAGAGACACAAGGTCGTCTCCGTCGGGATTTTTGAGCCTGATTATCTCTACCCCAAGCCTCTCCTCAAGATAACTCAAGTACTTGTATGTTTCGGATGCTTCAAAGCCTGTATCGGTGAAGATCGGCAGAACGTTATCTTTCCCGTGTTTTTCTATGGCGAGGAGCAAAGTTGCCGTGCTATCTTTACCCCCGCTCACAAGAACCGCTATCATCACCTAAGCCTCCTCACCAACAAACTTTTCATCTTCAAAAAGCGAATAAACAGCCTTTTCTCCGTTTTCTATCTGCGCCTCTAAGGAAGCCCAATTGAAAGCTACCATGGCAGCGAACATGTGTTTGTCTTTTTTCGGAAGCTCAAGTCTTCTCTTTTTCCCTCCTCTGTCTATGAACTTGAAGAAACCCGCCGCCACAGAGCCTGTCGCACTATCTACGCTGTTCACGCCAAAGTCCCTCATCCTGAGAACCCACGAGGGGTTTGCTATCCCGAAGCAATGGACATGGAACTTTTCAGGTATTCTTTCCCTAACAAACTTAACAATCTTAAATAGCTCTGGGGGCTTTCTCATGCACACCGAGCCGATTGCAAACCAATACTTTTCAGGGTCAAGGTCAAAGTATCCAAACTTTTCGTAATATTCCAAGGATTTTTCGTAATCTTGCTCACTGTATCCTTGAACTACTATCGCAACCACCTTATCCCTAAGCCTTTCGTCGCCTCCCTCTTTTCTGTTCACAATCCAGTCAGCGTTGTATAGCGTTTGAGTAATTGCCGTAGGGCGGTTCGTTCTGAGTTTCTTCAATATCTCTCCCTCACAGGGTATATCCACATGAGCGACTATATCGGGGTTGACTTGCAGTTGAAGCTCTAAAACTTTTTCGGGCTTGAGGGCGTATTCCCATGCTTCAGGACCTGCTTTCTTTATCCACCCCAAAAGCCCGCTGTCTGCAAATAGAAACTCTTTCTTTTTGTGGATAAGGTCAAGGTGTTTCTTCCAGCGTGTTTCAAAGGTTAACATAGAAGCGGCGATTAGGAGATTGAGAGAGTTATCATCAAACAATCTCAAAGCCCTATGTTCAGCTCCACCCATGAGAACGTGGAAAAGTTTCATTTCTTGCCTCCTACCAACAAACTCTTCAAACTCACCACTTTCGGCAAAAGCATCATCACTGCATCACGGGAATGCTCTGAGCCTTTCCGCAACCCTTCCCTCCAATCATCGCCGAGCCTCGGCTCTACAATCGGATATACCCTCTGAAACTCAGCCTTCCAGCTTTTGTGATTCACGAACCTAACCTCAGCCCCGTGTTCGTAGGCAACTGCAGAAATTACACCTATGGCAAGCCCCGTCTTGTGTTTACCCCTTAGCTCTCCCCGATATACACGGAAGTCCTCAACCAGAACGAGGGAAGGCTTATACTTCTTAAACAAGTCAGATACCTTTTTATATATTTCTTTCAATCTATCCTTGCTCTTTAGATACACTGTCCCGTATTCATAAAGCTTTCCTTCTTCCCCGACCGCATACCCAAGGTTGGTGTAGCCGGGGTCAATGGCTACAATCATGTAAAACCTCCTGATAGACACTTCTAACCCTTGTGCTACATAGCTCTACTCCTCCTGATAGACTTGATAGATAGTGATAGACTTATGGTGTCTATCACTTTTGGCTTACTCTCCCAACGCTTTGAGCCACTGATAGACTTGATAGACACCTTTTTAAGGTTTTCAGTAATTTTTATATCGCCTATATATATACCCCCCTGTCTATCAGGTCTATCAAGTCTATCACCCCTATCTGAACATACTCTCCCAACGCTTTGAGTGATAGACACCCCTAAAATCCTTAAGTCTATCAGGTCTATCACTAAGCTCATCGCTTACTCTCCCAAACCTTTGAGGTGTCTATCACCTCTTTAGACTTTTTAGACCGCCAGCTCATCCTCAAAAGAGACCTCCTCTTCTACGTGCGAATAGGGGACTCTTACCACCTTCAGCCCCTTGACGTTGATAGTTCTCAAACTTGCTTGCCCGTAAGTGCCGCCTAAAAGCTCCGCCACCTCTTTGAGCGTTCCTACCTTCAGTCCGTTCTTTTTCAGATACTCAAGAAAACCTTTCTTGATAACTATCTCGTCCGCCATGTCTCCCTCGTAAAGAAGCACATCGCTGGGGATGTTCTTTTCCTGAAGCTCAAGGAGCTTGTATCTGAGTTCTGTTCTGTATCTGTTTCCTTCCGTGAACTCCGCCCTATACGCAACAGCTCTACCCAGATACTCTTTCAGCTTTTGCGTCACGTAGGTCTTCAAAAGCGAAACAATACCGTCTCTAACCTCAGCCTTGTAATCCTTTTCCGTTCCGAAGAAATCCTCCTCCGTGGGGGACTGATAAACCCACTTAGGAACCTCTAAAGAGAACTTCCTGTAAAGCCTCTCAAGTATCTGTTCTCCGGCTTGCAGGTAGTTTTCCGTATTTAGGATTTCCTCTGTATGCTCTTTGACGACTGCGTATATCTCCCTTCCGAGATACTCAAGGGTCTTAAGCCGTTTTTTCCAGTTTTCAAACTCTATACGCTTTTCCTCCGGAACGTGGTTCTTCCAAGAGAAAAGGAAAACGTCAACCCTTCTGAGTTCCGCTTGCGTAAACTCTATGTGTTCGTTGGATGTAAATGCAAGGGGAGCTAAAGACAGCTCCTCTACGAACTGCCCCTCTCTGTATTTGCCTCTAAAGGTTATCCTATCCCAAGCGTTCTTTATAAGCTCCCTTATCCCTTCGTTCCCGGCAAAAATCCCGCTTGCCTCGTTCACCACAAAGGGAAAAGTCCACTGAGAAAGCTTGCGCCCCAGCCTCGCCTCGGTGGATATAGAACCCGCCGATATCTCCATCAGGGCAAGGGGGACGCCGAAAATGTGGGCTATGACCTGAAGGAGGGTTGATTTCCCGGTTCCGCCCGTGCCGAGCAAAAATATCCACTTCCAAGGCGACAGCTCCATCTGCTTCCTCACAAAAAAGAAGGGAGATAGTATTCCCCACTTAATTACCGCTCCGGCTTTCGGGTCGCCGGCAAACCACTTCTCAACGAGTTCGCTTAGAACAATCAAGGCGTCTACCGCTTTTTCCGTATCAGGGTCGGGAAACTCCCAGTTGGCAACCATGTTTCCGTTTTTGTCCATAAAAAAGCCCTGAACGTCTATATCGTCTATCACCCGAGCCATACCGTTCTCTTCCGCCACCGAGACGATAGCGGACAGGGCTATATCCGCCCCACGGTTCACTATCAGAGCCTCCGCCTCCAACCTTGCGAGTATCTCTCTGAATCCTCCCTGTATCTCCATCAGCCTTCCGGTCTTAGTCCTGAAGACTACAAAGAACTGCGTTGCGTTTGTGTAGGGGTTTCTGATGATTTTCACTTCCTCTATGCAGGCTCTAAGGATTTCTTTTGTTATCTGGAATCTATCTTGCGTCTTCTTGAATGCGTATATGCCCTTATTTCGCTTTGAGTTTATATACCCCCCGGGACTGCTGAAGTTGGTATAAACGATTAAAGTGTCCTTGCCTACCGTTCGCTTACCCACCTTAGTTTGCAAAACCGATAAAGCCTCTAAGGGGTCGGCATCCACAGAGTAATCGCTTTTGACCTTCTCAAAGACCTCCTCAAGCCCCGTGTAGCCCTTTACTTCTTGAGGGTCTTTGCCCTTCTCGTAGAACCAAGAGACGAAGGCGGTTCTGTTCTCCCTCTCTTCGTCTGCCGTCTCATCTGCAAGCCGCTCCACGAGGTTATAGGCGGACTGCTCGGTTATGCCGTTCTTATAGAGAAAAGCTACGAGGTAGTTAAGTATCTCGTGTCTGTAGCCTTTGATGTAAAAGGGCTTAAGGACAGATATAACGGCGTCTATGTCCTCTTTGCTAAGCTCTCTATCAAGTATTACCTCTTGTGCGTCTTTGCCCCCGAACTTCTCTGCTATTGGAGGAATTAACTCGGCGGGAGTTCTAACATCGTTTAAAAACACAAGCTCAGACTCTACGCCGTATTTCCAGTTGATAGTATCCGGAAGCCTGAGTATCCTCTTGAGGTCTTTGGCTACCTTTTCGTCAGCCTTGAGCGTCTTTCTCAAAACGCTCTGAACCGCTATCCAAGTGTTCTTATCTATGGACTTCTCTAAGAAGTAATAAACGTGATACCCTGCCCCTGTATCCACAACCGCATTGGGAACTATTCCGTATCTCTCCTCAGCCGCTTTAATGCGGTTTTTCAGCTCTATGGGGTCTTTCTCTTCGCCATCGTGAAAGTCTATATCTTGAAAGAGCGTATATATCTCAGAGGCGTAAACCTCTCCGTCTGCAGTTCTGGGCAGAACGCCGAAGTAGGCGTGATAGCCGTTTTCGTTAGCTTTGAGGCTGAACTCCACGGCATCTTTAAGCCCTTCTTCCGTAAGAGGGAACAGATACCTAAGCCCGTTCAAAGCTATCCCCGAATGCCTTATCTCTTTAACCTTCCTCTTTACCTGACCTCCCGGCAGGGGTCTTACCTCTATAAAGAGGTTCTCGTCCGGTAAAAAGGGCTTGAAAATCTCCTTCAGAAGGCTTAAGATATTAATGTCTGCTTTCTCCATCTTTTTAACCCTCCTTCATCAGCTCTTTAAACTCCCTTTCAAGCTCCGCCTTTTCGGCCAGATCGTATCGGTAATCGTCCAAATAAAACTGAAAGAGCTTCTCAGCCAGCCTGCGTATCTTGTGCAGTTTGTGAGTCTCAGAACTAAGAGCCTCAAGAAAGACCTCCGCAACCTCGTTAAACAGCTCCGGGTCTTTGTGTTTGAGCCACTCCAGAAACTCCATGGTCTGTGTTAAGGGGTTTTCTCTCTCTCCAGCCGACCACTGCCACACGGTAGGGGGTTTTACGCCAAAGACCTTGGCAACCTTCCTACCCGAATACTTCCTCACAGCCGTATTAAGAGCGCTCGTCAGCTTCTCTTTTCTCTCATACACCCAAGTAGCCTCCCGAGCCTAACTCCACAAGCTCTTTATCTTTAAGCCTCTTTGCGTAAATCACCAAAAGGTGCTTAATCGCAAGCTCTTTGTAAGGCACGGATTCTGTTAGAAGCCTTTTTAGAGCCTCCTCGGGGGAATTGTTCCTCACTATCCTTTCTACCTCGTTAATAGCCTTGACAAGCTCTTGTGCCTCACTCATAATTACCTCCTAATGCTGGTTTTTGACGTAAAATGTCCCCACTGCTTCAGGGACGTTGTCTTCAACGGCTACCACATTCTTCCTTGGGGACATCCCGCATACTCCCCCACGCTCCGAGAGGGTCGCTACGCCATCTTTGCTCAATGTCCCAAGTGCCACAAAGCCGTTATCGGAATCACCGGCTTTATCAGAGGTGACCAAGCCCGGCGACTTGAAGAACTCATTGGGGAACGGGGAAGCCATCAGGTTTTGATAACCGACATCTACCCCAAACCTCCTCCTATTTACTATGAAGAGGCAGTCCCCGATAGCGTTAGAGATGCATTCAAAGAGGCTCAGGTTACTTTTAGAGCAGGAGCGTTCAGGTCTGCCGCTATGATGTGCAGGGCAGTCCTTGAGAGCGCCCTCAAGATTTACCTCAAAGAACTCTTTAACCTTTCCGACGGCAAAGTACGTAAGCTTGGGCTTAAAGGTTCTATAGACTACCTCATTGAAAAGTGCGTTCTCCCCGAGCCTATGGGTGACTGGGCGCACCACATCAGACTCTTGGGCAACGAAGCTGTCCACGAGCTTTCCGCTAACAAAGAAGAAGCCGAGGAACTCATAGGCTTTACCATCTTCACCCTTGAATATCTTTTCGCTCTTCCCTGTAAGCTCCAAAGAGCCATGCGTAAGGTCTAACTCCGCCTTACTTACTGACACCCTCTTCCTCCTTTTGTAGATTAGAAAGTATGAAGGATTTAAGGAATGCCTCTGGCGGAACTTCCCTACCCGTTATCTCCGAATACGAGAGAGCCTTTGAGTATGCGTCTATTTTTTTACCTTCTACGAAAACTCTGTATAGCTGGCGTGTGCTTTTCCCTGTTCTTTTTGACAAGTTATTAATCGCTTCGTATATCCCCATTCCAAGGTGCTTCCTGTATTCTTCAAACCATTCTCTTGGGGTCATTACTTTAGTAATTATACGACGCTTTATGTCGTTGTCAAGTATGAGATGACAATATGAGCCGTTGTATTGATGTGCCAAGGTATGACATATTAAGAGACATGCCCCAAAAAGAGGCATTGTATAAAGTTGAAGGAGTTCTTCTCCGTCAGCTCAGAAAACAACTGAACTTAACGCAAAAAGAAATGGCAGATAAGCTGGGCATTTCCTTAAGACAGTATCAAAGATATGAAGCTGGGGAGCAAGACCCTGCTCAAAGTGATTTTTTAAGAGCTTTGTCCTCTGTGGTAGGTTTTTCGGTAGAGAAGCTAAGAAATTACTTCGGAGGGCTTCCCCTCGTGCAATCTACAACAAAGTGGGCGCATGTTCCTGTTTTTGAATCTGTTGGTGCAGGGATATGGCAGGGAAGTGAAGAATTTCCTATAGAATATATAGATGTGCCTATAGAAGTAATGAAACGGAAGGGAGTACCGCCCGAAAGAGTTATAGGCATAAGGGTTGTAGGCAATAGTATGGAACCAGAAATTAAAGATGGAGATATTATTTTAGTTGCTGACCCTTCTTATGTCCGTCCTAACTCTGGGGACAATGTGGTAGTATGGCTAAACGGTGATGGTGTAGTGAAAGTATATAAAGAAATAAATGGAGGCATTCTTTTAATAAGCACTAATCCTATGTACTCTGGAGAAAATAAAGAAATTTTTATCCCTAAAGCTAAGCTTAAAGATACAGTAATAGCTAAAGTTATTGGATTATATAGAAGCTATTAAGATAAACAATCGGCAAAGTCGTCAGGAAGCTATCCTAATGCGCCGTGTGGAGTTGAAAGATGGACGTGGAGTAGAGGAAGGAGGTGTGAGATGTATTCAGTGCGCTACTATCAGCTTGAACGTGAGATGCCAAATCTGGAAATAGGACAGGAGGTTATTACCACCCACCAGAGAGGTATAGACGGTTTAGGAGACGATGAGCCTCGCACAAAAATGAAGTTCTTAGGTAAATCCGAAAACGAATTATTTAACAAGTACTTGATAATACACGAACATGTCGTAGAAGTTCATGGTAGGTATAAGAACAAACCGATAAAGTATTACATAGCCGAGGAGGAAGTAGAAGTCTATAAGCATGTAGATGAGCAGTTCTTGATAGCGAAAGGCAGAGGACGGACAGTCACTACTGCTTTTGAGACTCTCAGGGCAGACAAAAAGCTTAGCTTTGTGAATTACGAAGTTGATGTGCTTACTTTAAAAAGAGATTTAAGGGAAGGTAATGTAAAAGGAGGCTGGTTTAGCGACCTAAATCAAGAAAATGTGGAAACCGCCGGTATATTTGGAGGCTCTGTTGACCAGAGCGATTTATGGGACGAATTAGAGTCTACAGGTAATCTTACCGCACTCGTTATAGAAGTAGCACGCAGAAGCTTTATGATAACACGCAAAGGGGTTATCGTAATGTATAAACCGTGGGATGAGCGGCACTCATTAGAAGAGATTCTTGAGGTCATAAGCATAATTCGTCCTTACTTTATAATTTAAAGGTAAGATGTGGGGGAAATTTGGTCTTTTCTTTTTAGGCTATGTTATAGTTGCATTCCCTACATACCTTCTGCTTAAAGCCATACCTGACGAAGATTCCAAGCAAGTCTTACTACTGTCTATACCCGGTGTTATAAACGGGCTTGTCTTTATATTCCAAGAGGTTTTAAAAAGGTCGCTTACATGGCATAAACTCAAGCATTTCTTTTCGGATAACCCTATACATTGGAGAGTAATACTTGACTTTAAGGGAGGTGGTTATCTTGACTTTTCAGAGCTGGAAAGGGCTATCAATAAAGCGTTAGACAGAGAATACAACGTTGAGGTGCACCACCACGGAGACGATAAGCTGATTCTGATGGTAGGCGGTGTAATGGTAACTCTTTCACAAACATCTTCCCCCCCTTTTGAAGCACACGAAAATGAACCTATAACCCTTAAAGCAACCTTAGAAGCAGAGAGTCCATTAAAGACATTCAAAAGAAAACACTACGATAAACTTATAAAAAGGCTTATATACCTACTAACAGAGGATTATGATTTTACCTTAAAGAAGGCGGCACTCCGATACATGAACATTAAGCCTAAGTTTATTGAAGAGCTTGAAGAGAAAGAAATGCTTAAGGTAACTGATTACAAGGTTATGTTTGAAAAATCTTCCGATATAAACCTTTACACAAAAAACAGGGATTTAGTTTGCGTAGGGAATAACTTGGACAAGTGCTTTATGAGGCTGGAAGCCTTAGTTTGAGATGCATCCAACCCCAACCCCCACAGGCGTGGGGTGGT
The DNA here is from genome assembly GCA_027014155.1 of Aquificaceae bacterium. Lineage (GTDB taxonomy): Bacteria > Aquificota > Aquificia > Aquificales > Aquificaceae > WFYI01. The sequence continues at coordinate 70,175 of JALWEG010000042.1, forward strand.
GTATTAACTAATAATTTTTCTGTAAGCTTTTTCAAAAGCCTTTTCTACCCTATCAGGGTGTAGGCTTCGGACGTGAGCTATAAAGTCTATAAGTTTCTCGTGGAGCTTTAAGGCTTCCTCGTATAAAGTCTCATTTACATTCCTAACAATTTCGTAATCTGATAACTTTCTATATTCATGCAAAGCCTCCAGATGTTCCCCTGCACTTTTCTTCAAGAAAAAGGTAGCTTGTTTAACCAAAGCATGCACCTTCGGAGACTCTTTTATAAGTGCGTTTCTATACAAACTATCAATAGGGAGCTTTCTTTTGTATATTTCCCTAAGCTCCAAGAAGACCGAATAATAGAGCCTGCTTATGGCGGTTCTGAAATTGGTATCGTTTACATGCTCTAAGTTATTAACTACCATGGGGGCAAACTTTTGAAAGCCGATAGATACCCTGTTCATCGGATAGAAAAGAGAACGTAATCAACCTCTTCGTTATCTAAAAAGTCATCCGGAATGAGCTTTTCCGCAAGCTCCCCTCTTAACTCTACCCTTTCGTCAACCGTAAGCGGCTCTTTGGCCTTGATATTGAACTCTAACACCGTTTCCCCAAAGCTTTCTTTAAAGACAGGCTTAACCTCCGTGAACCTTTCATCTTTTTTAAGACCCTCGTATATCTGCCTAATGTAAGGATTTCTCTTTACCAGCTCCTTTCCCTTCACTATTCCCTTTGCGAAAGAATACATACTTATTAATGTATCAACATCTATTAGGGGAACAACCTTTGATTTTCAAACTCCCTCGGAATGTGATTATGAACCTTGATAATCGTGTAATCTTCGTTGAGGTAAACTCCCAGCTCCTTGTCAAGCACCTGCTTTATCTCAAGGTCAACTAACAGCTTGTCCCCCTTCCCAAACCTTTCTCCCTTGTCTATTTTCACAAAGAACTCCTTATCTTTGAGGTATGCAGAAATCTTATTACCTTCATAAACAAATTCCCATTTTCTATTAGGTTCAAAAACAACTTTGACTATAACCAAGAGCTGATTAGTCTTTGTAATAGTTTGTATGTCCTCTGCCAGCAGTGGGTTATCTTCCATCAGGTAGCCAAATTCTTCTCTGTCAAAGGTAAGCCTTTCGTCTTCCCCCGTGCTTATCTCTATACCCTTTACGCCGGGTTCTTCAGCCAGCGGCTCTACTATTTCTTCCATAAGGCGGTCTATACTCTCGCTTTTTATAGCTAATCTGTAAGCCTCAACAGGCACGGTAATGTAGTTTCCGTTTACGTTGTAAATGACTACACTTTTACCGTTTTCCTCCACCTTTGAGGGCGGTTCCCCTCTCAGATGTCTCTTTATAAGCAACAAGGCAAAGGTAATCAGCAGAAGGTCTTTTATGTTATCAACGCCAAATATCTGTTTGATTTGGTCTATTACCGAAAGGACAGCCTGTAGCTCTACTATAAAGCTCCCTCTTTCTGCTTTATTTATGTGTATGTGCAGTTTTTTATCTCTGAACTGAGGTAGCTCGCTTTTTACCTCTTCAATCAGCGAAACGAAGTTAAGTAAAGAGGTAAGCAACGCAGAAGCTGATACGCTTTCAGTTTGCCCCTCATAAACTATGCGTATGGTTTCCGACATAAAACAATAATATCCCCATATCTCCACTTTGTCTATTTCTTTCTCCCCCAACCCCCACAGGCATGGGGTGTAATGCTACGGCTCAATATGTCATTTACACTTAACACACGACAAATTATGTCATATATTTATCCCTACCAACCAAAGGAGGTGGAGATGGAACAGACAGAGGCCGGCAAGAACAAAAACTCAGGACTCAAGCGCACGCTTCCACTCTTCCAAGGCACTAACGGAAGCGTTATTCACCCTTCTTTGAAAATCAATCTGAAACTTCTTCCATTCCTCAATATCCACCTTTTGCTCATCAACAGGTATAAGCTCCAGATGTTCTCCGAACTTATCCGGCATTCTGTAAATAACCACACTCCCAACGGGAGTGGTGTAAACCTTGCTATCTGCAGGTTTCCCGTATCTACGGATACACTCCCAAAACCCGGAATAAACCGCACGCTCCTTCTCCTGTTCACATTCCCACTTAGCCACAACCCTGTCATCAATAGACAGTCTGTAAGAAATTACAGCGGCAACGGGAAGGATAACGGACATAAGAGCAAGGAATCCCAAGCTATTGAAAACCTCAAGAAGCATAGGAAGAGCCTTGCTGGATGCCAGAAAAACCAGCGCTACGTAAAGGAAATACCACCAAAAGTACTTACCCCATCTCATGACGTCCTCCATCTTACTCGTAAAAGCAAGCCATTTGAGGACGCCCTTGATGGTGTCCATAGCCCTACCCCCCTTGGAGCGGTTTTCCGCCGCTCCATACATAAATATACCCCAAACTCATCAATTTGCCCTTATAGGCATAAAAAACCACTTAAGGAGGTGGAGCTATGAAGGCAGTACAAATACTCCAAAGGCGGCAGGTGGACGAGGAGATTTACCGCCTTGCCGGACGCATCAAAACCGCTTACAGAGGCATAAAAGAGGGGCGAAAAATATACGCCCCAAAAGCCTTAGAGGCATTAGACAGACACAAAAAACGATTATACCGCCTTTTGGGAGAAGACTTGACATCCTCTCAAAGAGAGGACGTTCAGGGATTGATAGAAGATGTAGAAGAGTTGATACACCACATAGAGAATCTGATGGAAGAAGATTTCCATCGCAACATGGGAGAAGCGATAGCGAGGTCAGAACCGTGAACCCCCTCACTTCCCTCCTGCTCCTTCTTTTTCTCCTTTTTATGGTGGAGCAGAGCAGAGAGATAAAAAAGCTCAAGGCAGAGATACAAAAGCTTAAAAAACCACACAAGGCGTGGGTAGTGGAACTCCAAAAACTACCCCCGCCGAGGAGGTAGAGCTATGTTCGCAAAAATTGAACAAGCCCTAAAGACGGCAGACCTTTGGACCTTGTCAGAGCTGTATCTACAAGCCACCAAAGAGCTTGTAGCCAAAGAGAAAGCCTACGCACAGGCAAAGCTCAAGCACCTTGATTTCAACTCCAGAGCCGCACTTGACAAACAAGAACTTGCCATGCTCCAAGAGAATCCCGAACTCAGACAGCTCAGCGAGGAGATAGCAGAACTCAAAGCTCTTATCAAGTGTATCAACTTCTGCGCAGAACAAATAAAGGTCGGCTTGGCATTAGGCAAGTTTGAAAGAGTGATAAAGGAGGTATTGCAATGATTGCAGAAAGGCTGGTAATAGAAGACGGCACGGGCAGAATGACGCTCCCTTTTGACAGGGAGCACTTTTCCGTGTCTAACGGCAGGATTATCCTGCGTTTCCCCGGCACCATAGAGATTTATCGCCTCAAGTACATCAGAACTTTCAAAAACGGCAAAGAGGAAGGCGTTGAATACGTTGCCGGGGAATGCCTTAGGTGTTTAAAGCTTGGCGACTATCAAAATCAGGAGGTGCTGATATGAGTGCAATTGTCAAGGAACAACAAACCAACGGCGGAATTGTTAGGGAAGAGGACACCAAGCGTGTCCTTGCCATGCTAAGAACGGCACTGCCCACACTTGCTAAGGTGGACGACCAGACCCTTATAACCGCAGTTGCCTACGCCAAACACTTAGGCTTAGACCCCCTCAAGAAAGAGGTTCACTTTGTCCCTTACTACGACAAAGACCAGAAGAGAACCGTTATTCAACCTATTGTCAGCTACACCGAATACATCAAGAGAGCTGAAAAAAGCGGGAAGCTCAAGGGCTGGACGTGTAAAGTCCAAAAGCACGGCAACGAATACACCGCCATAGTGGAAATCAAAAGAGCGGACTGGGATATGCCTTTCGTTTGGGAAGTCCCGATGGCAGAGGTCAGAAGAGACACACCCGTGTGGAAACAGTCCCCTCTGTTCATGCTCAGAAAGTCCGCCATAGCTCAGGCATTCAGGATGTGCTTTCCGGAAGAGACAGCATACCTGCCTTATGAAGAAGCCGAAAACTGGATAACACCTACTGCTGAGGACCAACCCTCGGAACCAGATACTTCTGAGCAAAACGAATACATCACCGAAGCCCAGCGCAAAAGGTTCTTTGCCATAGTCAAGAAAGAACTCGGCTACAAAGAAGACTTCATCAAAGAACAGCTCAAAGAACACTGGGGAATAGAAAGCACCGCAGAGATACCCAAGGACAAGTATGAGGAAATCATAGAACACTTCAGATTTCTATCAACACCCATAGAAGATTAACACCCGCAGGTCCCCCCTGCGGGGCTTTTAAAAGGAGGCAGATAATGCCATGGTATTTGTGTTCTAACCGCTACGAATGGGGAAACATAGTTAAAGCCAAAAATCCCAGAGAGGCAAAACTGCTCTATTACAAATACGGCGACGAACCCGGAGAGTGGATTGATATAAGGTGTAGGCAGCTAAAGAAAGGGGAATACAACAGACGCTGGCTGCGAAACCACCTTGAGTCCAACGGCGTAATCTCACGTCCCCCGTCGTGTGATGAGTGCGGTCGTTGGTTCCTGAAACCGGAAGAGATGAGCGGATGTCCTATGTGTAAAGGAGGTAAGCCATGAGAGAGATTAAGTTTAGAGCATGGGACAAAGAGAATAAAGAGATGCACTATGATGTCCAGATGGAAGACGATTTTTGGGCGATTTTGTATCCACAAGGCGAGTATGTAAATTGGGAAATAGCGGGACAATACACAAACCTCAAGGACAAGAACGGAAAGGAAATATATGAGGGAGATATCGTAAAAATCTACTCCCCATTGCTTGTGGCTACACTCAGCAGATGGGATATAGTAGCAGTAGATGTTATTGCCTTTGAAAAAGGAGCATTTGTTTTCAAAAAGCATAAATTTGGTATAGGCGGGGAAGATGTTGTTGTATATAGCAACCTGTTAACTTATCGTGCTCCGCAATATGTAGAAGTCATCGGCAACATCTATGAGAATCCGGAGTTGTTAGAGGAGGCAAAAAATGAAACTCCCTGACCAAAAAACCTTACTTACAGAGCTTATTCCGAGCTACAAAAAGAGCGAGAGTACAGCCAACAGACAGAAACTTATCTCTCTTATAGAAGAGTATTTCGGAGAACACGACGCCCACCTTATCTTTGCAATAGCTCTTTACTTCAAACGCTCAGAGAAATACAGCTGGCTTTACCCAAAAATCAAGAAAGCATTGGAGGAAGTTTAACATGGTGAAAATATACACAGTCAAAGAACTTGCTGACCTACTCGGTGTATCCGAGTTCCACATCAGACGCCTTACTTACCAAGGCAAACTCCCCGGTAGAAAGTGGGGCAAACGCATAGTCTTCCTTGAAGACGACCTTAAAGAGTACTTCAAAACCCTTGACTTTGTGAATCCAAGGGTGGGGATAAAATAATGAGTATGGCTAAGGGAGACGGCTATCTCAGAAAGAAAGGCAACACTTGGTATTTTGAGTTTATGTACAAATACAAGCGATATTATGAGAAGATTGGCAACGTTTCCAAAACTGTAGCCAAAGAGATAGCCAACGAGATACGCTCGCAGATAATTAGGGGGGAATACATACCTCAAAGGGAAAGGAGAACGACTTTCAAAGAGGCTGCAAAAAGATACCTTGAGTGGTATAAAACAAAAAGCAGCGCAAGGGAGCTGAGCGTTAGGAAACACGAGAGCAGAGTGAAAGTCTTAATAGACTACTTTGGAGACATGCTACTTACGAGAATCTCATACTTTACGATAGAGAGCTACAAGAAAAAACGGTTAGAAAGAGTATCAAAGGAAACCGTAAATAAGGAGCTGAGGGTCCTTAAGAGTATTTTCAATAGAGCCAAAGAACTTGGCTTGTTTTCCGAAAATATTCCGAAAGTAGAGCAGTTCAAAGACACACAGAAAGAAGAGGTCAGATATTTGACAAAAGAGGAAGCCCAAAGGCTTATAGATGCCTGCCCAGAGTGGTTCAAACCCGTGGTGATATTTGCCTTAAACACCGGACTAAGAGCAGGAGAGATATTTTCTCTCACTTGGGACATGGTAGACTTCAAAAATAGGCAGGTCTATATACAAGCCTCGCACACAAAGACAAAGAAGCTCTATAAGATACCCTTGAATGAAACCGCCTATAACCTTTTACGGAGACTTGCCGAAAAAAGGTATCCTCATGGGTACGTATTTGTGAATTCCAAAGGCGAGCCTTACAGTGTTGACGGGCAGGGATATAGAGGCGTATTCAAGAGAGCTTGTAAGAGAGCAGGCATAGAAAATTTCAGGTTCCACGACCTTCGCCATACCTTCGCTTCTTGGGTGGCTATGCAGTCTAAGGACATTTACGCAGTCCAAAGGCTTCTCAACCATTCCGACCTGTCTATGACTAAGAGATACGCTCATCTAACGGACGACTATCTCCACAGCGTAGTAAATGCCGTTAATTTCGGAAATATTTCGGAAAAGGAAAAATAGAATCTCGGAAAACCTTCGGGGTGGCAGGACTTGAACCTGCGACCTTCGGCTCCCAAAGCCGACGCTCTGCCACCTGAGCTACACCCCGTTGGGAGAGTAATATTATAGCTCAGACGCTTCCGGATATACTGAACACGGCTAACATCATGGAGAATACGATTATGCCCACCACGAGACCCATGAGCAGTATTATGGCCGGCTCAAGCATGGTCAGGAACCTCCTGACCGACGTCTTAAAGCTGTCGTTTAGAGTGATGTAAATCTGGTAGAAGGCTCCGCCCAGCTCCCCCGTCTGCTCACCCACGGAGGCAATCTCTATCACCAGCTCTGGGAATATACCCTGTCTCTTCATGGCCGAGGACAGCGAGGCTCCCTTGACCACCTCGTCGCTCAGCTTGAGAATCTTCTCCCTCAGGAGTACCAAGGAGACCACACCGCTGGCAATCGCCAAGGCGCTGTTGAGCACCACACCGCCCTTTAGGAGAGTAAACATGGTTTGAGCGAACTTCATGATTTCTACATCCAGAACGAACCTGCCTACAACGGGAAGCCTGAGCAGCAATCCCTCAAGGGACTTTCTCCTCTCGTCGTTGCCCATAGCCCACCTTATATATAGGAGTAGTAAGAGAGCGAGGGTTAGGGTTCCGACTATGAGGTAGTTAAGTACGTCCGTAAATCCGAACACCAGCTTTGTTATGGTGGGAATGTCGGCGTCTATGCTCTCAAAAACGAGCCTAAACTTAGGCACCACGTACATTGAGATAACCATCAAGGACAGGAGACTAACACCCATGAGGAAGGAGGGGTATATCAGAGCGCTCCTCACGCTGCTCTTTAGCTCGTTGCTCTCCTTTATAAAATCAAGAATCAGCTCAAGAGTCTCTTCCAGACTCCCGGCTTCCTCACCCGCCCTGACCACCTCCGTGAACTCGGCGGGGAATATGCCCGAAGACTTCATGGCGGTAGATAGGCCGCTTCCAGACCTGAGCTCCCTGTACATGTCCATGAGTTGCCTGTGATACTTCCTGTTGCTTTCCGCTATGAAGAGAATGGCCTTATCTATGGTCAAGCCCGCCCTGAGCAGTTGTAGCAGCTGTTTGGAAAACTCCTCAAGGAATCTGCTGTCGCTTTTGCCCTGTTTACCTTTCAGCTCTTTCAGGGACAAAACCCTAAAGCCCTGATTCTTAAGCTTGAGAACCGCCTCTGACTTGGTGGTAGCCTCCACTATTCCCTCTACCACCCTATCTTCGTAAAGAGCTTTGTACCTGAACTCCATGGCTTACTTAAGCTCCAGCTCTATGCTGAAGGACTCTCCCTCCTTCTCCTTACGGGGTGTGCCGCTGAGCTTTATGGAGCGAAACCTTCCGGAGTCCTCAAGCTTGCGCAGCAGGTTGGTGGTGGAGGAGGTGTATCCCTCCAGAAGAACCTTCTTTCCCTTGTAGGAGAACCTCTTTAACCAGGTGTCCTTTGGGAGCAGGTAGGTTATCTCTTTAAGGATACCTAAGACATCGCTCCGTTGGTGCTTCGCAAGCTCTATCAATGCTCTCTTGCGTTCTAACTCGTCAAGTAGGCGGTTGTATTCCTCCACCTGGGGTGCCAGCCTTGAAACTTCCTTCTTTACCTCTTTAAGTCTTCCCTTAAGGTTATGCACGTTGTAGTAGGCGACTGAAGACAGCGCAAAGATTATCAAGAGTGAGGCGAGGGAGTATCTAACTACCCTCTTGCTGACGAAAACCCTTTTATCCAGAAAGGAGAACTCCGTTTTATATCCCTCTTTAAGAGCCTCCAGAGCGAGGCGTGCGCCCAGAAACTCGTCCTGAGGCAGGTTGGGGGTCTTGGAATCGCTCAGCAGAAAGCTGTCCACCAGCTTACCCTCCCTGTAGCGGTTTAACTCCTTAGCCTCCCCCAAATCCCTGACCAATTCAGATTCGGAAAACTCGCTCGGGTAAAGGTATGGTGTCGGGAGTATAAGCTTGGCGCCCTTTACGTGGGACAGGGTCTCGTACAGCTCCTCATCCATAGCCCACACGAGAACCTCTATCTCCTCTTCCTTTTCCGAGAGCTTGTGTCCCCTCACAAACAGACCTTTGGCGGGAAAAAGCTCGTCGGCCGAGTAAGCCAGAGCCTCCTCCAAGTCCTCCGCCGCCTGAGAAGGCAGACGAACCTTACGAACGAGAAGCGTATCCCTCGCAACAGCCACCGCAAGGGAGCCCTTGGACAGCTTGGACTCAAGGAACTCTTCCAAGGAGTGAAAGAAGGCCTTCTCTTGGGATTTTAAGAGCTTTGATACCACATATACGCCCTTTTTAGTTATCTCTATTCCGGTTTTTCTGAAACTGAACATTCCACTACCGGAAGGTTAGTATAATACATACAAAGATTATGAGAAAACTTCTAAGGGTTCTCTCAGTTCTTATGGCTTCACTGCTGCTCTCTTCCTGCGCATACCTGCTTCCGGACAAGAATTACACCTACACCTTGAAGGCGGATAGAACTAAAAAGACTCAGGTAAGCGAGGAGGCCAAAGCTGAAATCTCCAAGGAGAAGGTAGCCGTAAAGGAAAAAGATAGGGTAGTCTATAGAAAGAAGTACGAGCGGGAACGAGAGGTTAAAAAGACCCGTAAGGGTGGCGAGATAGAGCTTCACTTTGAGAACACTCCCCTGTCCGATGTCCTTAAGGAGGTGTTCGGCAAGGTTTTGGGTGTCTCTTACGTCATACCCCAGAGCATAGATAACCCCATAACCCTACACATCAAAGGCATAACCAAAGAGGAGGCTGTGGACGTTATAAAGGACATACTCATAAGCATGGGATACGCCACCGTTGCCGAGAACGGAACAATAAAGGTCCTGCCCACCCAGGCCAAACCCTTGGGTAGGAATATGTCTGTCTTAGCTTTCAGTCCTCAGTACGTAGATTCTTCCACTTTAGGGAGGGTGGTGGGCAACTTCGTCTCTCCCGTGGGTAAGGTGGTCGTCTCCAAAGGCGGTATTCTCGTAATTGACGATGAGAGCCGTCTGAAGGTTCTTAAAGATTTCATAAGGGAGATAGATACTCCCTTCTACAAGGGTAAGGAAGTGGCCTTCATAAGAACTCAGCTTCCCCCTAAGAAGATAAAGAACAACGTGGAGAAGATTCTCGCACTCCTGGGTAAGAGCGACAGGGGTTCGGTGATAGAGAGCTTGGACGAGCTGGGTATGGTGGTGGTGGTGGCCAAGGATAAAAGGCTCTTTAACGATATAATGGACTGGATAGAGCTTATGGAGAGCCAAGAGGGACAGGAGAACAAGAGGCTTTACATAATAAGGCTGAACCATGCCGAGGCCAAAGAGGTGGCCGGACTCTTGAACAGACTCAACGTTCTTGAGGAGATATCCTCGGTGGGTGAGGGAAAGAAAGTTTCCAAGGCAAGTGTAAAGGCCAAACAGCAGGAGCAATCGCTTACGCAAGGAGCCAAAAAGAAGATACAGGTTCAGACTTTGGAGGAAATTCTTATAAAGAGTAGGACTAAGACGGGTTCTAAAAAGGCCAGGGTGGTTTCTAAGGGGAGCATAGTGGCGGACGAGAACACAAACTCCCTGATAGTGAAGGCTACACCCCTCCAGTACAAGGTTATAAAGAGGGTGGTCAAAGAGATAGACAGGGTTCCCAAGCAGGCACTCATTGAGATGGTGGTGGCCGAGGTGTCCTTGGGAGACAGCCTAAAGTACGGCATAGAGGGTCTCTTTAAGGGGTTGGTCAGCGACATGCCCTTCTCCGTGGAGACCTCTTTCGGACTCAGGGGAGGTGCGGCTGCTCTATCCGGGTTTAAGGGTATAATCTTCAATCCCAAAGGCGACATAAGGGGAATCCTGAACTTCTTAGCGGCGAAGACGGAGCTGAGAGTTCTTTCCGCACCCCACATACTCACCAAGAACAACGAGGAGGCGGTCATAGAGGTGGGCTCCGAGGTGCCCGTGCTCTCGGAGCAGTTGATAAGCACCTCGGGTGGGGTGCCCTCCGTGAGCAACTCCATTCAGTACAGGCCTACGGGTATAATCCTCAAGGTAAAGCCCATAATAAGCGAATCGGGAACTATAACTCTCAAGATTACCGAGGAGGTCAGCGACGCAATTCCCAACAACATATCCCCCGACATAAAGTCTCCCATAATTACCAAACGCTCTGCCACCACCACCTTGCTGCTCAAGGACGGACAGATAGCCCTGCTGGGGGGGATAATTCAGAACAGATTTGAGGACAGCCGCAGGGGAGTGCCAGGCGTTTCCGATGTGCCCTTGGTGGGAGAGCTGTTCTCCACCAGAGACAAGTCCTCCTCAACCACGGAGCTGGTGGTTCTGATAAAGGCGTCCGTCATAGAGACTCCTGAAGAGAACGAGGAGGCCGTCTCCACCTTCAGGAGGAAGGTCAAAGCTCTGAAGGACGTTCTCAAGATATCGGAGTGATGGGGAAGCTTTCTAAGCTCTCGGAGTGGTGGGGCAAAGCCTCAAGACCCAAGAGGCTTTCTCTTATCTCTGTAGTTTTTTTATTCTTTGCAACCGTAGGTTATCTTTTAGTCTTTGAACCTTACTGGGAGTATTACTCTGAGCTGAAAGAGGATTACGAAAGGCAGAGGCTCCTTTACGAGAAGTATAGGAGCAAGGCGGCCAAGCTTGAGGAGCTAAAGAAGAGGAAGATAGAAGTAGATGAAAGCTTTGAGAGACTTAAAGGAAAGTTCTTTACCGAGAAGACGGAGACACTTGCCTTCAGTGTTTTCAAAGACAGCATATCCGCCAAAGCCAAGAGAAGCGAGGTGGTGGAGGAAGGTGTGTCCAAGCGACCCGGCAACGAGCTTATGTCCGGCGTAAAGAAGCTGAGGTTGAGGGGAAGGTACAACAGCCGGGACCTAAGGAATCTATTGGAGTTCATGTTCTCGGTGGAAAAGGGTGAAGAAAAGATAACGGGGTTTGAGTCCGTAGACATAATCCTTGACAGATACAAGGGTAGGGAAACATACTATTTGAGCGCAGAGATATTCGGACTATGGATACGTTGAAGGCGAGGCTCAGCTACGATTTTCTCAGAAAGAACGGCCTGGCCCTTCTGGAAGAGGGTAAGGACTTCATAAAGCTGGCTGCAACCCAGAGGGACCCTTACCTTGAAGACCTTATATACCAAATCACCGGCAAGAGGGTGATACTTGAGGAGGTCTCCCGCGAAAGGTTGGACTCCCTCTTGAAGGAGTCCATACCCACCTTTGATATTGAGCTTGACGAGGAGGGGATTGACGAAAAGGAGCTTGAGAACATAGCCTCGGAGGCGCCGGTGGTCAAGTTCGTGAACGACATAATAAACGATGCCATACTCAAGGGAGCTACCGACATACACATAGAGCAGTTTGAGGAGGACGTGGAGATAAGGTACCGTATAGATGGAGTTCTGCACACCCTCAGGAAGCTGCCCAAGTACGTGGCTCCCCCGGTGGTCTCCCGTATAAAGATACTCGCCAAACTGAACATAGCCGAGAAGAGACTGCCCCAAGACGGCAAGTTCTCCCACAGGCTTAACTCTCAGGAGTTTGATATAAGGGTGTCCACACTGCCCTCAATACATGGCGAGAGCGTGGTGATGAGGTTGCTCAAGAAGGGAGAGCTGAACCTGAGCCTGAACACCCTCGGCTTTTCCCAGGAAGACCTCGGCAAGATAAGGGAGTTCATAAAAAAACCCTACGGTATGCTCTTGGTAACGGGTCCGACAGGTTCCGGAAAGACCACCACCCTTTACTCTGCCATAAAGGAGATAAACTTGGGAGACAGGAAGATAATAACCGTTGAGGATCCGGTTGAGTACACCCTTAAAGGCTTAGTTCAGGTTCAGGTAAATCCCAAGATAGGACTGACCTTCGCTTCCGCTCTGAGGACGATACTCAGGCAGGACCCGGACGTGATAATGGTGGGAGAGATAAGAGACCCCGAGACGGCACAGATAGCGGTGCAGGCCTCTCTGACGGGACACCTGGTTCTCGCAACCTTACATACAAACGACGCGCCCAGCGCCTTCACCAGGCTCATAGACATGGGTGTGGAGGAGTTCTTGATAGCCTCTGCGGTGGTGGGGGTCATGTCCCAGAGGCTCGTGAGAAAGATATGCGAGGAGTGCAAGGAGGCTTACGAGCCCTCCAGAGAGGAGGCGGATACGTTCAGAGCCCAAGGGCTTGAGGTTCCCGGCAGGCTCTTTAGAGGAAAGGGTTGCGGTGCTTGCGAGCACACGGGCTACAGGGGTAGAACCGTTATAGCCGAAGTCCTTAAGGTGAATGACGAGATAAGGAGCCTGATAATAGGCAAGGCCGACGCTTCTGTGATAAGAGAAAAAGCCATAAGAGGGGGAATGACCCCCCTCCTGAAAGACGGCTTGGAGAAAGCTGCAAGGGGGATAACTACCCTTGAGGAGGTTCTGAGGGTTTCCAAGGAGTGATTACTTCCTTCTCACATAATCGGTAAACACGAAGTCCTTTCTCTCCACGGACCTGTGGCAGGCGAAGCACTGAGCGTAATCCTTGGCGCTCTTTCCGAATACCTTATACTCACCCTTCTTGGCGTCGTAAACGAAGCGGGCAAAGCCCCAACCAGCCGTGTCCTTGAAAGTCTTAGAGTCTTTAATCATGTACTCAACCCTCTGGATAACGTCCGGCTCAACGGACTTGGGAAAGTCGGGATTCTTCTTTAGGCTGTAGCCTATCTTAACGAGGATAGCTCCCTCGGGAAACTTCTTGGCACCCTTTTTGTAGGCTTCCACGGCCTTGTCGTTGCCTATGATGTATCTGAGCTCGTTCTTGTCCGTTCTGTAGTGGGTGGCTACCACGTGCCAGTTCTCGTAGCCCTTTATCTTTCCAAAAGACAGCCCCGTGGGTGCGGTCAGCTCCCAGTCATGTGCGAGGCCAAAGCCTATAAAAGCTCCCAAGGCCAAAAGTGTCCTCTTCATACCCTTTTCCTCCTTTGTTTGGGATTTTGATTTAAGATTACCCGGCCAACTTGAATTTTTCTTGAAATGGAGTTGAAAGTGTTTTCAAATAGGTTGTTATGAAGGGCAAAGTCCTTATAGTAGAAGATGACCCCCTGATGCTGGACATGCTCAGAAGGTATTTGGAAAAGGAAGGTTTCAAAGTATATACCTCCTCCTCCGGCAAAGGCGCTCTGGATAGGTTCAGCTCTGTGCGTCCAGACGTGGTAATACTTGACCTAATGCTTCCGGACGAGGACGGTTTTGAGCTGTGTAAGGCCTTCTCACCCGACTGTATGGTTCTCATACTGACCGCCAAAGATGGAGACGAAGACAAAATAGTGGGACTGGAAATAGGAGCGGACGATTACATGAACAAGCCCTTCAATATGAGAGAGCTGATAGCGAGGGTGAAGGCCCTTCTGAGAAGGAGGCGCAAGGCGGAGGCTCGGCGCGGAGACTCTATACTCAAGGTTGGGGAGCTGGAGATAAACGATGCCGACAAGAGCCTTTACGTTAATGGAGAGAAAGTTGAGCTTACCTCCAAGGAGTTTAAGATTTTGAAGAAGCTAATCTCCTGTGCGGGAAGGGTGGTATCAAGGCAAGAGCTGATAGACGAGCTTTACAGTGTTCGGCCTCCGGAATACGAACGCATCATAGACACCTACATCTATAGGATAAGAACCAAGATTATGGAAGTTGACAAAGGAGCTTCCGAGAGGATAAAGACGGTCAGAGGTTTCGGGTATAAGGTTGAGAGCTAAAAAGGTTTCTATATTCTGGCTTTCTTTCTTATTGCTCCTGATTACCTACGTAAGCGTGGCTTCCCTTATAGCTTTTTTTACCGTGAAGATAATTGGCGTTCCTATAGGCAGGAAGATGACTACCAAGATAGTGCTTTCTATTTTGGCCTTTACGCCCGTGTATGTTCTGCTCGCCTACCTGCTGTCCCGTCTCGTGAGCGGAGAGATAAGGAAACTGAGCGACTCAACGGATAGGCTACCTTTCAGCGTAGATATAGAGGGGAGCTTCATAAGCGAGATAGACGACCTTGCGGAGGTTATAAGGAATCAGGCAAGCAGGATACTTGATATACTTGAAGCCCAAAGATTTCTATTGCTCAGGCTCGCCCACGACTTGAGAACCCCCGTAAGCAACCTCAGAAACGTCCTACAAGGCATAAAGGAGGGTGTGATACCGGAAACCGAAAGGCCGGATTACATAGATAGGTTGATAGAGGAGACCTACAAGATGGAAGAACTCCTTGAGAGTGTTCTGGCCGACATACGCAAGAGCGTTAAAAGGACGGAACCGGAGAGCGTTGACATATCGGAGCTGGTAAAAAAGGTGGCTCAGATGTGGAGGCTACGGTTCTCTCAGAAGGGTATCTGCTTTGAGCTGGAGCTGGAGGAGGATGTAAAGGGCTTCCTATCTCCGGCGGACTTGGAAGAGGTACTGAACAACCTTTTGGAAAATGCCTACAAGAATACTCCCGAGGGCAAGGTTTGCATACTTTTAAAGAGAAATGGCAGATACGTGAGCCTGCGCATTGAGAACACCGGAGCGGGTTTAGAGGAAGGGAAGATAATGCAGGCCTACAGGGAGGGTCGGCTGGGCCTTTACATCACACGGGAGCTGGTGTGGAGAAACGGAGGGAGTCTTAAGGTGAGTAAGGAAAAGGGCAACACCGTCTTTACCATCAGGTTTCCTTTGCCCTAATCAAGTATCAAGTATAAAATTAATAGTTTGATGGTAAAAGCTCTAATGGTAGAGGACGACCCGGACATAGCGGAGCTTCTGCAGGAGTATCTCGCCAAGTTCAACATAGAACTCAAGAATATTGAAAACCCCAAATACATAATGGATATGCTCAAAAACGAGCATTACGACCTCCTCATACTTGACCTCACCCTTCCTTACATGGACGGGCTTGAGGTGTGCAGACGCGTTCGGGAAAGGTACGATATACCCATAATAATATCTTCCGCGAGGGGGGACACCTCCGACAAGGTGGTGGGCTTGGAGCTGGGCGCGGACGACTACATAGCTAAGCCCTACGAACCCCGCGAGCTGGTTGCGAGGATTCAAGCGGTTCTGCGCAGGTATAAGAGGTCCTCATCTCCCAGGGATAGCGAGTTCCAGCTGGACAGAGAGAGAATGCAGATTTACAAAGGTGGAAAGCTCTTGGAACTGACGGTAGCCGAGTACGAGGTGCTGGCATTGCTCATAGAGAACAGGGGCAGGGTTCTATCGCGGGACTACATACTGGAGAACACCTCATCTATGCACTGGGACAGCGTTGATAGGAGCGTGGATGTGATAATCAGCCGTCTGAGGAGGAAGATAGGGGACGACTCCAAGAGTCCTAAGTACATAAAGTCCGTTCGCGGCGTGGGCTACAAGTTTGTAGGATGAGAAAGCACTCCATATTCTTTAAGCTCAACCTCCTGTTTCTCATAGCGCTCCTTACCGTAGGCTTCTTCCTGTCTATCATATACAGAGCGCTGGAGAGGAGGGAAGACCTCAACTTCGTCCAGAGTATTCTGATGACCTTGAGAAGCGGTGGGTTTCCCAACCTTCAGGCGCGCAGGGATATGAAGCTCCTGAGCAACCCCAGAGAGATACAGAAGATTGCCAACAGGGGAGAGGTAATCCTGCTGCAGAAGTTTCCCCGATTCAGGGTGATAGTTTATGAGTACAAGGGGAATAAGTACTTTCTCTTCGTTTCCAGCGGCGGCATGTTCATGATAGAGAAGATGGAGAGGATTTCGGAAATCAGAGCGCTGTTTTTGGCCGTTTTCTTCGTCTCCACCTTCAGCATGGCGGCCCTGTATCTGAGCATAATCAGGAGCATAAACCCTCTGAGGGTTCTCCAGAAGAAGATAAAGAGGTTCAGAGAGGGAGACCTGCAGGTCTCCTTTGACATAGGCCGTCAGGACGAGATAGGGGACGTAGCCATTGAGCTGGATAAGGCGGTAAAGAGACTCAGAAAGATAACCTCCACCAGACAGCTATTTCTCAGGAACATAGCCCACGAGCTTAAGACTCCCATAACCAAGGGCAAGTTGGCCGTGGAGCTCTTAGAGGACGAGAGGAAGAAGGAGATACTCTCGGGGGTGTTTAGGCGCCTTGAGACCTTGGTAAACGAGCTGCTTACGGCGGAGAGCATAGCGGTGGGAGAGGTTAAGCTCCGGAAGGAGGATGTAGCCCTAACCGAACTGGTGGATAGAGCCTTAAGCTTGCTTTTGCAAGACAGAGAGCTGGTAGAGATAGATATACCCCGGGACGTGAAGGTTAAGGTTGACCCCGATATGTTTGCCGTAGCCCTTAAAAACCTGATAGACAACGGTCTGAAGTTCAGTTCCGACGGCAAGGTGAGAATTCTCTTTGAGAAGAAGAGACTCAAGATAGTGAACGCGGGAGATAGGGTTAGCATACCCGAAGAGTACATGTTTGAGCCCTTTTCTAAGGAGGTGAGCGAGAGAAACAGGAACGGCCTGGGGCTCGGCCTTTACATAGTCAAGTACATACTTGAGATGCACGGGGTTGAGATAGGCTACAGGTACGAAGAGGGTAAAAACATCTTTGAGCTTAACCTTGAAAAGGTCTTACGATAGCCTGTAGTAGATGAACCTCCCGCAGTTGGGGCACCGCTCTATGGAGTCCTCCTTTATTATCTCCGAGTAAAGAACGTCCGGTATCACCATGCCGCATCCGCCGCAGGCACCCTCCTCCATGGGCACGAGAACGAGGCTCTCAAACCTATCTTTGGCAGAGCCGTAAAAGCTCAAAAGGGCGGGACTGAGTTCCTTTTCCCTCTCTTTCCTTTCCTTCTCCAACTCCTCCAACCGCCTTAAGGCGGTTCGTTCCTCATAAATTAAATCTTCTATTTCCTCTTCTATTTCTTTAAGCTTGCCCTCTAACTTGCGTGCACTCTCTTTGAAGTCCCGCTCAAGTTTGGCAAGCCTCTCCTCCATCTCTTCCAGATTGTAGGAAGACTTGAGTATAAAGTCCTCCAGTTTTGCCTTCTCCCTCAGGAACGCCTTGTACTCCTCCTCCCTGCGCACCATGCTCAGCTTTTTTTCGGTCTTCTCTAAAAGCTCCTCCTTTTCCTCTATCTCCTGGCGTAGGTTCTTTATATCCTTTCTGAGGGATTCCAACTCCTTTTCCTTTTCCTCTATCTCCTTTTGGATTTTTCCTTTAAGGAGCTCCAGCTCTCCCTTCTCCTGAGCTATCTTCTTTAGCCTCCTCTTTATGCGGTTTATGTCCAGCTCGGTTTCCTGGAGAGCTATCAGCTTTTTGGCCTCCTCCTTATCTATGTCCATCTTCAGCCACCGAGCTCCTTGGGTTTGCCCAAGAGGATATACACCTCAACCCTGTTGTTCCTCTGCATAAGTATGGGCTGCTTCCAGGTGTAAAGGGGCTTTGAGTCCCCGTATCCTACCGCCGACAGCTTGTGGGGGTCTATGCCGTTCTTTACCATCTCCTTCACCACTTCCGTAGCTCTCCTTATGGAGAGCTCCCACTTATCCTTTATTATAGGCGTGGGTTTGACCTCGGTGCTGGGACTTACGTGTCCCTCCACCCGGATACTGAAATCCCCCTTGACCTTGCTGAGGACGTCGGTTATACCCTTTATCGTATCTATGGCCTTAGGGGTAAGCCTGTAGGAGTTTTCCTCAAA